>JANPFJ010000440.1:0-22747 GCA_031423355.1 Gemmatimonadaceae bacterium | reverse complement strand
TCGTCGCGGACGCGCGCATCGAGCGCCTGAATCAGCCTCCGCATCGACAGCGGGTCGACGGCGGAGAGATCGATCGTGAGCGCGCGCTCACCGAGGGGGACGAGGGAGTAAGGCCACACAGCGGGACAGTATGCTGCCGTGTGGCGGCAGCGCGCCATTGCCGCACTCGGGCTCCGAGACGGGTGCGGTATGGGGGGCCGGTGCATGATCTGCCGGATAGCCGGTTACCGACGTTGCCCAACGCGCCGGGTGCAGTCTCGTCCTTGCGAGTTGCTCGGGTCCCCGGCTTCATTTGTGCTGCGGCGCCGGGGTAGCCGACACCGTGGATCGTGCAGCACTTTCTTCCCGCCACCGCCCGGAGTAGCCGGCATGGCCGTACTGGCAGAGACTTTCCCCGTCGAACCGACGGGGCTACGCGTCGTGTCGCCTCCTGTGGCGCGGCGAAACCCCATCCGGTCGCGCACCGACTGGGAACGGATGCGGGCCGAGTGCCTCGCGGATCCGGGGCGCTTTCACGGCGAGATCGCCCGGCGCGAACTCCACTGGTTTCATCCGACGATCGGCGCACATGGCGCCTGGATCAGCTGGGATGACGCAACGCAACGCTGGACCGGCTGGGACGCGGTCAGCGGAGCCGTCGTGGTCCCCGCGCTGCCTGTGGCGTACGCGCCCTGGAGCCGGGCCTTCAATGGTGATGACGCTCCCTACTGGCGGTGGTTCGAAGGGGCGCTGACGAATGCGGGCTTCAACGAAGTCGATCGCCACGTGCTCTCCGGCCACGGTGCCGAAGCGGCGCTGATCTTCGAAGGGGATCGCTGGGACATGTCGGTTGACGATGGGCGCGGTGGCCCGGTCGAATGCTACCCGGTCTCGCGGCGCACGCTGCTGCTGGAGTCGGCGAAGTGTTCGATCGCGTTGCAGTCGCTCGGCCTGCAACGCGGTGATCGCATTGCGTTGAACATGCCGAACATTCCGGCGCAGCTGTTCTGGACCGAAGGGGCGAAGCGACTGGGCGTGGTGTACACGCCGGTGTTTGGCGGGTTCAGCGACAAGACGCTCAGCGATCGGATCCACGATGCCGGCGCACGCGTCGTTGTCACCTGCGACGGCGGGTACCGCAATGCGCAGATCGTGCCGTTCAAGACGGCGTATACCGATCCGGCGCTGGATGACTATGTGCCGCTGGACTCGGCGAGACGTGTCGTTGCCGAGACGCTGCAGGTGATGCAGCTGCCGTCGTCGCGGATTGCGGCGTTGCTGGGGGCGATCGACGAGACGCTCTCGGGCGAGATCACGGTGCAGCGGAGTGACGTGATGCGCGGCGTGGGACGAGCGCTGCAGACACTCTCCGACGCACACGAGCTCCCGGCCAGCGAGGCGAGCAGAGTGCGCACGGCGATCGCGGCGGCGCTGGTGTCGACGCCGCCGAGGGTCGATGCGGTGGTGGTGGTCCGGCACAGCGGTATCGATGACATCGTGTGGCGTGAGGAACGCGACCGGTGGAGTCACGATCTCACGGATGCGGCACTTGAGACGATCCTGTCTGCCGCGCGATCGGCCGGAGTGGCCGTCGCCAGCGAAACCGAGCTGCTCGCGCTGCCGGATGCGGCGTTCGTGCGCGCGATCTGGGCGGCGAGCGCTCCAGCGCCGCTGGATGCGGAGTTCCCGCTGTTCTTCATCTATACGTCTGGCTCGACCGGCAAGCCGAAAGGCGTGGTGCACGTACACGGCGGCTACACGTCGGGCATCGCTCATTCAATGCGTGTGGCCTTTGATGCGCAGGCCGGCGACGTGATGTACGTGGTGGCCGACCCGGGCTGGATCACCGGGCAGAGCTACATGATCTCCGCCGCACTCTGCACGCGCGTCACCAGTGTCTTCACCGAAGGGGCGCCGGTCTTTCCGCACGCCGGGCGATTCGCATCGATCATCGAGCGTCACAAGGTCAGTATCTTCAAGGCGGGCGTGACGTTCCTGAAGGGCATCATGCAGGACTCGCAGAACGCGGAGGATGTGCGGCGCTACGATCTGTCCACGCTGCGTGTGTGCACGTTCTGCGCGGAGCCGACGTCGCCGACTGTGCAGCAGTTCGGCATGGACCTGCTGGCGCCCTGGTACATCAATTCGTACTGGGCCACCGAGCATGGTGGCATTGCCTGGACGCACTTCTACGGCAATGGCGACTACCCGTTGCGTGCTGATGCACACACCTATCCGCTGCCGTGGATCGTGGGTGATGTCTGGGCCGAGTCGGCGGCGGATGACGTGAATCCGGAGGCCCCGCTGGCGCTGTACCGGCGCGGCGGTGCGTCGGGTGCGCCGTTCCGGCGAACGGCATTGGACGAGAAGGGCGAGATCGTGATTTCCGCGCCATACCCCTACCTGGCGCGCACGGTCTGGGGTGACAGTGAGAACTTCCGGATCGAGGGTTCGCGCGTAGCCACGGCATGGAAGGGCGATCTCGGACGGTGGACGAGCACGTACTGGTCGCGATGGAAGGGCGTGTGGGCCTACACGCAGGGCGATTTCGCCGTGCGCTATGCTGATGGATCGGTGTCGCTGCATGGGCGCAGCGACGACGTGATCAATGTGTCGGGCCACCGCATGGGCACGGAAGAAATCGAGGGCGCGATTCTCCGTCATCGTCAGCTCGATTTCGATTCACCGGTGGGGAACGTGATCGTCGTTGGTGCGCCCCATCGCGAGAAAGGCCTGACGCCGCTGGCGTTCGTGAAGCCCAGCGCTGGTCGGACGCTGACGCAGGACGACAAGCGACGCCTGACGGAGCTGGTGCGGTTCGAGAAGGGCGCCGTTGCGGTGCCGAGTGACTTCATCGAGGTGACCCAGTTCCCGGAGACACGCAGCGGCAAGTATGTACGCCGGATGGTGCGTGCGCTGGTGGAAGGCACCGAGATCGGCGACATGAGCACATTGCGCAACCCGGAGTCGATCGCCGAGCTGGCGACCGCGATTGCCGAGTGGCAGCGGAAGCAGAAACTCTCGGAGGAGCAGCAGCTCTTCGAGCGGTATCGCTACTTCCGCGTGCAGTACAACTCGCTGGCGGTCGGGGCGAAGGTCGCGACGGTCTATGTGACCAATCCGCCGGTGAATGCGCTGAATGAGCGCGCGCTGGATGAACTGAACATCGTCGTCGATCATCTGGCTCGCCGCGACGACGTGAAGGCGGTGGTGTTCACCGGCGATGGCACGTCGTCGTTCGTGGCGGGCGCCGATATCCGTCAGTTCCTCGACGAGATGCACACGCTCGAACAGGCGCGTGTGCTGCCGAACAATGCACAGCTGGCGTTCCGGCAGATCGAGCGGATGGGCAAGCCGTGCATCGCCGCGATCCAGGGGGTGGCGCTGGGTGGCGGAATGGAGTTCGCGCTCGCCTGTCACTACCGGATCGCCGAACCGTTCTCGCAGTTCGGGCAGCCGGAGATTCGGCTGCGCCTGTTGCCGGGGTATGGCGGAACGCAGCGGCTGCCGCGGTTGCTTGCTGATCGGCACGGTGCCGACGGGCTCCGCGATGCGCTGGAGCTGCTGCTGAGCGGGCGCAACATCGACGGCGCGCGGGCGCACGAGATCGGGCTGGTGGACGAACTGACCGGTGCCGCCGACGATGTGCTGTCGTGTGCGCACGCCCGTATCCGCGAGTGGTATCGCACTGGCGATGTCAGTGTCCTCGGCAAGGCGCACCAGGGGCGGCTGGCGGACACGCAGACCTGGATTGACGCCGGCGCCATCGATCTCGAGGCGGTGCTGACGGACGAGTATCTGCAGCGCATTCTCGCCCAACTGGCGTGGGCCGGCCGCGCCAGGGCCGGGGAGCGGGTGCTCGACGCGGTGCGGACCGGATGGACGTTTGGTGTGCCGGCCGGGCTGCTGCGTGAGGCCGAACTGTTCGCCGAAGGGGTGGTCGATCCCGAGGGGGGCAAGACGGGCATCCGACAGTTCCTCGACAAGCAGAGCGCCCCGTTGCCGGTCAAGCGGGATGGCGTGCGGTTGGTTGGTGAGCAGTCGGCGTTCATCAACGCGCAGCTGGGGGACGGCGCGTTGCTGCCCGTCGGTGCGCCGTTCTATCCCGGCGTGACGCAGATTCCGTCGTGGCAGTTTGCGTTCGGCGTGCCGAAGGATCAGGCGACTGGCGCTCCGCGCTTCGGCCCACCGAACGTGGCGGAGCAGGAGTTGATCGTACCGGTGACACTGCCCGGCGCGATGGAAGCGTTGGTGTATGTGCTCGCCTCGGAAGTCAACTTCAACGACATCTGGGCGATCACCGGCATTCCGGTGTCGAGCTTTGACAACCACGACCTCGACGTGCAGGTGACGGGATCCGGTGGACTTGGGCTGGTGGCCGCGCTGGGCAGTGATGCGAAGGCCGAGGGCCGGCTCAAGGTGGGTGACCTGGTGGCGATCTACAGCGGCCAGAGCGATCTGCTTTCGCCCCTGGCGGCGCGCGATCCGATGTACGCCGATTTCTCGATTCAGGGTTACGAGACGGATTTCGGCAGCCACTCGCAATTCATCGTGGCACAGGCGCCCCAGTTGCACGCGGTGCCGGGCGATCTGACGCTCGAACAGGCGGGGTCATACATCCTGAACCTCGGTACGATCGTGCGCGCGTTGTTTACCACGCTGAAGATCGAAGCGGGAAAGACGATGTTCGTCGAGGGCTCGGCGACGGGAACGGGCCTCGAAGCGCTGAAGACCGCACTCAAGACCGGCGTGCAGGTGACCGGGCTGGTGTCCAGCGTGGAACGCGCGGCTGCGGTGCGCGCCCTCGGTGCGACGGCAACGCTCGACCGGAAAGACCGACGATTCGCGGAGCTTTTCAGCGTGGTGCCCGAAGATGACGCGGGAACGCGTGCGTGGCTGGCAGCGGGGGAGGTGCTGTGTGCGGAGTACCGGGCGCAGAACGGCGGGCGCCTGGCCGACTACGTCGTATCACATGCGGGAGAGACGGCATTCCCCCGGTCCTTCCAGTTACTGGAGCAGGGGGGCGAGCTCACGTTCTACGGCGCGTCGAGCGGCTACCACTTCACGTTTGTCGGCAAGCGGGGCGCGTCTGATCCGGAAACGATGCTGCGCCGCGCCGCGATGCGCGCCGGCGAGGCGGTGCTGGTGTTCTATGGCCCGCGCTCCACGGAGCTGGTGGACAACATTGGCCTCGAGATGATCGAGGCGGTGCGCGCTCTGCGCGGACGCTGCGTCGTGGCCGCGACCACCGATGGCCAGCGCGAGTTTCTCCAGTCGCTCGGTTTCGAGGACGCGATCGCCGGCGTCGTGTCGCTGGAAGAGATCGGGCGGCGGTCGTCGGAGTTCGAGTGGCCGCGGACCATGCCACGACTGCCCGATGCAAGGACGGCAACGGAAACGTTCCGTCAGGCGGTGCGTGACTTCCAGGACCACACGCTGAAACCGTTCGGCGCGGCGGTGGGCAAGGTGCTGCGGTCGCCGGACAATCCGCGCGGCGCGCCTGATGTCATCATGGAGCGTGCCGGTCACGATGCGCTCGGTGTCTCGACGTCGCTGGTGAAGCCGTTCACCGGACGCGTGGTCTACTGCGAAGAGATGGCCGGGCACCGATACGCGTTCTACGCGCCACAGGTGTGGACCAGACAACGGAAGATCCTGATGCCGACCGCGTCCATTCTCGGAACCCACCTGACCAACGCGTTCGAAGTCACCCGCATGAACGACATGATTGCGGCGGGGCTGCTCGAGATCACGCCACCGACGGTGGTGCCGTGGCACGAGTTGCCCACGGCGCACCAGGCGATGTGGGAGAATCGGCACGCCGGGGCCAACTACCTGGTGAACCATGCCTTGCCGGCGCTCGGACTGCGCAGCAAGGAGGCATTGCTCGAAGCGTGGGCCGCCACGGAGCGCACATCATGACCGCACTGTCCGAGGGAACGTCGACACCGCCTGCGATTGGAGAGGGAATGGACGGCATGGCACGGGAAGGACGCTTGGTCGGCAAGGTGGCACTCGTCACCGGTGCAGCGGGGAATCTTGGTGGCCACATCGTGCGCCATTATCTGCGGGAAGGTGCGACCGTGGTGCTGACGGGTCGCGAGCGTGGCCGCGTGGACGCGGCCCGGCTGGACGCGATTCAGGCCACCGGGGTCCCGGATGCCCGGGCGACTGTCGTGACGCTCGATGGTGCTGATCCCGCCTCGGTGCGCGCGGCGTTCGCGGATGCGATGGCCGCGCACGGGCGAATCGATGTCGTGGTCAACAATGCCGGCTCGGCGGGCCCCCGCCAGCCGCTGCGGAGTGTGCCGCTCACGCGCGAGGAACTGGACGCGCTGCGGGCGGCAGGATCGACCGACAGCGAGACGGTAGGTGATGCGATGCGCAGCATCCTCGGCGTGGCGTGGCATGTCGCCAACGCAGCGGCTCGCGTCATGCGGCCGGGTGGATCCATCATCAATATCTCCACGATCTTCTCGCGGACGGAGTATTACGCCAGATCGCCATACGTGGTGCCCAAGGCGGCGCTGAACGCGTTGTCGCGTCAGCTCTCCTTCGAACTCGGTGAACGCGGCATCCGGGTCAATACGGTCTATCCGGGGCCCATCCGTTCGGAACGGATTCAGACGGTCTTCGCCGCGATGGACAAGATGCGCGGTGATGAACCGGGGACGACAGCCACATCGTTCACCGGGCTGATGTCACTGAAACGCGCGGGCGAGGAGCCCGCCGCCGGTCGCACGTTCCCGACGCCGAAGGATGTCGCGAACACCTGCGTGTTTCTCGGCAGCGAAGAGTCGGCGGCATTCAATGGGCATGACTTCGAAGTGACGCATGGCATGTGGGTGCGCAAGGAGAGTCGCTCCGAGTTTGTGTCACGCCCGACCATGCGGACGGTGGATGGCAGCGGCATCTCGGTCGTTGTCGCGTGCGGAGATGCACTGGAAGACGGACTGGCCATCGCGCGACTGCAGGCTGAAGTGGGTGCCATGGTATTGCTCGGCGTGCCACGAGAGGCAGATGTTGCCGGGGTGCAGGCACTCCTCGCGCCGCACGGGCTCGACGCCCAGATCCGTGTTGCACGCTTTGACCGCGGCGTCGTTGCAACCATGGAGCAGGCGCTGGCCGATGGCCCGGCCGGCGGAGGGCCGATTCATGGCGCCATCATCCTGCCCGCGTTTGGTCCGGAGCGCTTCACCGGGCTCGTGTGCGAGACGTCCGATGCGGACATCGATGCCTTCATCGACAATGAACTGACCGGCGCGATTGCGCTGGCGCGGACGCTCAGCCGCTACTGGAGCGCGCGCACGGACCTGCCGCGCAACCCGCGATTCATCATGATGTCGAATGGGAGTGATGGGGCATACAACTCCTACGCCGACCTGCTACGCGCCGCACTCGAGTCGCTGACGCGCGTCTGGCGCGACGAAACCAAGGTCGATGTCAAGCATGGTCGGCGGCAATGGATCGAGTGGGGAAACCAGATCATTCGCTACGGCAACACCGAGCCGGAGAATCGTCGGTTTGGCGCCGGTCAGGCCGCTCGGCTGATCTGTACCGACCGGCGGATCCCGCAGGTCAACCTGTACATGCCGAAATCGATCGTGAGGGCGACGGGTGCCAAGCGCTCGATGGTTGGATTCATGGAAAACCTGACCGGACTCCACCTCGGCAAGGTGGCATTGATCACCGGCGGCTCGGCGGGGATTGGCGGGCAGGTTGCGCGACTGCTGGCCGTGGCGGGTGCGCGCGTCATGCTGGTGGCACGGCGTGAAAGTGAACTCGAGGTGATGCGGGCGCAGATCGTCGGTGAACTCGAAGATGTGGGCTACAGCGGCGCTGATCGCCGGGTACGCATCATGGCAGGTGTCGACGTGGGCGACGTGGCGACCCTGAAACTGGCGGTCGAGGGGACGCTGGCTGCATTCGGCCGCATCGACTACCTCATCAACAACGCCGGGGTCTCGGGTGCAGAGGAGATGGTGGTCGACATGTCGCTGGATGCCTGGCGCTACACGCTCGACGCCAACCTCGTGTCGAACTATGCGCTGCTGAAGGAAGTGGTGCCCGTTATGCGCAAGCAGGGCAGCGGCTACATCCTGAACGTCTCGAGTTACTTCGGTGGCGAGAAGCATCTGGCGGTGGCGTACCCCAACCGTGCCGACTACGCGGTCTCCAAGGCGGGACAGCGGGCGCTGGTGGAATCGCTGGCGCGCCACCTTGGTCCGGAGATTCAGATCAATGCGATTGCACCGGGCCCGGTGGACGGCGACCGTTTGCGTGGACTGGGTGGCAAGCCCGGGTTGTTCCAGCGCCGCGGCCGGTTGATCCTCGAGAACCGCCGCTTGAACGCGATTCACGCTGCGGTGGTGAAGACCGTCCGCCGCGGTGTGCGCGTGGATGTGACGCTCGACCACCTGGCGTCGAACGATGTGACACGGCTGGCGAGTGAGGCGGATCTGCCGCAGGAGCTGCGCGATCTGGCGGCACACTGTCAGCGCGAAGCCGCGGATGGCGCGTCATGGGGCGAGTACCTCATGACGCCGCCGATCGCGGCACAACTGCTCGGGCGCCTGGCGCTCGGCGGCCTCTTCCTCGACATCCGTAATTGGCAGATACCGCTGAAGGACCGCTGGCTGCGCCGAACGCCGCCGGATGATGTGCCATTCCTGCCGCCCACGATGATCGCTCGTGAGGCGGAGAAGGTGCACCGCGGCGTGCTGTCGTTGTTGCATCTGCGCCGGATGCCGACGGAAACGGAGGTGGCACTGGCGACGGTGTTCTTCCTCGCCGATCGCGCCATCAGCGGCGAGACGTTCATGCCGTCGGGTGGGCTCAATCTCGAGCGGTCCATCACGGAGCGCGAACTCTTCGGCAGCGCGAAGCGCGAGCGGCTTGATCAATTGCGCGGGCGGACGGTCTGGTTGATCGGTGAACATCTGGCGCCGCATCTGGCGGAGGCGGTCCGACAGCTGGTGGAGTTGTGTCAGGTCAGTCGGGTGGTTCTGCTGACGAAGACGATGGCCGGCGCCGACGGGATCGAAGCGTTGGTGCCACGCGAACTGCGGCGCGCCCTGATCAAGATCCCGTGTGGCGACGACATCGAGGCGGGGATGGATGCGGCGCTGCAACAGGCTGACAAGCCGACCACAGTGGTTTCGACGCCGTTCGCGCCGCTGCCGACGGCATTGTTCGGCACCGACGGCGAGGTACTCGATGCGACCGCGTTCCGGGAACTGGTCGATGAGAACCTGACGCATCACTTCCGGGTGGCACGGAAGGCGTCCTTGCTCGATGATACGCAGCTGGTGCTGGTCTCACCCGACGTGCCGGCGGGCGGTCACGTCGAGGCATTCTCGCTGGCCAACTTCGTGAAGACAACCATGCACGCGTTGACGGCGACGCTGGCAGTCGAGAACGAGCGCCTCGTGAACGACGTGCCAGTGAATCAGATCAATCTGACGCGTCGCGTGCGGAGTGAGGAACCACGGAACGATGAGGAGACGCTCGAGGAAGTCCGTCGCTTCGCCCGCGCCGTACTGCTCGCGGGCGCTCCGCTGCCTGACGCCGAGGATTCGCGCTACCGTTCACGGATTTATCGCGGGATGGCGATCACGGTGTAGTCGGCGCTCTGGCCGGAAGCACACACGCCCTGATGCGGTCTCTGGTCAGGGCGTGTGTGGTTTCCGTCATTCGCGCACGTCGGGGTGCACGCGACGCGTGACCTGGCGTCCTCGTCGGGGGCCCTGTCGCGTTGGTTGGTCTTGGCGCCTTGGCTACGTTGCGGGTGCCCGGATCCGGCGTCGGCCCGTTGCACGATCCTCGTGACGCGAGGGCGGATGGACGTCGGATTCGTGTTCCCCCCAATCCGTGCCTGTCATGTCTGGCCAAGTCGACGACCTGCTGCTGCTGCTCGATCTCGAGCCGCTCGAAGTGAACATCTACCGTGGTCAGAACCGCGATATCGGCACCGGTCGCGTGTTTGGTGGTCAGGTGTTCGCTCAGGCGCTGGTCGCGGCCCGTCGCACGGTCGAAGGCGCGCGCGAAGCGCACTCCGTCCACGGATACTTCATCCTTCCGGGTGACCTGAAGGCCCCGATCGTCTACTTCGTCGATCGGCTGCGCGATGGGTCGAGTTTCACGACGCGACGGGTGACGGCGATTCAGCATGGGCAGGCGATCTTCAATCTCTCGGCCTCCTTCCAGGTTGCCGAGCAGGGGATCGAGCATCAGGAGTCGATGCCATCGGTGCCAGCGGCCGAGGTGCTGACGTCCGAACTCGAGCTGATCCGGGAAATGGCGTCGCGCATTCCGGAGCCCCTGCGGCCGGTGCTGACGCAGGAGCGGCCAATCGATTTCCGACCGGTGGACCCGCTCGATCCCTTCGATCCGAAGCCGCGGCCACCGGTGCGCCACGTCTGGTTCAAGTCGCTGGGCCCATTGCCGGATGATCCGCTGCTCCATCAGGCGGTGCTCGCGTACGCGTCCGATCATGGATTGCTGGGCACTGCGCTGCAGCCGCACGGGCTGTCGTTTCGCTCGCCGGGGATGCAGCTGGCGTCGCTGGATCATGCCGTCTGGCTCCACCGACCGTTCCGTGTCGATGAGTGGATGCTGTACTCGATGGACAGTCCCGTCACCGCCGGCGCACGCGGCTTCGTGCGCGGGAGCATCTTCACGCAGGATGGCACGCTGGTCGCGTCCGTGGCGCAAGAAGGGCTGATGCGGCTCCGGACGACTCTGTAGCCGGAACGGGGCCAGCCGGCACTCATTTTTCTGGTGGCGATGCGAGCGTGGCGAACCCGCCGCAGATTACGGCTCTGAATCCTGAACGGAGCCCTGCCATGACGTCACGAAACCGCGTGTGCTGTTCGCTGGTCGCACTGCTTGGCCTCGGGCCAATGCTCGCGACGTCGGCGGGCCTTGCCCAGCCGCTGGCCGCACCTGTCGATTCACTTCGGCTGCCGGGGCTCACGGCGACGGTCGAGGTGCGGCGGGACCGGTGGGGCGTGCCGCATATCTATGCGAAGAATCAACGCGATCTTTTCTTCGCGCAGGGTTTCGTCGCCGCGCAGGATCGCCTGTTCCAGATGGAGATGTGGCGCCGGCAGGGCGAGGGCCGGCTGGCCGAAGTCCTTGGCCCGACGGCCATCGAGCGTGACCGGTTCGCGCGGCTGTTCACCTATCGTGGCAGCATGGTGCGCGAGTGGGCAGCGTATGGTCCCGACACGAAGGCGATCGTGACGGCATTTGTCGCGGGAGTGAATGCCTACATCGCGCAGGCCGGCAACGCGCTGCCTCTGGAGTTTGCGATGCTCGGCTTTCAGCCGGAGCCGTGGGACATCACGGTGCCGCTCGCACGCGCGACCGGGTTGAGTGGTGTTGGCAATGGCCCGAGTGAAGTGCTGCGTGCGCAGCTCGTCGCGGCGCTCGGTGCGGCACGGGTGGAGGAGCTGTTGCCGGCGGACCCGGTGCGTGCGCTCGATCCGGTGCCCGGTCTGGACCTCGCCGGGATCAGCAGTGCGTCGCTCGGTGGTTTCAATGGCGCCTTCGCCGACGTGGCCTACAATCGGATCGAAGGGTCAAACAACTGGGTCGTGAGTGGTGCGAAGACCGCAACGCAACGCCCCATTCTGGCCAACGATCCCCACCGGGTGATCACCAACCCTGCGGTTCGGTATCTGACACACCTCGTCGCACCGGGATGGAACGTGATTGGTGCGGGCGAGCCGGCGTCGCCCGGTGTCGCCATCGGCCACAACGACCGCATCGCCTTTGGACTTACTGTGGTCGGCATGGATCAGCAGGATGTGTACGTCGAGGCACTCAGCACCTGTGCGGGCGCTGCGGCCGGGACACTTGGCTGCTATGCGTATCGTGGTTCCCTGCGCGCGATCGAGCGGCGCGTGGACACGATCCGTGTGAAGGGTGAACCACCGCGTGTCATCGCATTGGAGTTCACCGTGCACGGGCCGATCGTATCGATCGATACTGCGCGACGGCGCGCGTTTGCCATCCGGTCCGTGCACAGTGAACCGGGTACCGCGAGCTACCTGGGTTCACTGGCGCTGGATCGTGCGCGGAACTGGACGCAGTTCGAAGCCGCGATGACGAAGTGGCTGATGCCGAGTGAGAACATGGTCTATGCCGATGTTGACGGGAACATCGGCTGGATCGCCGCCGGACTGATGCCGAAGCGTGCCTGGAGCGGATTGCTGCCGGTACCCGGCAGCGGCAGCCACGAATGGAGTGGGTTCGTGCCAGGCATGGAACTGCCGCGCGCGTACAATCCGGCGTCGGGTTTCATCAGTACCTCCAACGACAACATCCTGCCGCCGGGCTACACCACACCCATCTCCTACGAATGGGCAACACGGTATCGCGCCGACCGCGTGCGGGAGGTGCTGGGCACGGCGCAACGCTTCACGGTCGCGGATTTCGCTGCGCTGCAGCACGATGACAAGTCGTTGCTGGCCGGCGCGCTGATCCCATCGCTCCAGGCGGCGGCCGCGCGGATGGGGGCAGCGTCGCGCAGTGACGTTGCATTGCTCACAGGATGGAATCAACGGATGTCGCGCGAGGAGACGGCGCCGACGTTGTTTTCCGCGTGGGCACCGGCGCTCTACCGGCGCGCGATCACGCGCGAGACGATCGGCCTCGGTGAGGTGGCCGGGATGCTGGCGCTGCGACCGTCGTACCACTGGCTGGAACAGTATCTCGAGCGGCATCAGGGCACGGCGGCACTGGATTCGATCGTGGTCGGTGCGCTGGATGACGCCACGGCCGATGTGCTCCGACGCTTCGGCTCGGATCAGGCGGCGTGGGCGTGGGGCAAGGTTCACACGGCATCGTTCCGGCATCCGCTGTCGGCCACGTACGATCTGCCGCCCGCATCGCGCAGCGGTGATGGGAACACCGTGAACGCGACCGGTGGTGCCGGATTTCGGCAGACGGCCGGTGCATCGTTCCGCGAAGTGATCGACCTGGCGGATTTCGACCGGTCGATCGTCACCAATGTTCCCGGGCAGTCGGCCGACCCACGGAGTCCACACTATGCTGATCTGCTCGCGTTATGGGCGAAGGACACGTATTTCCCGCTGGTCTACTCCCGGACGCGCGTGGAAGCGGAGACCGAGCGCGTGACGTGGCTGATACCGCGGAGACGCGCCAGGTAGGCGCGGTGCCGCGGGCCACACCTCGGCGCCGGTGCGGTCGCCGTCGCTCGCGATAGCTTGTCGACGGGCCCCATCGTTCTTCCACTGCACAAGCCAGATGCCGACACCACCTGCGCGCTCCATCGAAGTGGATGACGACGCGTTTCCCGCGGCGTCTGCCGGCCCCCGGAATCCGAGGCTTGAACGCTGGGTGGACTTGCTCGCCGCGCTGCTCGGACGCAGCACGCCGGCCACCTTCAAGGAACTGACGGCGGCGGTGCCCGAGTATCACGCCAAGGATGTCATCGCCGAAGCCGCTCCGGACGATGGTACTCGCGCACGCCTCGCGGACACGCTCAAGCGCGCCTTCGAGCGAGACAAGGACGCCTTGCGCGCGCTCGGAGTGGCGATTGAGTCCCTGCCGGATGAGCACGGGAATTCCGGCGGCTCGTACCGACTGCAGCGCAACAACTTCTATCTTCCTTATCTCTGTATCGCTGTGCCGGGTGGCGCGCTGCGCTCTCCGGCCCGCGTTGATCAATATGGATACAAGGCGCTCACGTCGCTGGTGCTGGCGCCGGAGGAACTGGAGGCGATCGTTGATGCGGCGGCGACGATCCGCGGGCTCGGCGACCCGTTGCTGCGCGCCGACATCGATGGTGCGATGCGCAAGCTGGCCGTCGACCTGCCACTCGACGCGGCTGAAGCGTCGGCCGAACTGCCGCGCCTGATCGCCTCCAGGACGCAGCCCGACGCGAGTGTCTTCGCGGCGCTCGGTGACGCATTGCGCCACCGAAAGAGGGTCACCTTCGTCTATCGTGCGATGAGCTCCGGGCAGCGCGAGACGCGGGCGGTGGAGCCGTACGGCCTGTTCTTCCTCAGCGGCCACTGGTATCTGGTCGGGCGGGATGGTGGCCGGGAAGAGCGTCGCAACTTCCGCCTCAATCGCATCAGTGACGTCACGCAGCCGAACAAGGCGAAGCAGACCCCGGACTATGCAGTTCCCGCCACGTTCCGCATTCGCGACCACGCGCAGTCGCGGCATGTGTGGGAGTTGGGCGAGGGTGACGCGTCGCAGGTGCTGGTGGAGTTCCGCGGCGAGTCGGGACCGCTGCTGGCCGCCGCGGCGCTGGGTGAGCCTGTTGATGGTGTCGCAACGCAGCGCCGATTCACGGTTCGGCGGGTGGACAGCTTTGCGCGGTGGATCCTCTCCTTCGGCGGCGAGGCCATCGTGCGGGCTCCTGAGTCTCTCGCGGCAGCCGTGCAGGCCCGCGCGACCGCCACGCACGCCCTGTACGTCGTTCCGGCGCCGGATCCGCTGCCGGTGCCGAGCGCGGGTGCACCCGTCGAGCGCACTGGGGCACGCGTGCCGTGGCAGTCGCGCGGGGCGGCCGCACAACTGCAGCGCATCTTGGCTGTGATCCCCCAGATCGCCGATGGCGAGGAACACCAACTCTCGGATGTGGCGGAGCGAATCGGCACTGACGTCGCCACCGTGCAACAGGATCTGCTGTCGCTGGTGGATCGGTACGACCTGCCGGCGGGGTTCGTCGAAGGTGTGCAGGTCTATCTCGACGCTGATCGCGTGTCAGCACGGTCGAATCACCTGCGGCGACCGATGCGCCTGACGGTGAGCGAACTCTGCGCACTGGAACTCGGATTGGCCGTGCTGCGCACGCAGCGCCCGCAGAACGAACATGCCGTGCTGGATCGCGTGCGCGCTCGGCTGACGTCGATCATCGTCACGCTTCCTGACGATCCGATCCCCGACTCGCTCTACAATATCTCGATCGGAGAGTATGGGAGTACCGCACATCTTCCGGTGGTTCGCCACGGCCTCCGGACTCGAACCCGAGTGCGACTCGGTTATCGCAAATCCGGAGCCACGTCCGCCGACGAGCGGATTGTGTGCCCCTATGCACTCGTCGCGGCCCATGGCATGCTGTATCTCATCGCACATTGCGACCGGAGCGCCGGTCTCCGGGTGTTTCGGATGGATCGCATCGCACAGGCGGCGGCCATGGAGATCTCATTCGAACCCCCTGTCAATTTCTCCATCGAGGGTGTGTTCCGCGACGGGCGGGTGTTTCAGGGCGAAGAGCCTGATGTGATGCTGGTGCGTTACTCACCGCAGATCGCGCGATGGATTGCCGAACGTGAAGGGCGAGTGTTGGATGCGGATGGTGGATTGGTCCTCCAGCATCCGCTGGCCGACGTCGACTGGGCTGTCCGTCATGCGCTCCAGTATGCCGAACATGCTGAAGTGCTGCGCCCGGTCGCGCTCAGAGCAAGACTGCACGAGCAGCTGGCGCGTATGCTCGTCTCGGCCTGACGCCCGCCGATCGTTCGCTGTCCCGCGGGTGCGGCGCAAGTCCTGGCGCCACACCCGCCAGCACAGGGTCAGCGTGTGCCGCTCATTTCCATCTGCCCCGTCAGGCTGCGGCGTGCGTCATCCAGCCCGCCCCGCAACGTGAACGCGCGATCACGGACGCTGCCGCTGGTCTTGCCGAGTGCCGTGCGGAGCGCGCGGCGCGCATCGTCCGGGACCACC
Organism: Gemmatimonadaceae bacterium; assembly: GCA_031423355.1. Taxonomy (GTDB): domain Bacteria; phylum Gemmatimonadota; class Gemmatimonadetes; order Gemmatimonadales; family Gemmatimonadaceae; genus JACMLX01. The sequence continues at coordinate 7,063 of JANPFJ010000440.1, read as the reverse complement.
GTGCCGAGCGCCAGCAGCGCCCGCGACGCGACCTCGTAGATGGCGACGGTCGATTCCGGCTGACCATTGTTGAACAGCGGGACGCCACGTTGAATCGCGAGATCGAGCAGCTCGAGCGCACTGCCCGATGCCGGCGTCGTTGTCGCCGTCGGGAGCAGCACCCGGTCGATGACATGAATCAACCCATTGCTGGCCGGCACATCGGCGATGCGCACGACGGCATCGTTGATTCGAAGCTGGTCGCCGCTGGTGCTGATGCGGACGCTCTGACCGGCCACCGTCTCGGCGCTGTTCACCGATCGCGCCTGTGACGCCGTGACCCGGCCTGCGACCACGTGATAGGTGAGGATCGTGCGCAGCTTCTCGCGGTTTTCGGGCTTGAGCAGGTCCTGTACGGTGCCATTGGGCAGCTTGCCGAAGGCTTCGTCGGTTGGCGCGAACAGGGTGTAGGGGCCGCGGCCAAGGAGGGTCTCGGTCAGGCCGGCGGCATCAACCGCGGCCAGCAGGGTGGTAAACTGTCCAGCAGTCTTCGCGACCTGCGGGATGGACGGGCCCCGCGACGGGTGCTGGGCCGCGACGGGCGCTGCGGTGCACAGGGATGCTGCGGTGATGAACGCGAGTGAGGTGGAACGCATGGGGTGCTTCCTCGGAGCAAGGGAAAGGATGCAGCAGTTTCCCTGCGATTCGCCGGATGGCCTGCCACGGATGCAGCCCGGGTTGTGGTGCATCCGAAACCGTTCGGCCGTCGAATCTCTTCAGCACATAGGCATTCACGAGGTCGATGTGAGGCAAACACGGTGCGTGCGCGATTCCTTCGGATGGATGACATGACGCGAGTCACGGGCAACGAGTCGGCGCGGGCGCATCTGGCGCTGGTGGCGGACGTCGCCAGCAGTGCACCGCCACTGCTGCAACCGCTGCTGCCGCGGATCGCGGCCGGCGAGGAAGGCGCCGTACGTGAGTGTGTCGCGCGGTACGGCGCGCTGGTCTGGTCGCTGGCGCGACGCTGGTCCGCCGAGTCAGGGGATGCCGAGGATGCCGTGCAGGAAATCTTCATCGATCTCTGGCGCACGGCGGCACGGTACGACTCGGCTCGTACGAGCGAAGCCGGGTGGGTGGCAATGATTGCGCGACGACGGCTGATCGATCGGGCGCGGAAGCGTGAACGGTTGCCGGCGCTGGAATCAATTCCTGATGATTTCGACGTCGCGAGTGAGACGGAACGTGACCTCGACCGGGAGTGGCGCGCTGAACAGGCGCGCGCCGTGCTGCGTGAGCTGCCGCCGGCGCAACGTCGCATGCTGGAACTCTCACTGGTGCATGGCAGGACACACGATGAAATCGCACGTGATACGGACACACCGCTGGGAACCGTCAAGTCACACATCCGGCGCGGTCTGGCGCGCGCGCGGGATCTGTTGGCGGCGCGTACCCGGAACGACGGAGGAGAGGAATAGTGCAGAGCGACATGGAAGGTGATGGCTTGAGCGAACTGCTGATGCAACGAGCCACTGGCGCACTCAGTGCACCGGAAGCGGAGGCGCTGGCGCGCGCGCTGGCGGCCCTGCCGGCCGGCGAGGTGGCACGGTGGGAGGCAGCAGCGGCGGAACTGGCGGCGGCCTTCATCGCCGCCGATCCGTCGGCCCATGATGCGTTGCCCCCGGCGGTGTCCGATCGCATCATCAGCACCGGTGAAGCGATCGTGCGCGCCCAACCACGCGTGCCACACGCCGCGCCCAGCGCGGTCGCACCCATCAGCCCGGCGCGCCGTGTCTCAGCGCTGGCGTGGAGTGGCTGGTTCGCGGCGGCGGCGGCGTTCCTGCTCTGGTTCGCTCCACCGCGCTCCGGGGAAGCGCCGCCGGCGCTTCCCTCGATTGCATCGACCACCGCTCGGCTTCGCGACTCGCTGTTGACGCGGGACAGCGCGACGCAGCGTCTGGCGTGGACCGCGACGGCCGACAGTGCGGCGCGTGGCGCGAGCGGTGATGTCGTCTGGAGTGGGCGGGCTCAGCGCGGCGTGATGCGATTCGCGGGCTTGCAGGCCAACGATCGCCGACGTTGGCAGTATCAGCTCTGGATCTTTGACAAGACGCGCGACCAGAAGTACCCGGTCGACGGCGGTGTGTTCGACATGCCGGAGGGCCAGTCCGAGGTGCTGGTTGCCATCGACCCGCGGGTGCCGGTTGGCGACGCGGTGATGTTCGCCATCACGGTCGAACCGGCGGGCGGCGTGGTGGTTTCGACACGCGAACGCATTGCCTTGCTGGCACAGCGCGGCGGGTGATCGGAACGCGCCGTGGTGCGCGCGTTCCGAATCCCGTGAGCTGGTTTACGCGACTGCGAATGGCCGCTCGAGGCTGCGTGACTGTGGCGTGAGGAGTTTCGCGCCCGTCTCGGTGATGATCATGTCGTCTTCGAGGCGGATGCCGAACTCGCCGGGGATGTAGATGCCTGGTTCGTCGGAGAAGGCCATCCCTGCCGCCAGCGGCAGCTTGTTGCCCTTCACCAGGTAAGGCCATTCATGGCCGTCCATGCCCATGCCGTGCCCGACGCGGTGCGTGAAGTACTTGTAGCCAGGGCCGAATCCGGCGTCGACGATCACTTTCCGCGCGGCGGCATCAACATCCTCGCACGCCACGCCCGGCCGCGCGGCTGCCAGCGCCGCACTCTGCGCGCGGAACTCGATCTCGAACACGTCCTTCATCCGCTGCGTCGCGCGACCGAGGACGAAGGTCCGCGAGATGTCGGAACAGTATCCCTCCACCTTGCACCCGCCGTCGATGAGCACGATCGACCCTTCCCGAATGAGCTGCGGCTTGGCTGATCCGTGCGGGAGCGCCGAGAACTCACCCACCTGCGCGCCCGCACTGCCTTCGTAGCCCAGCTTCCGGTGCGCCGCCTGCACCAGCTCCTGAAACTGTGACTGCGTCATGCCGTCGGTGAGCGCTTTCCATGCCGCCTCGTAGGCCGCCAGCGTGACGTTGCTGGCATGTTGCATCAATTCGATTTCGTGCGCGTCCTTCACTGTGCGGCATCCTGCGGTGATCGGCGTGCCGCTGCGAAACGAGGCCGATGGGAGTGCCTTCGCCATGCCGTCGTGGAACACGAACTTCACGGTTTCTTCAACGCCGACTCTGGCGGTCGCGAGTGCGCGGTCGCGCAATCCCTTCGCGATCAACGCGTGCGGGTTTTCGTCTTCATCCCACGCGAAGACCTGCGCATCGGCGCCGAGCGGGCCCTCGCGCGCCTGTTCCATCGCACGTTCTTCCTCGAACTTCGGCGTCACGAGAAACGCCGTGCCGCGGACAGGGATGACGGCCGCGAGCAACCGCTCGCTCGTGCCCCAGCGAATGCCGGTGAAATATTCCATCGACGTCCCCCCGGTGAGCACGAGGGCATCGAGACCGGACTGGCCCATCAGGGTCCGTGCCTTCTCGATGCGCGCGCGCCGTTCGCCGATGCTGATCGGCGTCACGCCAGCAGTCATTGGACGCAGGATACGGATCGGCTCTGGCAGCAGGGCGTCGACGTCGGTGGCGGCGGAGAGTGGTGACGGGCGCAGGCCGAGTGCCGCGCCGGTGAGCGCTGCAGAGGAGGCGGTGAGAAAGTGTCGACGCGAAGACATGGCAGCTGCGGGTCAGGGGGAGGGCAGGGGAGGGTGCGGCGGGCCCCGTCGCCCGCCAGGGAGAATATGCCCCGCGGTCGCGCGCGCCGCACCGCAGCATCGGCGGAATGCGCCGCGACCTGGATGCGGCGCCGGGCGGCGTCGATATCTTTCCGTTCCCGGCCGGTTGGACGACGGCCAGGAACGTCAGTATTCCTTGCCGGCGTTGCTGACGCAGCCATGTGCGCGACCGTCAGCCTCCGAGAGCGTCGGTGGCAGGCCATAACCTCTGACCGACTTCTCGTGCGAGCTGCAGTGCGATTTTCCGGCCCGCTTGCCGCGGCGCTCGTGCTTCTGGCTGGATGTGGCGGTGAGACCGTGGCGCCGACGGTTTCCGTCGACCCGGTACCGCCGGTAGTGCTGCAGACGGCCACCGCGAAGCTTCCGCTGCTCAGCATCGCCACCGCCAGTGGCACCGACATCGTGTCGAAGACGATCTATGTGCCGGGGACGATCGCGCTCTCCGACACCGTTGGTGGGATGCTGGTGCAGGGCGGGATGGAAATCCGCGGACGCGGCAACACAACCTGGGACTTCCCGAAGAAGCCGTACAGGCTCAAGCTCACGACAAGCACCTCGTTGCTCGGCATGCCAGCCAACCGGCACTGGGTGCTGCTGGCGAATTACTCCGACAAGACGATGCTGCGCACCGATCTGGCGTTCGCGCTGAGTCGCATGATGGGGATGGCCTGGACGCCACGTTCCGCGTTTGTCGATGTGCAGGTGAATGGACGCTATCAGGGGGTCTATCAGCTGGTGGAACATGTCCGGATCGGCGCCGATCGCGTGAACATCCCGGAGATGAAGGCGACGGATACGTCAGAGACGAACCTGACCGGCGGTTATCTGCTGGAGGTCGATGAGCGTCGCGGTGAGGATTTCTGCTTCAACTCGACGATGACTCGAATGGTGTTCTGCGTGGGCAATCCGGAGACATTGCTGCTGCCAGCCTGGGCGAGGCAGCGTGCCTACGTCCAGAGCTACATCGCACGCACCGACTCGGCGATTTTCGGCAGTCGTTTCACTGATCCGGCCGTCGGCTATGCCGCCTACCTCGACGTCGAGTCGGTCGTCAATTACTACGTCCTGCAGGAGACGCTCAAGAACGTCGATGGCGGGCTTCGGTTTGGCCCGTACATGTACAAGCAGCGCAACGGGAAGCTCTTCTTCGGTCCGGTCTGGGATTTTGACCTGGCCATCGGCAATGTGAACTACGACGGTGCCGATCGGATCGATGGCTGGCATGCGCGAAAATCGGAGTGGTTCGTCCGACTCTTTCAGGACCCGGTGTTCAAGGCGCGCGTGTCCGAACGCTGGACCCAACTCAAGAGCGCCGGGACGATCGATTCCTTGCAGCGGCTGGTCTACTCGCGCGCGAATTACCTGAGCGTGGTGCAGGTGCGGAACTTCGAGCGCTGGCCGATCCTCGGGACCTATGTCTGGCCGAATCGCGTGGTGACCGGCTCATACGACGGGGAGACCATCGCCCTGAATGTCTGGCTCCTGGGGCGGATCCAGTGGGTGAACACGGAGATCGTGCGCTGAACCGTGCCGTGCTGGCCGGGTTTCGGTTCGGCGGTGAGGGACGTACACTCAGGAATCGCACCCTGGCCGTCGCAACCTGCCGCAGCCCCTTTCCGGATCGGAGCACATGTTCAGCCCCCGTCGCCTTCTCGCCTGTCTGCTGTTTCCTGCCACTGCCGGAGCGCAAGCGGCGCTGACACCGCACCAGCGTGCTGCCCGCGAGGTCTACGAACAGCTCGTCGAGATCAACACCGTGGACTCGGTCGGCTCGGTAACGACCGCCGTCCAGGCGATGGCCTCACGCTTCCGGGCGGCCGGATTTCCGGCCGCTGACATTCATATCATCGTCCCGCCAGGCAAACCGACCAAGGGCAATCTGGTGGTCCGCTACCGTGGTCGCGGCGGTGCGCTGAAGCCGGTGTTGCTGCTGGCGCATCTGGACGTCGTCGCGGCGCTGCGCACTGACTGGTCACGTGATCCGTTCGAATTGCAGGAAGCCAATGGCTTCTTCTATGGACGCGGTACCGCCGATGACAAAGCGATGGCCTCGATGTTCGTTGCCAATCTGCTGCGCTACAAGCGGGAAGGTTTCGTTCCGGCGCGCGACCTGATTCTCGCGCTGACCGCAGACGAGGAGGGAGGCGACGGCAACGGTGTCGAGTTCCTGGTGAAGAACCACCGCGCGCTGATCGATGCGGCGTACGCCATCAACGAAGGGGGCGGCGGCACACTCAGCGGTACGACACCGGTGTTTCACTCGGTGCAGGCGGCCGAGAAAGTACCGGTCAACTTCACGCTGACCGTGCTCAATCCCGGGGGCCATTCCAGTGTGCCGCGGCCGGACAACGCCATCAACCAGCTGGCCGCAGGACTCGTCAACCTGGCGCGCTATTCCTTCCCTGTCGCGCTCAACGCGATCACGAAGCCGTTCCTCGAAGAGACGGCGAAGGTCGAGAAGCCCGACGTGGCAGCGGCGATGCGAGCGGTGGCGGCCAATCCCGCTGATTCGGTCGCGGCGGCGGCGCTGTCACGCGATCCACGCTATTCGTCGATGCTGCGCACGTCGTGCGTGGCCACCCGGCTGGGTGGCGGGCATGCCTACAACGCGCTGCCGCAGACGGCCACCGCGAACGTGAACTGCCGCATCGTCCCGACGTCGACGCTCGCGGAGGTGCAGGCCACGATCGCGCGGGTCGTGAACGATACCGCGATCCGGGTCACGTTGATGAAGGAGTCGGCCGAGAAGTTCGGTGCTGCACCCGACGCAATCGATGCGACGTTGCTCGCCAGCACGACCGCGCTCACGAAGCAGACGTGGGGCGACATTCCCGTCATTCCCACCATGAGCACTGGCGCCACGGACGGCCGGTTCCTGCGCGCTGCGGGGATCCCGACCTACGGCGTGAGCGGAATCTTCTCGGTGCCAGGCGAGAACAATGCGCATGGCCGCGACGAGAAGCTCCGGGTGAAATCGTACTACGAGGGCCTCGAGTTTCTGTATCAGCTGGTGAAGCAGGTCTCCGGTACGATCGCGATGTAACCTGCGCGTCGCGCATTCGCGAGGGCAACCTCGCAGCGTGCGAGGCGCGCCCCTGAGAGACACGGTACGGTCGAGATGGCATGGGTGGGGGATGAGGAGCACGGACACACGCGCGCGCGATCACTCTCATGCCATTGTCTCGATGATGCGACCCCTTTTCCGATGCCTGATCCTGCTGCTGTGCATCGCCGCGTGGGTGACGGCGCAGGGCAGACCGACCGCGGCCGCGGCGCTGCCGACCGGATTCGAGTCGCGGCCTTCATCGACTGATCGACCGCTTCGCGCGCCGGTCCGCGCATCGGGTCTGGTCACCAGCACGGAGCGGTCGGGCCCAC
>JANPFJ010000439.1:0-5062 GCA_031423355.1 Gemmatimonadaceae bacterium | reverse complement strand
GTGACCAGTCTTGCGGGTGCGGTTGGACACTGGAAAGCCGGCAACGTGAACCTGCGCACCGCTGCCACATTCGGAGTGATCGCGATGGTCGGCGCCTTCGGTGGTGCGCGACTGGCATCGCTGATCAATGGGCGCGTGCAGCTCGCGCTGCTCGCAACCGTCATGCTCGCGGCGGCGGTGATGATGTTCCGCTCTGCGCGCCGGGCACCGAGTCAGGCGCACGCGCCTGAATCAGCGCGCACGATGCCGCTTGCGCTGCTCGTGCCCGTTGCACTCACGGTTGGTGTACTCACCGGACTGGTGGGCATTGGCGGCGGCTTCCTCGTAGTGCCGGCGCTGGTGCTCCTCGCCCGCGCGCCGATGAAACAGGCCGTCGGCACGTCGCTGCTGGTGATCGCGATGAATGCCGCTTCGGGATTCGCCGGCTACATGGGACAGATGCAGATGCCGTGGGCCTTCATGGCCGCGTTCACGGCGGTCGCTGTCGCCGGCATCGTCGCCGGCACGTATCTGGTGCGTTACGTCTCGCCAGGCGCGTTGAAACAGGCATTCGCAGCATTCCTGATCGTGATGGGCACGTTCATCCTGTACAAGAACCGTGACGTGTTCTTGCCGGTGCCCGATCTGAAGAAAGTCTCCTCGACCGTGACCTCGGCCAGCAACTCACTCGATACCAATCCATTCATCTCTGCGAATGCGGGGGACACATCTCATGCTGCTTAAGCGCATGTACGATCCGAAACTCGCGCAGGCGAGTTATCTCATCGGCTGTCAGGCAACCGGCGAGGCCATCGTCGTCGACGCCAATCGCGACCTCGCGCAGTACATCGACGCTGCGGCCGAGGAAGGGCTGCGCGTCACACACGTCACCGAAACCCACATCCACGCCGACTTCGTGTCCGGCAGTCGAGAGCTGGCGCAGCGCACGGGCGCTCAACTCCTGCTCTCCGACGAAGGTGATGCGGACTGGAAGTACGCCTTCGCCGCCGAATCGAACGCGACACTCCTGCACGACCATGACGTATTCATGGTCGGCAACCTGAAGTTCGAAGTGCTGCACACGCCGGGTCACACACCGGAGCACCTGTCGTTCCTCGTCACCGACACACCGGCGTCGGCAGGTCCGATCGGTGCCATCACTGGCGACTTCGTGTTCGTCGGCGATGTTGGTCGCCCCGATCTGCTCGAGCGCGCCGCGAAGATCATGGGAACGATGGAAGCCGGCGCGCGAACGCTTTTCCGCAGCCTGCAGCGATTCAAGCAGCTGCCGGACCACCTGCAGATCTGGCCCGGACATGGCGCGGGCTCGGCCTGCGGCAAGGCGCTCGGTGCCGTTCCGATGAGCACACTCGGCTACGAGAAGATCGCCAACTGGGGCCTGACCATGACCGACGAACAGGCGTTCGTGGATGCCGTCCTGGCGGGACAGCCGGAACCGCCGAAGTATTTCGCGGAAATGAAGCGGATCAACAAGCAGGGGCCAGCGCTGCTCGGTGAGTTGCGCTCGCCGCCGCGTGTGTCGCTGATCACACTCACGAATGCACTCGCCAGCGGTGCCATCGTGGTGGATTGCCGTCCTGCCGCAGCCTTTGCGGATGGCTTCATCCCCGGCACGATCAACATCCCGTTGAACAAGAGCTTCAATACCTGGGCTGGCTGGCTGCTGCCGTACGACCGGGATGTCCATCTCGTCACGGAAGATGAGGCAGCTGCACTCTCGGCGGTGCGCGATCTCGCGATGATTGGATTGGATCGCATCGTCGGCTATGCGGAGGGTGATGTGATGGCAGAGTTCACGGCGACGGGTGGTGTGTTTCATACGATGCCGCAGCGCAGTGTGTCTTCCGTCGCCGCCGATCTCGCCGCTGGCCAGGCACGTGTCGTCGATGTCCGAGGCGCGACGGAATACGCCGCTGGGCATCTGCCTGGCGTCGCGAACATTCCGCTCGGTTACCTGACCGAGCACCTCGACGAACTGCCGGCAACCACACCACTGGTGCTGCACTGTCAGGGTGGTGGACGATCCGCGATCGCGGCCAGTGTGTTGAGTGCACGCGGATTCACGAATGTGATCAACATGACTGGCGGGTACGCTGCCTGGGTGGCTGAGGGGTTGGCGGTCGAACACGAGACGCTGGCACATGCGGGGGCGCACCAGTGATGCGCACCGAATCGGTCGTTCGCCCTTCATCACGGCGTGAGTAGATGGCCACCAAAGTGATGTCCACCGATCTGACGGCGCTGGTCGCCGAACGCTTCAAGGCGCTCGGAGAACCCGCACGGCTGCGGATTCTCAGTGAGCTCCGTAGCGGCGAGGCAACCGTGAGCGATCTGATCGACGCAACCGGTATGGGTCAGGCGAACGTATCGAAGCATCTGCAGCTGCTGCACACCCTCGGGTTCGTCGAGCGGCGCAAGCAAGGCCTGCACGTGTTCTACGCACTCGCTGACACGACGGTCTTTCAGTTGTGCGACCTGATGTGTGGGCGTTTGGCGAAGGAAACCAGCGACCGCAGGAGAATCGTTGCAGGCCGATGACGTGATGCGAGTGTGGCCGTGGTACATCGCTGGGCCACTGATCGGATTGTTCGTGCCCGCCTTGCTGTTGGTGGGCAACAGGATGTTCGGCATCTCGAGCAACCTGCGGCATGCATGTGCCGCCGTGCTGCCTGCCCGGGCCGAGTTCTTCCGCTACGACTGGCGTCGCATCGGTGGATGGAATCTCGCGTTCGCGGTGGGCATTCTGCTCGGCGGTGTGATTGTCGCGCTGACGACGGCGCCCGGCGCCACCATGCAACTCTCGGCTGCCGCCCACGACAGCATGGCATCGCTGGGTGTCACGGACTTCAGCGGGGTGGTGCCACGCGAGCTGTTCTCGTGGAGCGCGCTGACGACGCTGCGAGGAGTCGTGATGATGGTTGGCGGTGGTCTGCTGATCGGGTTCGGCACGGCGTACGCGGGTGGATGTACCTCCGGCCACGCGATCAGCGGATTGGCTGACCTGCAACTGCCGTCGCTGGTTGCAACGCTCGGATTTTTCGCAGGCGGTCTGTTGGGGACGTGGGTCGTTCTCCCCTTGCTGCTCGGGGCCTGACGCGATGACAACGATTGCTGCTGCACCCGATGCCGCGCTCATGAGTGATGTGCGCCCGAAATCGACCGGTCTTCCGCGCGTGGCAGAATTGGCCGTCTACCTCGCCCTCGGCACACTCTTCGGCATCGTGCTGACCAAGGCACAGGTGGTGTCGTGGTTTCGCATTCAGGAGATGTTCCGGTTCCAGGCGTTTCACATGTTCGGCGTGCTTGGCAGCGCGGTGCTCACCGCTGGGCTGTCACTGCAGCTGATTCGCCGCTTTGGCACTCGCGCGATGGATGGCAGCGAGATCAGCATCCCACCCAAGTCGATGGGCCGCGGCACACCGTACTGGCTCGGCGGCAGCCTGTTTGGGCTCGGCTGGGCGCTGGTCGGTGCCTGTCCCGGTCCCCTGCTGGCGGTGCTTGGCAGCGGCGTGACGGTGTTTCTGGTCCCGATCATCAGCGCCATGGTCGGCACCTGGCTCTATGGGCACCTTCGTCCGCGGCTTCCGCATTGAGTCCCGGTTGGCAGCAGGGCCGGTGATGCCGTCCCGATCACTTTCGGGCTACTTTCCCCGGATATCCATTTCAGCCACGATTTTTGGAGCCCGAATGCGGACTGTTCGCCTTGCCTCGCTGCTTGTTGCCGCTGCCCTGCTGACCACGGCCTGTGCAAAGACCGCCGATAGCCCGGGACTTGGTGACACCGCCAACCCGTACGGCGGCGCGGACGCCAGCGCGAATGGGTCGGTCGGGAGCACGCCCGGCTATCTGAACGCCGCCGGTACCGACAAGAATCCGAATGCGGGCAAGACGGCCGCGGCTCCCGCGGCGCCGGCGCCTGCAGCCGCCTCGGCGGCAGCCGATACTGCGGCAAAGGCTCCGGCCGCGCACTGACGGCACCGTGGAAGGTCACGGCTTTGACTCGTTGTGGGCCGTGACCCTACACTTTTCTGCCTGGGGCGGACAAGTTCAAGGTTCATGATGGGGTGTAGGTCAATGGCAGACCACCCGGCTGTTAACCGGGATGTTGCAGGTTCGAGTCCTGCCGCCCCAGTTCCAAACACCGCGGCCGCTCCAGTCATCGGAGCGGCCGCGGTTTTTTGCACGCACCTGACGCTCAGACCGCGTCCGACAGCGACGTGAAGTTGAAGTCCCGCACCTTGAGATGCGGCATCACACACGGGATCAGCGCTTCGACGCCAGCAACGCGTTCCTGCGGACCCAGCGCCTCGAGATTGTTCAGCATGAACAACGGACTCTCATTGAAGCGCATGTTCTTGATCGCCTTCGTGATCTTTCCATTCTCGATCAGGTAGGTGCCATCACGCGTCAGCCCCGTGTAGAGCAGTGTGCGCGGATCCACTTCGCGCAGGTACCAGAGCCGTGACACCAGAATGCCGCGCTGTGTGCTGGCGATCATCTGTTCGCGCGTCGTGGCACCGCCCGTCATCACCACATTGTTCGGACTGCCCGTGGGCTGCTTGTTCTGCTTCTTTGCCCAGAACCGGCCGTACTGAAGTTCCTTGAGCACACCCTTGTCAATCCAGTTCCGGCGCGTGAGTGGAAATCCCTCGCCATCGAACGGATCGGCCAGAATCTTCGGATCATACGGATCGCTGTAGAACGACACCCGCTCGTCGGCGATCTTCTCGCCGATCTTGATGCCACCGCCAGGCTTCACGAACGTGGATCGACCTTCATCGGCTGAACGCGCGTCGGCGTAGAACGCCACCAGTGTCATCAGGTCGCCCACCGCCTGCGGCTCGAGAATGACGGTGTATCGCCCTGGTTCAATCGCCACCGGATTGCGCGACAACTCCGCCTTCTCGATCGCGCGTGCACTGATGCGGTCGAAATCGATCGATGCAAACTGCGGTTCCTCGGCCCCCGCCCAGCCGGAGCCGGTGCCGTCGTTCGTGCGGACGGTGAGTGTGTAGTTCGACTTCGTGCCGCGATGGTAGAGGAACATGCCGGCGCTGTTGCC
>JANPFJ010000438.1:0-10569 GCA_031423355.1 Gemmatimonadaceae bacterium | reverse complement strand
GTGTTTCGCGTCGACGGAGCATGGCCGGGTCGGGCTGGCGCCGTGCGACGTTTCGCCGCCTATGTACCCTCCCGGCCTGCCCGGGGTCACGCGTGAGGCAGGCGAGGTCCGCCCCGTCGGTCCTTCGAGCCGGCTGTCCCGCTCCAGGCGGTGCGAGCCCGATATCGTGTCCAGCCAGCTTAGCCCGCATTTCTCACCAGCTGGGGTGAATCGGCGTGTTCTGTTGCGGTGATCGGTGGTTGCGACGGCTGACGGTGAAATCCGGCGCTGTGGCGACGTCACTGGCGTTGGGGGCGGTGTCGATTGGGCCGTGGGAGGCCCTCTCCGCGCTGGCAGCGGGGGCGCCACGTGCCGAGGCGCGATGACGGCGATGCGCGAGGCCCCGGGGTGCGCCGGCGGGTGGGACGGGCGGGCGTCGCACGTCAACAGCGTCTGAGAGTGGCGTGGACGCGGGCGAAGAGCGCCGCGTGCGGACAGCCACTCGTGAGCGCCAGCCAGACCTTGCGGACCGTGACGCGAATCCGTGCGCCGATCTTGAGCAGCGTGAGGCGGATGGTCGTGCATTGCGCCTTCGCCAGCGCGGTGCCGGCGAGACCGAGGCGCCGCAGCGCGGCCAACAAGAGATACGCGACCGACGAGTAATACAGCCGCAGCTGATTGGCGCGCAGCGTCGCGGCACTCGTCCGATCCGCGAAGAGCATCAGCTGCTGCTCCTTGATCCGGTTCTCCATCTCGCCGCGCGCGCAATAGACCGCTTCATACAGCGTCCGTGCGTCGACGTCGGCCATCGCGCGTGACGTGACGATGAAGCGCGGGTTCGACTTGCCGTCGCCATCCGCCGTGGCCGCCGTCAGCTGTTCGGCTTTGGCGACCACGCGGCGTGCCCGCGTCCAGCTCTCGAGCGTCTGATACGTCCGCTCCGCAAAGACACGCGCCGGCCGCTGGGTCGCGGCACAGGTCGCGGCCGCATCGGCCAATTCGTTCGTGATCAGGGCAATCAGGCGCGCATTCTTCGCGAGCCCGAAGACATAGTCCACGGCGTGCGTCTCGCACCAGGTCATCAGCGCATCACGACAGAAGCCGCTGTCAGCGCGGAGCGTGATCGCCACGTCGGGCCACACGGCGCGGAGCTGCGCGACGATCCGCTGCACTTCCTCGAGCGCGCCGGCACTCGCGTCGCGATCCGACGGCCGCAGGCGGGCACACAGCAGGTGCTCGCCGGCGAAGATGTAGAGCGGCAGGTAGCAATAGTGGCCGTAGTAGCCGTGGAAGAAGCGGCCCTCCTGCGCGCCGTGCACCGGATCATCGGTCGCATCGAGATCCAAGACAATCTCGGTCGGCGGCGTCGGATGCGCCTGCACGAACACGTCGACAAACAGGCGATCCACGGCGTCGTGATCGACTGTGATTTTCTTGTAGCGCGCGTCCGTGCCGACGGTCGCGCCCGCGAGCTCCAAACGATTGAGCGTACTCTTGCCCGCCCCGGGGGCGGTGACATCCGCCGACTCGGCGAGCACCGCCATGAGCGGGTCGTGGCGGAGCGCGTCGTGGTCATTCAGATCTTCGTAGCCGAGCGCGAGCCCGTACACGCGCTGGCGCACCAACGCCGCCACGGGATGCGTCACGCGCGTGGGGTCGCGATGATCGGTAAAGCAGGCGGCGAACTGCCCCAGGATCTTCGTCGCCCGATCCACCTCGCGCAGCAGCACCGCGCCCCCATCCGACGTCAGCGTGCCGCCATCAAAGCGCGCCACCACCTCGCGACCGGCGACCCCTTGAAACGGCAGTGCCCCGGTCGTACACTCTGTGGACATAACAGCCGTCTCCGATGTGTGTGTAAGGCGTTCTCGACAAACACCTTATGCCACATCGGGCGGCTGTTATGCAATACCCTGGTGAGAAATCCGGGTTAGCCGGCCGGGAATGCGCGCGAGACGGAGCAGCGTCGCCCCATCCAGCACGCTGCGGACGTGTGGCCTGTCGCTGAAGTTCCGGACGCAGTCGCCAGTCGGAGCATCCCGGCTGGCCGCGTTGAAAATCCTCGCAATACCGCTGGCATTGCGAGGATTTTCGCCTTGCCATCCGGACGCCCCAACTGGCTTGGTGCTCTCCGAACTTCAGCGACACGCCACTACACCACGCGCCGCCGCCGGGCCAACACGCCCAGACCGGCCAGACCACCGGCCAGCAGCGCCATCGATGCCGGCTCAGGTACGACGTTCAGTTGCCCGCGAATCTCGCCAGCTGGGAAGGTCGTGCTGTGCACATTGAAGTACATGTTGCCTGCCAGGAGAGACGTCACCTGTGTGGCGCTGATGTTGAACACCGCGTTGGTGAGCACGCCGCTGGTGCCACCGGGTCCGAGGACTACCTGTGAGCCGAAGTCGAAGCGCACCGGGCCACTGACACCGAATGGTGCTTCGTGGATGTGCGCGACGGTAAAGGGCGTCAGCAAGCCGCTGAAGGTCAGGCTGATGCTGATCTGCGTGCGGGCAGCATTGAGGATGATCGTGCCGTTGCCGAATGCCGGCGTCACGCGCGGAGTCGGTGCTTCCTGAGCGCCGTTGAGAAACGCAATGAGTGTCGTTTGCGCCTGTGCGACGCTCGCCGTGCCGATCATCGCGGCGGCGACGAGTGCGGTTCGGCGCAGGGATTTCCTGAGCATCATGGTGCAGCTCCTGGTGGGGGGATGGGGCCCGCGCGATGCCGGGTCGCGTCGCGGAGACGAGCCGCCGAAGCGGAAGACATGTCGGCGAGAGCTGGTATTCCCGGGCCGCACGGCGGCTGCACCAGTCAGAGCCCGAGACGGCGATCGCGGGACCCCGCATCACGCGGTCGGCCACGAACAGGGCACCTGTATTGCCCCAGGCCCATCACCCCGAACACAGCGCCAACATCGCAGCGCCAACATCGCAGCGCCAACAACACAGCGCCAACATCACGGCGCCAACATCACGGCGCCAACGTCACCGCCGGCTGAACACCGCCCCATGTGGAACCCCCTTGGCGCTTCCTCCATGCGGCCACTCCTTGCCCTCCATCCGAAACCCGGGCCGACTGGCGCCCTCCTCCCGGAATCGGGCGTCGAGCGACAGGACCCCGGTGCGTTCATCGAATTGCAGGATCTGCACGGTGTTCTCCATCGTCGCGTACCCGGTCACCACCACCCGGCGATGGTCCGGCGACACCGAGAGCCAGTGCGGCACATCGGTCGAGTCGAACGCCACGCGACTCACTTCCTTCGGCGCGCGTGGATTGGAGATGTCGAGACTCACCACCGCGCTCCAGGCAGGCACCGTGACGAGATAGTAGTGCCCGACGATTGCGGGAATCGCGCAGCTCGTGCCGTCCTTGCGCGGGAACGCGCCGACCTGCGTGGCGCGCGGCGCACTGCTCTCCAGACTGTCGATGAGAAAAAGCCCGCAGCTGAACGTCGAGACGAGCATGGTACGGCCATCGTCCATCAGCCGCGGCTCGGCCGAGAGTATGCCGTTGGGGCCGGGCAGGGTGATGCGGCTGAGCAGCGACAGGTCGGAGAGCCGCCAGATCTGCAGCGTGCGTGATGGCTCAAAGGAATCCTTGTCCATGTCGGTGGACGTGGTCACGATCCGGTCCAGTGATGGCACGATGCCAGCGCTGTACACACGCAAACCGGAATCGGCACCGGGCGAGTCGGCCGACGACGAACGCACGCGCGTGCCCGTCGGTGTGAGCTCCACCAGCCCACCGGTGCGCATACGGCCCTTGGCGTGCGTCATCTGAAACGTCGCCAGCACATTGCCGCTGGGCAGCCGCAGGAATGAGTGCGGATGCGCAAAGCCGTCCACATCGCCGAACTGCGCAGTGATCCGCGGTTTGTCGGGTGTGGTGAGATCGAAGACGAATGACTGGCCCGACCCGAACCCGTTCGCGAAGAGCTGTCGATCGGCGGGAAGTTCGTGCTCGGTGTGGTGGGGATAGTTCGCCAGTCCGGGCACGGCGAGTGTGGTGACGAGCCGGCCGTAGCGCGCGGTGTCTGCGGGTTCGGCACTCACATCGAGCACCGCCAGGAAATCGGGGCGCGTGGTGTCGGCCGACGCGGTCCAGAGATAGAGGTAGTCGCGCTGCGGTGTGGTGGTCTTTGAGGCTGGCGCGCAAGCGGCAACGAGGGCGAGCAGCAGCGCGGCGCGAGGGAGATGCATCGGTGTGGTGGCAAAGAGTGGACTGACCCGGGAGGCACACCATCGGCGCGCAAGATCAATCATAGCGCCCACCTCGCCGCCACTACACGCGCAGCCGCCCGCGGAACCCTCGGGCGGCGTAGTACGACTCGGCCCCGTTGTGGTACACGAACACGTGGCCGTAGCGCCGATCACAGAAGAGGGCGCCGCCGAGGGCTCTGATAGTCGCGGGCGTGTGCACCCAGCTCGACGTCTTGCGGTCAAATTCGCCGAGCAGCTGTAGTGTGCGATACGCCTCTTCCGTCAGCAGCTCGATGCCGATCGCGGCCGCCATGTCCATCGCGTTACCGACAGGCTTGTTTTCCTTTCGCGCATCGAGCGCCCGGCGATCGAAGCACAGACTGCGACGACCGGCGGGGCTCTCGGCGGCGCAGTCGCAGAAGACGATCTCGCCAGTCTTCTTGTCGTGGCTGATGACGTCCGGTTCACCTCCGCTCTGCTCCATGGCAAAGAGCGACTCGAGTTTGGCGGGATGTGCGGCGAGCCGGGCCTCGACGGCACTCCACTCGATGCCGTTGTGACGCTGCGGGTTGCCGGCAAAGCGGTCACGAAGAGTCTTGAGCAGTGCGGAACGTTCTGCGGCTTTCATTTGTGATCCCCCTAACGTCGAGGTGGAGCGGCTTCCGCGATCTGGCGCGCCACTCGGTCGCGTGCGCACCCGGTAGTGCGCCGGCGCCCCGCGCCAGTCTCTGACGACGGAGAAGATACGCGGGTGATCTTCCTCGTGGCGGGAAACGCAGCTTCGGATGCAGTCGCCGGTCGGCGCATCCCGGCCGGCCGCGTTTCAAAACCTATCAAACCCGCTGGTATTGCTGCGGTTTTCGCCTTGCCATCCGGGCGCCCCATCCGCCCTTTTTCTCTTCGAACTTCGATTCCACGCCACTAGAACTTCCAGTTGTACCCCACCCGCACCACCTGCGTCTCGAGAAAATCGGTGCTGACGACCGTGAAATCGGTGCCGCGGATCGTGCGCTGCGCCTGATTCGTATTCAGTAGATCGGTGGCGTTCACCACCAGCTCGCCCCGGCCGTTCTGCACACTCTTCTTCAGTCCGACATCGAGCGAGAATCGGCTGCCGATCCGTCCTTGCGGCAGCAGGTCAGGCGCAAGGAACACAGTGGACACCTGCGTCTGCCACCCGTGCGGCAGCGTCATGACGGCGTTCAGCTTGACGTTGCCGGAGGTGAGTTGTTCGCGCGCTGCGGAAAAGCGCACCGGCACGGGATAGAGATTGACCACTGAGAACGCATCAACCGTGCGACGGAACGCGTTTGCATTGGCGTTGACCGACAGCTTCGGAGAGATGGTCTGCTGCCAGACGACCTCCGCGCCCGTGCTCCAGCTGCGACCACCATTCTGGAAGACGTTGTACAGCAGCACACTGCCAGGAACCTGCGTGGCGATGCGCGTGATGGTGCCGTCCACGATCCGGTGATAGCCCGCGGCGTAGACGCTGCCCTTCGACCAGCTGGTCTTGTAACCGAGCTCGATGGAGGTGGCGAACTGCGGCTGCAGCGCGGGGTTGCCGACCTTGATCAGTTCCGGTTCGTCGTACTTGGGGAAGATGCGGATGTCGACTTCATTCGGGCGATCGACGCGTCGGTTGAAGAAGAGAGCCAGCTTGTTGGACTCGTCGAATTTCCAGGCGGCTCGTACGTTCGGAAAGGGCTGGAAATACCGGTATCCGTCGCTCTTGTAGGTGTTGTGGTCGGGATTGACCTCGTAGTCCACCAGCACGCTCTCGAAGCGCATGCCACCTTCGAGTTCGAGATGCTGACTCTCGAACACATAGTTGCCGTACAGCGCTGGAATCGTTTCGCGATAGGTTGCCCAGCCGCCCGCTCCGGAGTCGATCGGCGAGTTGATACCCGGGAAGAACTGCATGTTGACCGGAATCGACCGGTACCGTCCCTTGAACCCAAGCTCGACGCGCCCCTGCCGGAGCGGCTTGATGTAGTCGGCCATCAGGTCCACCACATGCTCGTCGGACAACAGCTTGAAAGCGTCGGATCCCACGAAGGCCGGCAGGGTGTTGGTGAAAAAGTACTGCTCGTCCTCGCGGTGGAACGAATAGTTCGTGGTGAACGCCAGCGTGTGCCCGGGCTGAGGGAACTTGTGCGTGAAGACGGCCGTGCCAAAGCCGGTGTACTTGACCTCATCTTCCAGAAACTGCCAGAGTCGGTAGCGATTCTGCACCGTGCCGCTGAAGTACGGGTTGTCCCCGTTGTCGAGAATTTTCTCCCGGTTGAACAGCCCTGAGACGGCCAGCGTGTTCTGGTCGTCGAAGGCGTGATCGACACCGGCGTTGAGCGTGGCGTAGTCGGTGCGTCGGTTCCGTTTCACCTGCTGCAGAATGACCGTCCCGTCGTCGTAGGTACGGGTCGAGAAGTCGTTTCGGTTCAGCGTGGGTGCATAGAGCCAATCGCCTTGTACGAAGGTGTTGGTTGCCCCTTTTCGATAGTTCAGCGCGACCGACGGATTGAACTTCGGTGTCCCCTGAAACTGCGGTCGGATGGTGGGGAGGTTCTCCCTCTTGACCCACAACGCGCCGGCACCGCCCATGATGCCGAGCTTGCCGTTGAATCCCTCCTGCTCCTGCTTCCTGAACACGAGGTTGATGATGCCGGCGCTGGCGTTGGCGTCGAACCGTGCCGAGGGGTTGTTGATGATCTCGATGCGCTCGAGTGCCGACGCCGGAAGATTGTCGAGTCCATTCTGCGAGCCGAAGCCCGTGAGCGCGGTCTGCTTGCCATCGATCAGCACAACCACCTTGTCACTGCCGCGCACCAGCACCTTCCCGTCCTGACCGATCGTCACACCGGGCACGGTGGACATCGCCTGCAGAACGGAGCCGCCCGACTGGCTGATGTTGTCGGCGACGGTGAACGTCTTTTTGTCCATCGTGGCGGACACCGCATCAGCGTTGGCTGTGACCACGACGCCGCTGAGTATCCGCGCGTCCCGGATCATCAGGAGTGCACCGAGGTCGAGGTACGCGCTCAGTTCACCGATCAGGACGCGTTGGCGGATGGGCTGATAACCGATCGATCGGACCTGCAGGAGATAGGTACCCTTTCGGAGCCCGGCGAAGGTGAATGCGCCGGCCTCGTTGGTGAGGCGCCCGCCGACGAAGGCGCCGTCGGCTTCCTTGAGCAGTTGCAGCGCAAGGAATGGGAGTGGGGCTTTCGTCTGCGCGTCCTGCACCTTGCCAAAAACGGTGACGCCGTTCGACGGCGCCTGTGCCTGCGTCGCCGCCGCTACACAGAGGGAGAGCAGGAGCGCGAAGAAGCATCGAAGCGTCACGGGACGGATGGCGGTGGAGTCGGACAAAGTGGCCTGCGTGCACTGTCGCTCACCGACTGCGCGTGCAGTGAGAAGACCGGTACACACATGCCAATGCCCGAGAAAACTCTCCGAAACCGGCATGCAGAGTGGGTGAGTGGTGCGGTGGCCGGCGCCTTCATTTTCTACCGCTCACTGAAGTCGGAGTCGGTGGCGCCGGGGCAATTCGGCCACCGTCATTGGCATGTGCTCCCGGCCGAGGCTCCGGCGCATGGCCGCCCGCCCGCCGAACGTGATGTGACCGAGATCCTGGCTCACCTGCGATGGTCAGGAGACCCGAGATCGTGCCATCGATTCCACTGGCTTGCCGCCAAATCGCTTGCGTAAGCCGAACAGCGGTCGCTCCACACCGTAATAGCTGATGCTGGCACAGGCAAAACTGAGCACGGTCGCGATGGCCATCAGCGGCAGCGACAGGCGCGCGCCGGCGTTCGGGTCGTCGCCGGACGCGCGTGCCACAAGCCAGATCACCGGCATGTGCCAGAGATAGAGCGAATACGACAGGCGGCCGATCCAGCGAAACGGCGCTCGTTCAAGCAGGGCAATCACCCACCGTGCGCCGGGCAACGTGTAGAGGTTGAGCACCAGCACGAACAAGGCCGCGCCCTGCACGCTGTATCGCCACGTTGCCCGGAACACGGGATCCCGAAACAGCACCGTGACCAGGATGGTGAGCAACCCAGCCGAAACCCACCGCCATCCGATGAACGACTGCAGCCGGGAATTCTCGCGTGGCGCGCCATCGAGGAGCACGGCGAACAAGCAGCCCCACGCGATGCTTTCGAGACGCGTGTCGGTCGCCTGATAGGTGTAGTCGTCCGACCATCCCAGTCCCTGAAAGACCACCACGCGCCAGAGTGCGCAGACGACCATGACGCTCACGATCAGGCGTAACCGCCCCGTATGCGTCTTGCCCCACACGGCCAACGCCGCCGGGAAGAGGAGATAGAAATGCTCCTCGACGGCCAATGACCACAAGTGACCCCACGGCACGGCGCGCTCAGGCCAGCCAAAGAACGTGTCCAGCACGTCATAGTAGTTCACGAAGTACAGGCCAGCAGCTGCGACATGCGCCAGCAGCGGCTTGCCGCCAAACGGGGCCATCAGCAGCATGGAGACAGGAATGAACACGTACAGCGCCGGCATCAGCCGGAGGAAGCGCCTGATGTAAAAGCCCTTGAGGTCAATCCGTCCGTCGGCCTTGTTCTGCTCGCCAACCAGGATCCGAGTGATCAGGAAGCCGGAGGCAAAGAAGAAGACCGTGACGCCAAGTCCCCCTGGTATGACGTTGCCGAACCCCAGGTGCGCCACGAGCACGATCAGAATCGATATGGCGCGCAGCCCGTCCAGGCCCGGCAGATAGCTTGCCCCAGCCTTGAAGTCGATGGCCCCCGAAAAGGGGCCATGTCGGGTTGCCAGAAATTCCTCTCTCATTGCGTGTGTATCACTGACACCACGGACGAGCAGACGCGGATCCGGGTCACGCTGGCCCGCCCCAGTGCTCGTCGTCGCGATCACGGACTACAGATCCCGACGCAACGGTCAGATGACGGGCAGGCATGAGCAATGTCGTTGAAGGTACAACTGCCGATCAGCATTTTACCAGCCGCTCGAGCACTCGGCAATCGCGCGGGCGACCGCCCGTGGGCAGGCGGAGCTCCGGCATGGCCGGAAATTCGCGCTGCGATCGCCGTTACGGCCCAGCCCCCCCAATCACGCCACGCCGGCCGCCTCGTGCACCCGACCGTCAAACAGCTGCACCTCGCGATCTGCGTGCTGTGCATACCGCGTGTCGTGCGTCACCATGCAGATCGTCGCACCATTCTTGTTCAGTTCGCGCAGCAACTCCATCACCGCCTCGCCATTCTTCGAATCCAGATTGCCCGTGGGCTCGTCGGCTAGCAGGATCGCCGGATCGCCGGCCACGGCCCGCGCCACCGCCACCCGCTGCTGCTGCCCACCGGACAACTGCGCCGGAAAGTGCCCCGACCGATGCGACATCCCCACCCGTTCCAGCGCCGCCTCGACGCGACCCTTGCGCTCACTCGCCGACATCTCCCGGTACGTCAAGGGCAGTTCGACATTCTCGAACACCGTCAGATCCCCGATCAGGTTGAACGCCTGAAAGATGAATCCGATCTGCCTGTTCCGCACACGCGCGCGATCCACCGGCGACAGTCGCGAGACGTTCTGGCCGGCCAGCATGTAGTCGCCACTGCTCGGCGTATCGAGCAATCCGAGGATCGACAACAGCGTCGTCTTGCCGCAACCCGAGGGACCGCTGATCGCAACGTACTCGCCCTTCTGAATGGCGAAGTGCACATCCATCAGCGCATGGGTCTCCACTTCATCGGTGAGAAACACCTTGCCGATGCCGGTCAGGTCAATGATCGCGCTGTGTTCCGTCTTCTCTGACATCGTCAATGCTCCAGAGTTCAATGGTTACTTGATGCGTACGCGGGCCACGTTGGCGTACGTCGACATATCCGACACGATGATCTTGTCACCCACCTCGAGCCCGCGAACGATCTCGATCACATTCACTGAGCTGCGGCCGAGCTCCACCGGCACGCGATCCGCATACTTCCCGCCGTCGACCAACCGGAAGAGCGAGACGGCGCCCGACCCGGCGCTGAACGCGGGACGTCCGGTATAGCGAACGTTGCTCAGCGTCTCGATGACGATCGTGCCATCGACGCTCAGATCCGGCACGGCGCCACTCGGCAACGGACCATCGATCGTCACGTCCACCGTGACGCTGCCACCAAGCGCCGAGGGATCCTTCCGGCTGACGTGACCCGCAACCAGCCCGTTGCGCGTATCGATGCTCGCCTTCTGGCCGACGCTCACATCTTTCGCCTGACTCTCGGGAATACGCAGCACGGCCTTCAGGCTGCCCGGTTGCACCACTTTCGCCAGTGTCGTGCCCTCCGGTACCCACTGCCCAAGTTGCAGTGTCAGCTCCTGCAGCACGCCGGCATCCGGTGCGCGCACCTGCAGCGCCTGC
>JANPFJ010000437.1:0-1288 GCA_031423355.1 Gemmatimonadaceae bacterium | reverse complement strand
GCCGCTGATGCGGCTGGAGACGCGTGCGCCAGACGATTCGCGGCTCGTGTTTTTGTCGAAGGGTGTGCGTGCGCCATTTGGCACGGGCCCCACGTGGCGCGTGACGTTGAGCGCCACCGATAGTGGCCTCACCCTGGACGCGGAACCGATTGGCGTTGCGCAGGACCAGACGCGTCTGCACACCATCGTCCCGAGTGTCACGGGGCTTGAGGTGCAGCTGCTTGAGCGTGCCACAACAACCTCGCGCGGCGCGTGGCGCAGCGACTGGCCGTTGGCGCAGGCGCGGCCGGCCATGATTGCGTTGCGTTTTCGCGAAGCAAGCGCCAACGCGCCGCTTGTGGTCTCGCTTGATCCGTTGGCCTTGATCGCGGAGCGCCGATGACGCGACGCATGCATCACCGCGACGTGTTTCCGCAACGACCGCGGCACGGAGTGGCGCTCGTGGTTGTACTCTGGACGATAGCGCTCTTGGCCACGGTGACGGCCGTTGCCAGCAGTGGCTCGCGGACCAGCGCGTCGATCGCACGCAACGTCCGTGCGCAAGCGACCGCACGGGCGCTGGCAGAAAGCGGCATTCTCGCGGCCAGCGTGTTGATTGATGACTCACTGCGGGTGTTGGCCAACGACGCCGTGGCGCGTGACAACTTCTTGTCTCGCCTCGAGCCGATCACCGGGCCGTCGGTGACGCTGGTGCAGGATACGCTCGGCCAAGGGGTCTTCGCGGTCACAGTCGTTGACGTCAGCGCCCGTCTGGACGTCAACTTGGCCGGTATCGACGGCCTCACACGCTTGTTTTCATTTGCCGGTTCGCCGGCGACGGCGCGAGTGATGGCGGAACGCATAGACGCCGCGGCGCGTGGTGTTGGCGAGACGGTGACTGACGCGCGCTTGCAAGCGCGTGACTCGCTGGCCGCGGTGTTGTTGGGGCGCGAGGACGGTCCGCTTCGCCGACGTCCGTTTGAAACGCTCGATCAGCTGCGCGACATTGCGGGGCTTGATCTCGCGTTGTTGACGCGCGCGGCGCCGTGGTTGACGGTCGATGGGGACGGCAAGATCAATCGCCGTGCGGCGTCGCGGGAGGTTCGCGCGGCGGCCTCCGGGTCGTTGACTGATGCCCCGTCTCGCGTACTGCTGATTTCCCGTGGGTGGGAGATCGGCCATCCGTTATCGCGACAGATCGAGGCCGTGTATGATGTGAGTGAGAGCGGCCTGCGTCTTGTGCGGTGGCGGGAGCGAGAGCTATGAGCAAGCCGATTGGCATCCTGCTCGATCCCGATGCGGCGCGTGT
>JANPFJ010000436.1:0-2175 GCA_031423355.1 Gemmatimonadaceae bacterium | reverse complement strand
GATGGACCGGCTCGGCGCATTGCCGTTTGTCCAGCAGCCGGGCGCGGCATTCGTGTACGGTTACAACACGGACATCCTCGGCTGCGTCGTGGAGCGCGCGTCGGGACTGTCGCTCGATGAGTTCTTCCGCACGCGCATCACCGCACCGCTGCGCATGAGTGACACGCACTTCTTTCTGCCGGAAACGAAGCGCTCGCGCTTCACCACCGTGTACGCCAGCGACTCCACGCGGCACAGTGTCCGTGCGCCCGATGGTACGCCCGGACAGGGGCACTACGTCGAGGGCCCGCGACGCAGTTTTTCCGGCGGTGCCGGACTGCTCTCGACTGCACGCGACTACGGTCGGTTCCTGCAGATGATGCTGAATGGCGGCGCGCTCGACGGTGCGCGTGTGCTGGCACCTCAGACAGTGGCGCTGATGACGTCGAATCAGTCCGGCACGCTCTACGCGGCCGAAGGGCGCGGCTTTGGGCTGGGCTTCTCCACCGTCGAGCGGCTGGGCGCAGATGGGTTTCGGTCCGTCGGCGCGTACGGGTGGGGTGGTGCCTATGGGTCGTCGTACACGGTCGACCCCAAGGAACGTCTGGTGATCGTGTTCATGATTCAGCAGTTGCCATTGCAGAGCGACATCGCCGCGCGGTTCACGACGCTCGTGTACCAGTCACTGTTGCCCGCGGCGCGATAGTCACGATGGAAGTGCTGCGCCTCGGCCTTATCCTGTGAAGCGACCGCGCGGGCGCAAACCCACCGGGGCGGGCAAGGAAGTGCGCATGCTGCGCGGCGCCGAGTCCTCCGGCACGCCGCTGCACGTGCAGGTGTATCGCCGATTGCGTGACAGCATCGTCGGAGGCGCGCTCAAGCCCGGCGACCGGCTACCGTCGGCCCGCACGCTCGCCCTCGACCTGCGCGTGTCGCGCAATACGGTCGATGCTGCATTCGCACAGCTGCGCGCGGAAGGGTTGATCGTGCGACGTGTTGGTTCGGGGACGGTGGTGGCCGCCACGATCGTCGAAACCAGCCCCCTCGTCCGGCGCCGCGGCGGACACGAGTCGGCGGTGCCACCGCGCGTGCCGACCACTGCGTCAACGCCGGCAGCGCTCTCAGAACGAGGCGCGTTGATCGCGAAGCTGGGCGCTGCAGAAATTGCGAATGATCGTCACGCCTCGCCGTGTGCCACCGATGTACGCGGATTCCCGAGCGGCACGTGGATCAAGCTGCTGGCGCAGCGTGCGCGCGCAGCGGGCGAGGTGGCGTTCCGGTCGGCTGATCCGCTTGGCGCGCTCGAGCTTCGCAACGCGATTGCCGATCAGGTGCGACTGACGCGTGGTGTCCAATGCTCCGCGCAGCAAGTGGTGGTGCTCAACAGCACCCAGCAGGCCATCGATCTGGCAGCGCGACTGCTGCTCGATCCCGGCAGCAACGCGGCGGTGGAAGACCCAGGGTACAACAGCGCGCGCGCCGCGCTGATGGCCGCCGGCGCCACGGTCGTCCCGATTCCGGTTGACGATGAAGGCCTGCTGGTGCGCGATCTGGCCGCGCGTCCCGATGTGCGCCTCGCCTACGTCACGCCGTCGCATCAGTTCCCGCTTGGCGTCACGATGAGTCTGGCGCGGCGGAACGCAATGCTGGAGTGGGCGTCGGCCAGCAAGGCTTGGATCATCGAGGATGATTACGACAGCGAGTTCCGCTACGCCGATCGCCCGATGCTGTCTCTGCAAGGCATGGATCGCGGGGGACGCGTGTTGTACGTCGGTACGTACAACACGGTGTTGTTTCCGGGGCTGCGTCTGGCGTACATCGTCGTGCCCGAGTCGCTGGTGGACGCCTTCGGCGCCGCGCGCCGGATCACCGATGGGTTCTCATCGCC
The DNA here is from genome assembly GCA_031423355.1 of Gemmatimonadaceae bacterium. GTDB lineage: Bacteria > Gemmatimonadota > Gemmatimonadetes > Gemmatimonadales > Gemmatimonadaceae > JACMLX01. Next base: position 308 of record JANPFJ010000436.1, on the reverse strand, counting down.
GCTGATGCAAGGTGTGCTGGCGGACTTTCTCCGGCGCGGCCATTATGCCGCCTACGTTCGTGCGGCGCGCAACCACTACGAGATGTGCCGCAATGCGCTGGTGGATGGCATCACAGGTTCGTGGGGCGATCGGGTGACGCTCGGTCCGTCAGATACCGGGATGCACATGGTGGCCCATTTCGGCGCCGGAACGGACGACGTGACCATCGCGCATGCGGTGCAGTCGCGCGCGCTGGGCATCGGTGCGTTGTCTCGCTACTGTCATGGCCCGGCGTTGCATCGTGGGCTGCTGCTCAGCTATGGCGCCG
>JANPFJ010000435.1:0-2175 GCA_031423355.1 Gemmatimonadaceae bacterium | reverse complement strand
GATGGACCGGCTCGGCGCATTGCCGTTTGTCCAGCAGCCGGGCGCGGCATTCGTGTACGGTTACAACACGGACATCCTCGGCTGCGTCGTGGAGCGCGCGTCGGGACTGTCGCTCGATGAGTTCTTCCGCACGCGCATCACGGCACCGCTGCGCATGAGTGACACGCACTTCTACTTACCGGAAACGAAGCGCTCGCGTTTCACCACCGTGTACGCCAGCGACTCCATGCGGCACAGTGTCCGTGCGCCCGATGGTACGCCCGGGCAGGGGCACTACGTCGAGGGCCCGCGGCGCAGTTTTTCCGGCGGTGCCGGACTGCTCTCGACTGCACGCGACTACGGTCGGTTCCTGCAGATGATGCTGAATGGCGGCGCGCTCGACGGTGCACGTGTGCTGGCACCTCAAACAGTGGCGCTGATGACGTCGAATCAGTCCGGCACGCTCTACGCGGCCGAGGGGCGCGGGTTCGGGCTCGGCTTCTCCACCGTCGAGCGGTTGGGGGCAGATGGGTTCCGATCCGTCGGCGCGTACGGGTGGGGTGGTGCCTATGGGTCGTCGTACACGGTCGACCCGAAGGAGCGTCTGGTGATCGTGTTCATGATTCAGCAGCTGCCGTTGCAGAGCGACATCGCCGCGCGGTTCACGACGCTGGTGTACCAGTCACTGCTGCCTGCGGCGCGATAGTGGCGCTGGCTGTGCAGCGCTGCGGCCTCAGCACATGAAGCGACCGCGCGGGCGCAAACCCACCGGGGCGGGGAAGGAGGTGCGTGTCCTGCGTGGCCCCGAGTCGTCTGGCACGCCGCTGCACGTGCAGGTGTATCGTCGATTGCGTGACCGTATTGTCGGCGGCGCGCTCAAGCCGGGAGACCGGCTGCCCTCGGCCCGCATGCTGGCCCTCGATCTGCGTGTATCGCGCAATACGGTCGATGCCGCGTTCGGGCAGTTGCGGGCCGAAGGGTTGATCGTGCGACGTGTTGGTTCAGGGACGGTGGTGGCCGCTACGATCGTCGAAACCAGCCCATTCGTCGGACGCCGCGGCGGACGCGAGTCGGCGGTGCCACCGGGCGTGCCGACCACTGCGTCAACGCCGGCAGCGCTCTCAGAACGAGGCGCGCTGATCGCGATGCTTGGCGCTGCCGAAATCGCGAATGATCGTCACGCCTCGCCGTGTGCCACCGATGTACGCGGCTTCCCGAGCGGCACGTGGATCAAGCTGCTGGCGCAGCGTGCGCGCGCAGCGGGCGAGGTGGCGTTCCGCTCGGCAGATCCGTTCGGCGCGCTCGAGCTTCGCGACGCGATTGCCGATCAGGTGCTATTGACGCGTGGCGTCAAATGCTCGGCACAACAGGTAGTGGTGCTCAACAGCACGCAGCAGGCCATCGATCTGGCGGCGCGACTTCTGCTCGATCCCGGCAGCTATGCCGCGGTGGAAGACCCGGGATACACCAGTGCGCGCGCCGCGCTGATGGCCGCCGGCGCCACGGTCGTCCCGATTCCGGTTGACGATGAAGGCCTGCTGGTGCGCGATCTGGCCGCGCGTCCCGAGGTGCGACTCGCCTACGTCACGCCGTCGCATCAGTTCCCGCTTGGCGTCACGATGAGTCTGGCGCGCCGCAGCGCGATGCTGGAGTGGGCGTCGGCCAGCAAGGCCTGGATCATCGAGGATGATTACGACAGTGAATTCCGGTACGTCGATCACCCGATACTGTCGCTGCAAGGCATGGATCGCGGGGGACGCGTGTTGTACGTCGGTACGTACAACAAGGTGTTGTTTCCGGGGCTGCGTCTGGCGTACATCGTCGTACCCGAGTCGCTGGTGGACGCCTTCGGCGCCGCGCGCCGGATCAGCGATGGGTTCTCATCGCCGCTGAAGCAAGGTGTGCTGGCGGACTTTCTCCGCCACGGCCACTATGCCGCGTATGTCCGCGCGGCGCGCAACCACTACGAGATGTGCCGCAATGCGCTGGTGGATGGCATCACAGGTTCGTGGGGCGATCGGGTGACGCTCGGTCCCTCAGATACCGGGATGCACGTGGTGGCCCATTTCGGCGCCGGAACGGACGACGTGACCATCGCGCATGCGGTGCAGTCGCGCGCGCTGGGCATCGGTGCGTTGTCTCGCTACTGTCATGGCCCGGCGTTGCATCGTGGGCTGCTGCTCAGCTATGGCGCCG
>JANPFJ010000434.1:0-35810 GCA_031423355.1 Gemmatimonadaceae bacterium | reverse complement strand
GCATGAGCCAGTGGGGGGCGATCGGGCGCGCCCGGGCGGGGCAGGATGCACGGGCGATTCTCGCGGCGTATTATCCGGGGACGCGGCTCTCGCCGCTGCTCTGAATCCGGTGTAACTCTGGTCTCGCAGTTGTCGATTCTCTCCGCCACCCAGGTGGCATGTACGGCCTTCAGCCTTCCCTCCTCGGCATGACCAAGCCAGACCTCAGGATCGGTGTCATCGGCGCCGGCGCCATTGCGCAACTCGCGCACCTTCCCGTGCTCTCGAAGATGCGCGGTGTCCAGCTCGCCGCACTCTGCGACAACGACAGCGCGAAGGTGCGTGCGCTCGCCGAGCGGTTCAACGTGCCGGACACCTTCACCGACATCGAGGAGCTGCTCGAGTTCGAGCAGCTCGACGCGGTGCTCATTTCCACGCCGAATCACTTGCACGAGCCACACGTGCTCAGCGCGCTCAAGTCGAAGCGCCATGTGCTCTGCGAACGTCCGCTGGCATTGACCACCAAGGGGGTCGAGCGGATTCTGGCGGCGGCCGAAAAGCACGCGATGAAAGTGGTGGTGGGGCACAACCATCGCTTCCGGACGGAGGTGCAGAACCTCGAGAGCTTCATCCATGGTGGCGAGTTGGGTCGACTGATCGGGATTCGCGCGGGCGCGTACAAGACGCGGCGCGGCGATGCCGGTTGGCGCTCGCAGCGTGCGGAAGCCGGCGGTGGGATTTTTCTCGATCAGGGTGTGCCGCTCCTCGATCTGGCGTGCTGGCTGGCAGACTTTCCCGATCCGGTGCGGGTGACGGCCAGCATGGAGCGCGGCAGTGGCGTGCGCTCCGTCGAAGATGCGATGTACGTGCATGTCCAGTACGCCTCGGGGCTGAGCGTGGCGATCGACACGGCGTGGGGCTACGTCGGCGAAGAGGACCGGTGGTGGTTCGAGGTGCTGGCCAGCAAGGGGACCGCGCGCCTGGCGCCGTTGCGTGTGGTGAAAGAGCTGAACGGTCGTGCAGTGGACGTGTCGCCGACCGGTGCCGCGCAACGCGACAGCGCATTCATCCAGAGCTATCGCGCCGAGCTGGCCCACTTTGCCGCCGTGCTGCATGGCGATGTGGCCTATGAGCCACCGGTCGATCAGATCATGGTGCAGCGTCTGGTGGAAGCGATCTATCGGAGTGCCGAAGAGGGGAAGGAAGTCCGGCTGTGATGTGCGCGTCTGGCGCTCGATCTGGCGTCCGGCTGGCGATGTTGCGACTCCTTCTGCTGCTCACGGTGTCGGCGGGTGTTCTGGCCGATGCGCTCTCGGCGCAAGTCGAGATCGACTGGTCGACGCAGCCCGTGCTGCTGATGACGATGGGCCAGGGCGAGGAAGTGTTCGAGAAGTTCGGGCACAACGCCATCGTCGTCTGGGATGCAGCCGCCGGACAGCCGCTGGTCTACAACTGGGGCATGTTCGACTTCGCGCAGCCGAACTTCATCGGCCGGTTTCTCTCCGGCGACACGAAGTACTGGATGGAGCCGCACTCCTTCGAGTCGACGATGCGGCAGTATCGCTCTCTCAATCGGACCGTCAGCGTTCAGGCGTTGCAGTTGACACCAACCCAGAAGGCGCAGCTGGTGGCGTTGCTCGCCGACAATGCGAAAGAAGAGAACAAGTACTACCGCTACGACTACTATCGCGACAACTGCAGCACGCGGGCCCGCGATGCGATCGACGCCGTCACCGGCGGTGTGCTCAAGCGCGCGATGCAGGCGCAGCCGGGGCAGGGGAGTTATCGCTGGCACACGCGTCGACTGTTGGCATACAGCGCGCCGCTCTACTTCGGTGCCGAGCTGGTGCTGGGCGTTGATGCCGACGCGCCACTGAGCGGCTGGCAGGAAGCGTTCCTGCCGCAATCGCTGTCGGAATCGGTGAAACGGATCGAGTTGCCGGCGGCGGAAGGGATGCCGGCGCGCGTGATTGCGGGACCCGTCGACACCCTGTTTCGTGCCACCCGCGGCGCAGAGCCTCGCGGTGTCGCGCCACGGATACCACTGGCGGCGACCCTTGGCCTGGTGTTCGGGCTCGTGCTGCTCGGCCTCAGTCGATTGGGACGCGGTGGCGCGGTTGCCGCCATTGCACTCTGGTCCGTGCTGGTCGCGCTGGTCGGGACCGTGCTGCTGCTCGCATGGTTCGCAACGCAGCACGTGTTCATGGCGAACAATCCGACCGTGGCACTGGCCAGTCCGGTGTGGTTGATCGGTGCGGCGGCCGCGGTGATGGTCATGCGCGGCGGCGTGCCGATCGGCGTGCGCAGCGCGCTGCGGTGGCTGCTGGTGATCGCGGTCATCGGGACGGCCGGTGCGGTGCTGCTCGGTCACTCCGTCAGCGCACTGGAGATGGCGGCGCTGATGCTGCCGGGCCACGCGGCGGTCGTGGCGGCGGCCGATCGCTATCGCCGCCCGCGGCCAGCGTAGCGCCAGGGACACAACGCGTCGACGCAGGTCGAGACGGAGGAAAGCGCACGCAAGAGGTGCAGATGCAGTACGCCTCCCGACCAGTCACCTGATCGGGAGGCGTACTGCATCCGGCCTGGACCGCTCAGCCGTCTAGCGACAGATCCATGGCGTCGCGTTCTCGCGCGCCGTACTCCGGCGCCCGCCGGTCTCATCGACGGCCGTGAACGTCACCTCGAGGAAGCCGTCGTCCTGGCTCTGCGACGTGCACTGCATCTCCTTCCGGACGCTGAACGCGCCGTTCGCATCCGCCTTGATCGGACCAAACGCAATGGCCTGACTGGTGTTGGGCGGCGGTGAGCCGGTGAGCTTCACCGGGCCATTCGGCGTGAAGTTCGAGCCCGTGATGGTGATGATCGGCCCCGACGCCTGACGCTGAATGCTGACACTGAGCTTGAGCGCCGGCGTGGCCTGCGCATGGACCGCCAGCGGCAGCGCGGCCAAGGTCAGCCCGAGCAGGACGGATGCCCCAATCGTGGACCATGTGCGACGAGCCTGGGGAGCATGCATGAACGACTCCGGAAAGAAGGGTGTCTGTCTTCACAGACGATTGGAGACCGCCGGACGGCACACTCGCATCACGGACGCAAGTTGGGACCATTCGACTCTCGAATATACACCAGTTTCGTGCTTGAGTTCAAAGCGCCAAGCTGTTTGTTTTGTTGGACTTATGGAACTGTCACAACTGCAGGTCGGGCCCCGGTGAGCTTGCGCGATCGCCTCGACGACGCTGTCGCCCGCGCCGCGATGGTCGAACAGGAGCTCCTCGATCCTCGGACCGTCCGCGACCCCAAGCTGCTGGCGAGTCTCGGCAAGGAACATCAGCGGTTGCAGGACGTCGTTCGGCTGGCCGCCGAGCTCCGGCAGACTGAACGGGAACTCCTCGAAGCACGCGAGATGTCCGCGGGTGACGATCCCGATTTCGCGGCCGAGGCGCAGGACGAGGTTGCCAGGCTGGCGGCGCGCCTGACGCAGCTCGACGACGCGCTCAAGCCGCTGCTGATTCCCCGCGATCCGCTCGACGATCGCCCCGCCATCATCGAAATCCGCGCCGGGACCGGCGGTGATGAAGCGGCGCTCTTTGCGGCCGATCTCTGGCGCATGTACGAGCGATTCTTCGCGCGCCAGGGCTGGCGGATCGAAGTGATGTCGATGTCCGATGGCACGCTCGGTGGCATCAAGGAAGTCATCGCCCGGATCGACGGCAGCGGTGCCTTTGGCACCATGCGCTGGGAGTCCGGTGTGCATCGGGTGCAGCGCGTGCCGGCGACGGAAACACAGGGACGCATTCACACCTCGGCGGCGACAGTCGCCGTGTTGCCCGAAGCAGAAGAGGTGGATGTGACGATCGAAGACAAGGATCTGCGCATCGATGTCTTCCGGTCGTCGGGGCCGGGTGGACAGAGCGTGAATACGACCGACTCGGCCGTGCGCATCACGCACATTCCCAGCGGGATCGTCGTCAGCCAGCAGGATCAGAAATCACAGCTGCAGAACAAGATCAAGGCGATGCAGGTGCTGCGCTCGCGCTTGCTCGACGCACGCCTCGCCAAGCTGGAGGCGGAGCGTTCGCAGATGCGCAGTGCGCAGGTCGGCACGGGGGATCGGTCGGCCAAGATCCGCACGTACAACTACCCGCAGGATCGCATCACCGACCATCGCATCGGCTTCTCCATGCATGGCATGCAATCCGTCATGGATGGCAACATCGGCGGTTTCATCGAAGCGCTGCAGGAAGCCGAAGTGAAGGAACGACTCGGTGGCTGACGGCACGCGGCCGCGCACGGTGGTGGAACTCCGTGACGCCATTGCAGCGCGACTCGAGCAGAAAGTCGCGGCGCCGATGGAAGAGGCGCGTGAGATTCTGGCCGGGCTCCACGATGGACCGCGATCGTGGGCGACGCTGCACGCTCATGATGCGGTGGCCGATCTCCTGATCGATGCCGCTGAAGATGCGGCGGACAAGCGTCTCGCTGGTGCACCGATGGCGTACGCGCTGGGTCGCGCTGCCTTTCGGCATCTCTTTCTCCACGTCGACGAACGCGTCCTGATCCCGCGGCCGGAGACGGAAGAGCTGGTCACGCTGGCGCTGCGCCACATCACGCAAGGCAGCACGGTGGTGGACGTTGGCACCGGGTCAGGCGCCATCGCGCTGGCGCTGGCGCAGGAGAGCTCGGCCGGACGCGTGGTCGGAACGGATCTCTCACCCGGCGCGGTGGAAGTGGCGGAGATGAATGCTCGAGCCGTGCTGCAGCAGGAGTACGCCCGGACGGAGTTCCTCCAGGGCAACCTGCTCGAGCCGGTGCCCGATGAGCGGATTGACGTGATCGTCTCCAATCCGCCGTACATCGCGGTCGGCGAGCGGCTGTCGCTGCCAGACGCCGTCAGGGCGTGGGAGCCGGAGATGGCGCTGTTTGGTGGGGGCGATGGGTTGGCCGTGATCCGTCCGCTGGTCGAGCAGGCAGCGCACAGGCTGACCGAGGGAGGGATCCTGCTGATGGAGATCGACGCCCGGCGAGGTCCGCAGGCGCTGGCCCTGCTCGGCGCGAGGTGTTGGTGCGAGACCAGGCTCTTGCCGGACGCATTCGGCCGAGACCGTTTCGTCTTCGGACGCCGGACGTCGGCAACCGTGGTCCCCGGGGGCGGGTCGCAGGGCGGCGCCAAGCCTGTTCTACCGCAGTAACTTTGCAGCTGCCGCGCCGCCGCCCCGGCCGCGCGAATTCCCTCCGCAGTGGATCACGCATGCTCGACGAGAAAGCAAAGGATCTTGGCCGCACGATCGGTCAATCGACGGAATATCAGGCGCTGAAGCGGTCCAACGACCTGCTGACCGAAGACGCCGAGGCGTCGACCGTGCTGCGCCGCCTGTCGCAACTCCGGAGCGAGGCACAGGAGTTCATCGAACGCGGCGAAGACCCGCCGCCGGCAATGGAGCAGGAACTGGACACGCTGCTCCAGAAGGTCGAGCTGAATCCGGTCTATCAGCGTGCCATCGTCGCGCAGACCAACTTCGACAAGCTGATGATTCGCGTCAACGAGTGGATTTCCGAGGGTATCCGGACGGGCGCCGTGAGCAAGATCATCACGCTGACATGACGAGGGCAGCGGTGCGCGGGCGCTTGATCGTACTGGAGGGCGGCGACGGCGTCGGCAAGACGACGCAGCTGCCGCTGGTGGCCGATGCACTGCGTGCCCGCGGCCTGACTGTGCACACCATTCGCGAGCCCGGCCAGACGCAGGTGGGCCAGCAGGTCCGCGCACTGCTGCTGCATCCCGATTCGACCATCAGCCCCGTCACCGAGGCGCTGCTCTTCCTTTCGGCGCGGGCGCAGGTGGTCGCTGAAATCGTCGCACCGGCGCTGGCGCGTGGCGAGTGGGTTGTGGCGGACCGTTTCTTCGTGTCGACGTATGCGTACCAGATCGCAGGCCACGGCCTCGATGACGCGCTGGTGCGTTCGGCGAACGCGCTGGCGACGGGTGGCCTGGTTCCGGATCTGACGGTGCTGCTGACGCTCTCCCCGGCGGCGGCAGCGGCGCGGCGTGCGGCGCGTGGCGTGGCCGATCGCCTCGAGCGATATGGTGAGGCGTTCGATGCACGCGTGGCCGACGCGTATGCGGCGGCGGTGACGCCGGCCTGGCAGGCGGCCCACCCGGAGTGCGGACCGATCACTGCCGTGTCGGGCGACGGGGCTCTGCCGGCGATCACGTCCCGACTGGTGGCCACGATCGTGGAACTCACGGGCGTGAGCGCGGTGCTTACTGCATGACAGGTTTCCCATCGATCCGCCGAGCCCATGAGTCGTCGGGCCGGCCGTCTCCCCGACGCCAGAGCAGGGCATGAACAAGGGTCGCAGTCTCACTGTCGCGGCCATCCTCGGCCTCGCCATGGCATCCGGCGGCTGGCTGATGGGTCGTACGCTCCGTCGTGAAACGCCGACGGTGGTCGATGGTCGGCGCCTGTTTCAGCAGGTGCTGGAGACGGTGCAGACCCGGTTCGTTGATTCGCTGCCGGTCGACTCGCTCTGGCGCGAGTCGATGCTTGGCATGATCGACGAACTGCACGATCCGCACTCGGTCTTTCTCTTCGCGGATCGGCTGAAACGGTTCCGCGAGCAGACCACGGGCCAGTACGCTGGGCTCGGGCTGCGCGTCGATGTCCGCGATGGATGGATCACCGTCATTGCACCGCTGCCAGGATCGCCGTCCGAAGTGGCAGGGTTGCAGACGGGAGATCGTGTGGTGAAGATCGACGCGCTCGATACCAAGGGGCTGACGTCCGATGAAGCGCTGGTCAAGCTGCGCGGCGCGGTGGGATCAGTCGTCGTGCTGCTGGTCGAGCGCCCGGGCGTGGACGGGCGGATGACGTTCAGCCTCCGACGCGAGATGATCCACATCCGGGCGGTGCAACGCGTTGCGATGTTGCCGAAGCGCGTCGGTTATCTCGACGTGAGTGTCTTCAGTGATTCGACGGCGGACGAAGTTGCGGTCGGCGTTGACTCACTGACGCGGATGGGTATGCAGTCGCTGGTGCTCGATCTGCGCGGCAATCCCGGCGGTCTGGTGGAACAGGGCGCGGCGGTGGCGGATCTGTTCCTTGACCCGGGGCAGGAAATCGTGACGCTGCGCGGTCGGACACCGGAGTCGAATCGCACGTTCACCGACAAGGTGGCGCAGAAGTGGCCGGCCTTGCCGATCGTCGTGCTGGTCGATCGTGGCAGCGCGAGCGCGGCGGAGATTGTGGCAGGGGCGCTGCAGGACCATGATCGTGCCGTGGTCGTCGGAACCACGACATACGGCAAAGGCAGCGCGCAGAGCGTGTTCGACGCGGGCGCCGCTGGCGCGTTGAAACTGACCACCTCGCTGTGGTTCACGCCGGTCGGGCGCAGTATCTCGATCCGACGTCGATCGGACGAGGATGCGCCGTCGCGCGGTGGGGCTGATCCTGGTCGCGAGGACAACGATGCGGATTCGACCGTCACCGGTCGCGCCGCGTTCAAGACGGACAAGGGGCGCGTCGTGTACGGCGGCGGCGGGATCACGCCGGACGTCATCGCACGCGACACGGCGGCCATCGAGCAAGGGGCGGTCCTGCAGGCGACACTCGGGCGTGCCGTGCCTGCGTTCCGGGATGCACTGACCGCGCTGGCGCTGCAATTGAAGGCCTCCGGCGCATTGGCGAGCGCGTTATTCAGCGTCACGCCCGCGATGCGGTCGACGTTGCTGGCCGGGGTGCGCTCCCGGGGAGCGATCGTCCCCGATTCAGTCTTCGAAACCAACGCCACCGTGGTCAATCGCCTGATCGGGTATGAAGCATCGCGGTACGTCTTCGGTCGCGACGCCGAGTTTGCGCGTCGAACCGCGGATGACCCGGTGATGCAGCGTGCGCTCATCCTGCTGCGCGACGCACCGGGCCGCGATGAACTGCTGGTGCGTGCGAGTGCGGAACATCCGAGCAAGGCGGGTGGGCGCTCGTGACGCCGGATACCGGCGCCAGCGAGCCGGTCGTCCTTGTTGGGGCAGGGCGTGCCGGCCGCGCGCTGGCGGCCGCATTTCGTGCCGCCGGGGTCGCGCATGCGCTGGTCGATCGCGCCGGTATCGCTGAGCAGCATGGGCTGCCGCTTCTCGCCTCACGACCAGCGGCGGTGCAGTACGCGTCGGCGATTCTGGTCGCGGTGCGCGACGGCCAGCTGGACGTGGCGCTCGACGAACTGCGGGAGAGGGACGGCGTGCAGGCCGGTGCGGTGGTGTTGCAGGTCAGTGGGAGTGCCGAGCCGGCGGCGCGTGAGCGTCTCGCCGCAGTCGGCGTGCACTACGGAACCTTTCATCCGCTGCTCCCGCTGATCGACCCATCGCTGGCCTCGTTCCGGCTCCAGGGGTCGGTCATCGGGATCGAAGGCGACCGGGCCGCCCATCATGTCGCCTCGCAGCTTGCGGTGCGCCTGGGTGCGACGACGATCGAGATTCCGCGCGCCGAACGCGCCGCGTATCACGCGGCCGCCGTCATCGCGAGCAACTTCCCCGTCACGCTGGCGGCGTTGGCGGAAGGTTTGCTCTCGCGCATCGGCGTGGACTCGGTGGCGGCACATCGGGCGGTGCGTGCTTTGATGGCGGCCAGCGTCGAGAATCTCGCCGCCGCGCCACGTGCATTGGATGCGCTGACGGGCCCGATCGCGCGCGGTGATGTGGCCACGGTGCGCTCGCACACCACGGCCCTGCACGGGTCGCGACCGTACCATGATGTGTACGAAGTGTTGTCGAGGGCGACCCTGACGTTGATGCAGGATCGCGGCGATGATCCGGCGGCGGTCTCCGCCCTGGAAACGGCGCTCGACGCCGACGGACTGCGGTGATGCTGGTTGCCGCGCCGGGGACGCCGCGGTCCGGGCTGTGAGCAACCGGCGCAGGCGCTGAGGCACGGCGGGCGTGCCTGGGTTCGTGCGCCCAGGAGCCAGGGGCGTTCCCTCTGCGCGCGCACCGCGCGACATTCCGTCCTGTCGGCTGCCGGGTATGGCAGCTCCCCGCCGTGTGCGGGCCCTGACTCAGACGGCTTTCCTCGGGTACTTCATATGCGACACATTGCCGCGCTCGGACTGGCGCTCACGCTGACGACACCCGCGACCGTCGTCGCGCTCGCGATCAGCACCGCACCGGTTACGCCGCTCTCACGACTCATTCCTGGCGAGGAACTGATCGGTCGCTGGGATCTGACGGTGACCGGTGCGACACGCACCTATCCATCGTGGCTGGAAGTGAAGCTCTCCGGGAATCGGGCGCTGGTCGGCGCGTTCGTGTCGAGCGGTGGCAGCGCACGGCCCGTGTCGCTCGTCACCGTCACGGGCAATGGCTTCCGCTTCGCGATCCCACCGCAGTGGGAGCAAGGGGCTGGCGACATGATCGTCGAGGGCACCCTCGCGGACGGCAGGATCAGCGGCTCCATTACGGAGCCGAATGGTACCAAAGCGCCTTTCACCGGCGTCCGTGCGCCGGCGCTGGTGCGCGAAGGTGTCGTGCGCTGGGGCGCGCCGATCAACATCTTCAATGGTCGCGATCTGGCCGGGTGGAAGCCGTCGCCGGGAACGAACCAGTGGCAGGTGATCAACGGTATTCTCACCAACACGAAGTCGGGCGCGAACCTGATCACGGAACGTATCTTCACCGACTTCACGCTGCATGTCGAGTTCCGCGTGCCGAAGGATGGCAACAGCGGCATCTATCTTCGCGGGCGGCACGAGGTACAGGTCGAGGACAGCAAAGGCATGGAACCGTACAGCACCCATACCGGCGGTGTGTATGGATTCCTGACGCCCAACACGAACGCGGCGGGTGACGCCGGCACGTGGCAGACCTACGACATCACGCTCGTCGGTCGGCTGGTGACGGTGGTGTTGAATGGCAAGACGGTGATCTCGATGCAGAACATCCCCGGTATCACCGGCGGGGCGCTCGACAGCAACGAAGGCGAGCCGGGACCGATTTATCTGCAGGGCGACCATACGTCGGTGGAGTATCGGAAGATCGTGCTGACGCCGTCGCGGCCGTAATGCGCTGAGCCGTCGGGGCTCGTCGTCTGCCATACCAGATTCCAGTGCGGGTGCCGGGCGCCAGATGTCGTGCCGCCGCGTCCGGCGCTCTTTCCCATGCACGGTCCACCCCACAGTCTTCTCTCCCCATGACTGACCGTCGAGATTTCCTCCGTACCCTTGGTGCCACGGCTGCCGCCGGCGCCCTCTGGCCCAGGACCGCGCTCGCCACCGGCGCCGACCTCCTGGCGGCCAACGCGTCGATCCGCCGGATCGGCGTGCAGCTCTATACCGTGCGTGGCGCAATGGAGAAGGATGGCGTCGAGCCGACCCTCGCGCGCATCGCGCAACTCGGGTTCCGCGAGGTGGAGTTTGCCGGCTACTTCGGGCGGACCGGGGCGCAGATCCGCGATACGCTGAAGGCGAACGGTCTGACGTCGCCGTCAACACACATCTCCCTCGATCAGCTGAAGAGCCCGGCGTTCCCGCAACTGGTCGAGACGGCGGCGACGATCGGCCACAAGTGGATGAACCTCGCCTGGCTCGCGCCGCCTGAGCGTGGATCGGCTGAGAAGTACAACGCGCATGCGGATGCATTGCTCGCGGGTCAGAAAGTTGCGAGCGCGGCCGGCATCACGATGGGGTACCACAACCACGAATTTGAGTTCGATCCCATCGGCGCGACGAATGGCTATGAGATCCTGCTCGACCGCACCAAGGGCAGCGGCATCCAGTTCGAGATGGACCTCTACTGGATGAGTGTCGCGGGCAAGGACCCAGTGTCGTACTGGACGCGCTTCCCCGGGCAGTTCCCGATGGTGCATGTCAAGGATTCGGCCGGCGCTCCCACCAACGAGATGCGGAGCGTCGGTGAAGGGACGATCAACTGGGCGCAGCTCTTCGCGCAGCGCAAGGTGGCGGGCATCCAGCACTTCTACGTCGAGCACGACAATCCGAAAGATCCCTGGGCCTCGATCACGAGCAGCATCGCGTATCTGAAGCGGCTTCGCTTCAAGTAGTGCGTCGAGCGATCCAGCCTGCGTGGCCCTGCCGTGGGCCCTGCCATTCCTGTACCGTGCCGACATGAATCCGCGCATCTTCTTCTGGTCGGTCACCTCGGCGCTGGCCGGCTTTCTGTTCGGCTTCGATACCGTCGTCATCTCCGGCGCCGAACAAACGATCCAGACGCTGTGGGGCCTCGGCGCCGGCATGCACGGCATCGCAATGGCATCGGCGCTCTATGGCACCGTCATCGGTTCGCTGGTCGGCGGCTGGCCAACGGATCGGTTCGGGCGCAAGCCAACACTGTTGTTCATCGGCATCCTGTATCTGGTTGGTGCCATCTGGTCGGCACTGGCCGGCGACGTCTACTCCTTCATCATTGCGCGCGTCCTTGGCGGACTGGGCATCGGAATCTCCACGATCGCCGCGCCACTCTATATCTCGGAAATCGCGCCGCCCGACAAGCGCGGCCTGCTTGCCGGCATGTTCCAGTTCAATATCGTGTTCGGAATCCTGGTGGCGTTCCTCTCCAATGCGCTGCTGGCCGGAACGGGCGAGAATGCGTGGCGCTGGATGCTCGGTGTGGCGGCGGTGCCGTCACTGATCTACGCGATCTGCTGCCTGGCGCTCCCTGAAAGTCCACGGTGGTTGCTCACTCGCGCGAACAGGCGCGAGGAAGGCGTTGCGGTGTTGCAACTGATCGAGCCGAACGCGCCTCCCGCCGCCATTGCCGCCAAGGCTGATGAGATCATGGCCGCGGCGGCGCCACGACCCGGTGCCGCCGCGGTATTCTGGACGCGTGAATTGCGGGTGCCGATTCTCCTCGCAATCCTGATCGCCTTCTTCAATCAGCTGTCGGGCATCAACGCCATCCTCTACTTCGCCCCGCGGATCTTCGAGTTGACCGGGCTTGGTGGCAAGGCGGCGCTGCTGCAGTCGGTTGGCATCGGCATCACCAACCTGATCTTCACTTTTGTCGGCTTGCGATTGATCGACAAGCTGGGACGTCGCACGCTGCTCTACATCGGTTCGTTCGGGTACATCGTCTCGCTCGGCCTGGCCTCGTGGGCATTCTTCACGGAGCACTACAGCATCGTGCCGGCCTGCATCTTCGCCTTCATCGCGGCACACGCGATCGGGCAGGGTGCGGTGATCTGGGTCTTCATCTCGGAGATCTTCCCGAACAGGCATCGTGCGGAAGGGCAGGCGCTCGGCAGCTTCACACATTGGATCTTCGCGGCGCTGCTCACCACGTTTTTCCCCGGCATGGTGAGTGCATTCGCACCGGGGTATGTCTTTCTGTTCTTCTGCCTGATGATGGTCTTGCAGCTGATCTGGGTGCGGACGATGGTTCCGGAGACAAAGGGTCGGACGCTTGAAGAGATTCAACGAGAGCTTGGCCTGGCCTGATGGCAGGACGTGCGGCGTCCCGTTGCAGTGAGACCGGGTGCGTCAGCGGCGGGAACCCCACAATCGGAGTCTCACGTGCCCCTGCGAATCGTTGGCATCGGCGAAGTGCTCTGGGACCTGTTGCCATCGGGTGCTCAGCTTGGTGGCGCACCAGCCAATTTCGCGTATCACGCGAGCGCCCTCGGCTCGGATGCGTGTGTCGTGTCGCGTATTGGCGCGGATGCGCGCGGCGACGAGATTCTTCGGCGCCTGCACGCGATGCGGTTGAACACCGCGTACCTCCAGATCGACTCCACCCGTTCCACCGGGACGGTGACCGTTGATGTGGACGCGATGGGTCAGCCACGCTTCGAGATTCATGCAGACGTCGCGTGGGACGCGCTGGAAGCCGACATGGGTGCGTACGGCGCCGTCGCATCGGCGCACGCTGTCTGCTTCGGAACGCTCGCGCAGCGCTCTGAGCTCTCACGCTCGACGATCCAGGCTCTGATTGCCGCTGCTCCACCTGACGCGCTCCGCATCCTGGACGTCAACCTGCGACAGCACTACTACACGCACGCGATCATCGAGGAATCACTAGCCCTCGCCTCGGTTCTGAAGGTCAATGACACGGAGTTGCCGCGACTTGCGGCCATGCTGTCACTGACCGGCGACACGCATGCGCAGATCGACCAATTGGCTGAGCGGTGGCAACTCCGGGCCGTCGCGTATACGCGCGGTGGGTTCGGCAGTCTGTTGCGGACGGCGCACGAGTGGTCGGATCATCCTGGAGTGCCGACCAGAGTCGTCGACACTGTCGGGGCGGGCGATTCGTTCACGGCGGCAATGACGCTCGGACTGCTCAACGGCTGGCCCCTGGCCGAGGTGAATGCGCAGGCGAACAGACTTGCGTCATACGTCGCGTCGCACGCCGGCGCGACGCCGGTGTTGCCGGCTGCGCTGACTGAGGTGTTCGCTGTCGGAGGCTGAGTGGCGGGAATGACCCGTCGGTTCCTGACCAATCGTTCCACCAGGAATCCGTCAGTCGAGCGCCGCCAGTTCGTCAGAGATCACTGCCGCGGATGGCGGGCGCGCTTCGGGATTCGGTGCCATCATCCGAGCCACGATCGATTCGAGCGCCGTGGTCCGCGTGAGGATCGGTGCCGCCGCCTGCTCGCGCGGCGTGTGCGCGGCGTCGAGTTTATGTGCGATGAATGTCACCCGTGTCTCGGCCTCGAAAGGCGTCGTACCGCGGAGACACTCATACACCACCACCCCGGCGGCGTACAGGTCGCTCGCGGTACTCGGCGCCGCTCCGATCAGCTGCTCGGGCGCCATGTACTCCGGCGTGCCGATCACGGCACCGGCGATGTGCGGCAAAGCTGGTGGTGGTCCTGCGCCAGGCGAGGGGTCGCGCGGTGTGCGACGGGTCATGCGCGACAGTCCGAAGTCCGAGACCTTGAGCACACCATTCGGTCCGATGAGCAGGTTCGCCGGTTTCAGGTCGCCGTGTACGATCCCCTCCGCATGCATCGCGCTCAGCGCGCGAAGCAACTGACGCGCGATCGAGAGCACCGAGGTCGGGTGCAGCGCGCCTCGTGTCTCGATGATCGTCGCCAGCGAAGCGCCGTCCACGAATTCCATCGTCAGGAACGTGATACCGTCCGCCTCACCAAGATCATGCAGTCGCACGACGTTGCGATGCGTGATTCGCCTGGCGACCCGGAGTTCGTCCGCCAGTGATCCGCCCGCTGCGGCATCACGTGCGACAACGTCAGGGCGCAGCACCTTGAGTGCCACCGATTCCCCGATCACGCGATCACGCACCTTGTAGACGATGCCAAGCCCGCCAGTCCCAAGGGTGGCCTCAACCAGATACCGGTTGGCGAGTACCGAGCCGATGCTGAGTGCAACACCTGTGCGACTGCTGGGCTGGCCGCGCGGGAATCCGCCGCCGATCACAAGCCGCGATTCCGTGCGCGTCTCCTGCCCCCGCTCCGGCGCCGCGATCGGGCGGCCTGCCGTCAAGCCGGTCAGCCGTTCCTGGTCGCGCAGATCGGCCATCAATGACGCGAATGCGGTCCCGAGTTCCCCAATCTCCGTGGCCGATCCCATCGCGCGCAGACTGCCATCCAGGCCCGGGTCGTACTCACCTTCGGCCGCGCGGCGGACCGCGCCTGACAGCGCTCGCACCGGCCTCGCTATCCGCTTCGCCGCCACGAATGCAGCCAGCCAACTGAGCAGCAGTCCGATCACACCGGCGATGGCGAGTGAGCGACGGAGACTGGAGATGCCCATCAACTCCGCGTCGCGCGACCGGAGCACGACGAAGCCACCAACGGCGTCACCGCCGGCAGTGGTGAGTGTGCTCCCCTGTGCCAGGTAGCGCACACCGCCGATGCGCAGATCGGGTTGTATCGTCCCGCGTTCAGCACTGCGATCCGTCACGGACGCCACGGCCGTTCGCACCTCCGCTGCACGCCCAAGCGTCGACACCGACACCGAGCGCGCACCGTTCGCCGTTCTGACGTAGAACACCAGATCACTTGATGTCGTCGCCTTCACGTCGCGCACCAGCAGGGAATCGACGAGCCTGGTCGCGACAAGGACGCCGATCGGCGCACCGGCTGGAGCAACGATTGGCACTGCGATGGCCTGGAACAGCAGGGAATCGCGCGACACGCCGAACCCGCTGGCCGTCAGCCCGCGCAATGCGCCTGCGACCAGTGGTACGGTTCCCATCGCAACACCACTCGCACTCGGCTCATCGCTCTTGGCCAGCATCACACCACGTTCGTCGGTGATGAAGACCCAGTCCGCACCCAGTTGCTCACTCGCCTCCATTGCCTGATCGAGGATGTCGTCCCGGCGCTGCTCCGTCACCAGGGTTCTGAAGTACGGTCCCTGCACAAACACGCGTGCGCCACCGAGCAGGCTGCGACTGCGTCCGGCGAGGAACTGCGCGACGAGGTCGGCTGATTGCTCCAGGCCGCGTTGCGCCGACGCCTCGCCCGCGCGTCGGACCGAGGCCGATGTGATCACGAACGCCGCCAGAATCACGGCGGCGACAATCGACGCGGTGCCGAGGAACACGCGCCCCGTCAGTCCGAGGGTCGCGCCGGAACCAGCCGCGGCCGACGTCGTCGATGGTCGCATCAGGGCGAGCCTCAGTACCGATCGGCGCGAGTGGAAGAGTATGGCGCACCGAACTTGTTCAGGTGCGCGCCGGGAATGTGTCCTCGTGCATCGAGCGAGAGCTGCACGGTCGCGCCAGCGGCGGTGACCGTGACCGGCTGGCTTGCCTCTCCCGCGCGTTCGTGCCAGACATGGAGGCGATACGTTCCCACCGCCACGGCAGGGAGTTCGAAACGACCATCGGCATCGGCCCGCACGACGTGCCGTCCAGACACCGCAATGACGTAGCTGACCATTCGCGCGTGAATGTTGCAATAGATGGCGTACACGCCGTGCTCCGCGAACGTGGCCGACCGCGAGGCGCCACGTCGGTAGAGCCCGAGATCGAAGCTGGCGGGCTCAGAATTCGAGAACACGTTGTGGCTGAACGGGTCCTGATTCGGGAAGCGCACACTGCCGCCGCTGGCGATCACAGCCGTGTGCGGCACGAACTCGCGGCCACGCATCGCGATTGTGGCATCGGCGCTCACCATGCCGTGGTCGCCCTCATCGCGCGTATCGAGTGACTCGAGATACACGATCGCGGTTGACAGATCGTTCCGCGCGCCGCCAGCGCGTTCGAGCAGCGTGAGTTGCCCACGCACCGTCCCGGTCTGCGGAGAGGCTGCCGTGATGCCGATCAGCAGCATCACGATGCTGACCTGACGGAGAGGTGCGCGCATCACTACAGCTCGAACCCGAAGGAGAGGTTCAGATGGTTCGCGCGACTCGTCTGGTCGGAGTAGCGTGTGCGTACTTGCCGGAACTCGAGCCCCATCACCAATGGCTGCGCCGGACGCCAGAGTAGATGCGCCGCGCAGGCAGTGTTCTCGAGACGTATCGGGCGATCGTCGCGATTGACGGAGTTTCTCCCGCAGCCGGCCCCGCTGATCAGTGTGGCGTGTGCCTGCACGTTGAGTTGCATCCAGCCGGCCACATCGCGGATCGGTGGCCCGATCGTCGCGCCGGTCAGCGAGCGGCCAAACCCCTGGCCAATACCGCCACCACCGAGGCCACGCACCAATTGCCCGCGGTATGCTTCGCCGCGAATTTCCACCCGCGGCGCGATCATCATGCGCGCGTCGACGCTCATCGCGCGACTGACGCTCGTCGAATCGCCGGTGGCGCGCACCCACCCGCGGTGAATGCCAACGCCGATTTCGCCGCCCCTGTCACCCAGCGACACGTCGCTCGGGGCACCCGATTGTGATGCGCCTTCGCCCCAGCGGATGTTCATTCTTCCCTGGAGGTACGGCCGACCAGAGCGTTCTCCGGCATCGACCGCGTCAGTCTCTGCGGAGTTCTGTGTGGCGGAGAACGGTGCAAGCATCGCGCCTTGCACGCCGAACCGGACACCCGATGGCAGTACGATCAGGTCGCGGGAGACGCGGATCTGCGGCAACCAGTTCCATAGATTGCCGGCCGCGACGAAGCCAGGAACTCCGACCGACGCAAGGCTGACCGGATTGAGATCGGAGATCAGCGGTGTCTCCGATCCGATGAAGATCGAACCGCGGTCCCACCGCAGGCGCGCGCGTGCCGTTCTCAGACGCGGTTCCGGAAAAAGGCGTCGATCGCCAGGACCCGTGGACACCCCGCCGAAGAAGTCGAGCTCGACGTCCCCTTCAAAAACACCGCCCATCACACTGTCCACACTCAGCGCGGCCCCGATGCGAGTCTGTCGCACCGACAGCCCCAGCGCACGCGTCCCGGGCGAGCCGGGCGGTGTGCTGCCAGGCAGCGTCGGTGGCACGGCGGCAGCGGGCAACCCGAACTGCGGCACATCCACGGTGTTCACGCGATTCGTCGTGAGAAACGAATTCATCAGTACGCGCGCAGACAACTCGACCTGAAGGCGCGAGCGCGTCCGGACGACGGTGCTTGCTTCCACCGCCAACTGTTGCCGCAGGAGCTCGATCGCCGCTTCGGCGCGCCGAAGGCGAGCGGCGATCGAATCCCGTGACGCGAGGTCAGCGGTCGCGCTGTCGGTCGGTGACGAGCGCTGTTGCGCGCTCAGGACCACGACGCCCGACGGCATCGACAGCAGCAACAGCGCGCGCGTCAAATGAATGCGAGCGACGCGAATGCACGCGTGGGTTCCAGAACGCAGCACGGGATCGATCACGACTCCTCACAGCGGCGGGCCTGAACACAGGTCGTCATCGACGACCGTTTTCAGCAAGAGTGGTGTGTAGCGGATGCTGAGAATCAGCGCCCGCCATCACCAACCCGCAATGCCGCCAGCTCAGTCGGGGGCACCTCGCCAATCAGCACCGCACCGGATTCCGGTGCCGCCCACGCGACCATACCCTGTCCACCGCTCGAGGCGGCCACCAATCGTCCGGCGGCCACCGGCGCACGCATGCCAGGGTGCCGGAAAAACACGGGCTCTGCAATCAGATACTCCAGCACCAACCGGTCGTGCCAGCGATAGGCGAGCACTGCCGCTGGTTCGCCATCGAGGTCGGTACTCCACGCGGCCAACAGCCGAAGCGACGGATCGTGGAGCACATCGACCGGAAACGGCACCGCCGCACGCACCGCGTCCAGATCCCTCGCCCTGCCAGGCAGGTCTCCCGCCGTCACGCGTCGGTAGTCGGCGAGGATGTTGGCGAAGAGCGGCATTCGCGACGCATCAATGGACGCCAACCGCACGGGCGACACTTGAGCACGATCGCGAGGCCCCTGCTTGGCGAACAGCACGACGCCAAAGATCATCGCCATGGCAGCGGCGATTCGCGCGCCGCGTGTGGCCCACCATGAGTGGTTCGGTGAGTGCGCCGGTACCGACGGAGTGGTGGGAGCTGGTGTCAGCGCCATCTGTTGCGCGATGCGTTCGCGAAGCGCCGGACTCGCCGTGACCGTCGGCTCCTGCGACAGACGCGCACGTATCGCGATGTGCAGGCCGACCTCGCGACGGCAGCGTGCGCATCCCAGCAGATGTGCATCAATCTGTGACGATGTTTCCGGCGGCAGCTCATCGTCGGCATACGCGCCGAGGAGTGTCGCCAGCACCTGATGACGCGCCTCGCGCGCGTCATCGTCGCCTGGGCGTTCGTGCGGGTGCGCACCGAAGTTGAGATGCAGATCGCTCACGGCGTGCTCCGGTCGCCGCCGCGCAGCGTCCGCACACCGGGTGACACATCAGTTGCACCGAGCCCCCACGCGCGACGGTTGGCGAGGATCGTCCCTGCCAGCAAGCGGCGGCCGCGCGAAATCCGGCTCATCACGGTACCGATCGGGATGCCGACGATCTCCGCAACCTCATGGTACTTGAAACCGTCGATGTCATGCAGCTCGACGGCGGTCGCAAAATCCTCGGGAATCATTGCCAGCGCGCGGGTGAGCATCTCGCTGTCGAGCTTCGCCGCCACCTCGCTGAAGACCACATCGGTATCCCCGCCGATGAGTTCCTCGTGGGCCTGCTCCAGGCGCGTGATGTCCACCAACTGCCGACGTCGATCAGACTTCTCGAGCGTATCGCTCAACACGCTGCGGAGAATCCGGTACAACCACGGGCGGACACGCGCAGTGTCTCGCAGGTCGTCAAATGACAGCCAGGCCCTGACGCAGGTGTCCTGGACGGCGTCCTCGGCATCGCCGCTGGACGACACGCGGCGCTGGGCGAATCGCAGCAGCCGATCGAGGTGCGGCAGCACCAGCGCCTCGAAACGCGCATGCTGCTCGTCGAGTGTCGGGGCGGCGGGAGTGGGCATGGAGGAGTGGACGGGGCTGCCACGGAATGTATTCCCGGGGCGTCCGGCTGCCGGAAGGCCCGGGTGCGCCCCTGACCGTCAGAACGGCGCCAGCCGCTCCACCCGCACCGCCAGCCCCGTCGCGGGGTGCACGAACGCCAGCAGTTCGGCATGCAGGTGCAGCCGTTCGCCCGGCTCCGGTGCCGCTCGACCGTACAGGCGATCGCCAACGATCGGTGCATTCAACCCATGCGGATGCGAGGCGTGCACGCGGAGCTGGTGGGTGCGCCCGGTGTGGGGATGGAACGCCACCTTCGTGCGCCCCGCGGTGCGCTCCAGCACCTGCCACGTCGTGAGCGCCGGCTTGCCGAACTCCGGGTCGTGGATCTGTCGCGGTCGATCGTCCACATCCAACCGCAGCGGCAGATCGATCACGCCGTGATCGCCCTCGACATCGCCGTCCAGCCAGGCGACGTATCGCTTGGTGACCTCACGCCGAGAGAAGAGCCGCTGCAACGCGGAGAACGTCGTCGTGTCCTTGGCCGCCAGGAGCAGCCCGGAGGTGTCGAGGTCGAGTCGATGCACGACGAGCTGGCCGGTCGATTCGGGATACCGCGTCCGCAGGCGCGTCATCACCGAATCCTGCAGCCGCGCGCCGCGCCCGGGAACCGAGAGCAATCCACACGGTTTGTCGACGATCACGAGCTGCTCATCCTCGTAGACCGCCACCGGTGCCGACAGCGGAAACGCGTTGGCGCCGAACACCGGCGGCGGATCAGCGGTCAGGCCGACCAGCATGTGCGCCAGGATCCGGCCGCACTTGCCGTGGCAGGCGGGATAGAACGACCCCGCGCGACGATCGCCTGACCGCGGTGGTGCGCCCCACCAGAACTCGGCCAGTGCCAACGGGCGCAGGCCCAGCGTGTACGCCTGCGCGAGCAGCTTCGGCGCCGCACAATCACCGGCGCCACCCGGTGGAAGCGCGGGGGCGAACAGGTCGCGCAACGCGCGGCGCTCCCCCCGCGCATTCACGAAGTGATAGGTGTCCTGAATCTGCGGCAGGAGTTCACGTGATCGTGCCGCGCGTGCGTCGTCCAGCCGCCGTAGCGCCTGCGATGTACGTTCGCCCGCCGCCTGACGCTCGAATGCGGCGCGTTCCAGTGTGCGATGGCGCATCTCGGCGTCACCCGCGATCCAGATCGCGTCACGCGCAGCGACATCGAACGTCGGTGGCGCCCAGCCCTCGATGCTCCACACGCCGCGAAGCATGCCGGAGAATGCGCGCAGATGGCCAAGCGATCCATCGTTTGCCTCCACCACGAGCACGCCAAACATCTTGCCACCGTCGGGTGCATCGAGGCCCCACGCCGCGGCCGCAGGCGACTGCAGCAGCTCCAGTGTCTCCTGCGCAGCACGTCGTGCGAGTGGATGCACCGCGGCGCGATCGAACGGACTCGGAAAGCGGTCCGGTCGCTGGTCTGCGGTCGGGGCGGGCGAGAACGGAATCACGGGCTCAGCAGCGTCGGTAACCGGGCATGTGCGCATGATAGCGAAGCGCGAATAGCGCTGCACGAAAATGGTGACGCATTTCCGCGGCGACTGTGATATCGTCGGTTGCTGAACGTCCTCAGGGGCCCGAACGCAACGGGGGGTGTATGCCGCACACGTACATGACATCCGAAGAGCTGGCGATGTACCCGATCCCCGACCGGCGCACGGAGTTGGTGCGGGGGCGGCTGGTCGTGCGCGAGCCCGCGAAACTGAGGCACGGTGTGGTGGCGGGGCGGATGCTCGTGTTGATAGCCGCCTATCTCAATGCCAACCCCATCGGTATCGTCTGCGCGGCCGATACCGGGTTCACGCTGGCACGAAAGCCTGATACCGTGCGCGCTCCCGATGTCACGTACATTCGCGCCGATCGCGTCCCTACCGAGGAGGTGATCGGCTTCGACGAACTGGCGCCTGATCTCGTGGTCGAAGTGCGATCGCCTGGCGATCGGACGCGAATGATCCAGACGAAGATCAGGCACTGGCTCGACGCGGGCACGCTGCTCGTCTGGCTGATAGACCCGCGCCGGCAGACGGCTCATGTCCATCGCGCAAACGGCACCGAAACAGCCCTCGCGGCCGGCGACGCCTTCGACGGGGAAGAGGTGTTGCCGGGTTTCTCCGTTCCCCTCGCATCGTTGCTCGCGCCGACGCTGCTGCCGGCCGCGCACACCGCACAATCTCCAAGGTGAATAGGGATGTCTTGGCTGTGTGACGAGGGAGGTGCTTGGTCGCAAGTGTGACGATATTCCGGTGCGTGAGTATAGACAGAACTTCATCCGTCACCCTCGGACTCACTGTGATGCGTCGGCTGCTGCCATCGTGTGCGGGCCTGCTGCTCTGTGCGACGCCACTTGCCGCCCAGGAAGTTGCCGCGTACGCCGTGCGCGCCACGCTGCGCGTCGAAGACTTTGGCCGGCAGCATGGTGCCGCCCTCACTTTCGCGCACCCCATCAACAAGAGCGCCCTCCGCTGGCGGATCGGCGTCGAGGCTACCTCCGGGGAACGCCGCAGCATTGGCTCGCCGTGCACTGGGCTCGTGCCGCCCGATGCCCCATTCTGTGCACCGCGGCCCCTTCGCACCCTGACCGATCTGCGGCTGGTGCGCGGCGGTTTGCGTGTCCCGGTCGTCGTCCGTGCGAGGGTGTCGCTTTCGGTGATCGGGGATCTTGGCATTGCACGCATCACAACCGCCACGCGCGATTCAACAACCGTCGATCGACGCTCGGCGCGCATGATCATGTACCAGCCGGAAGCCGGCGTCGAAGGCAGCTGGCAACCGTTGCAGCGTGCGCCGCTGTCCGTCATCGGTGGTGCGACCATCGCGGAGTTGCGTCCCTTCGTGCGAGACGTGATCGCGGACGGCTACGATCCATTCAACCAGCCGATCGGGTCGCGCCGGATCTGGCTTGGTCTCTCGCTGAGGTCTGGCCCGAACGGACGGCCGTGATCGCGTGCGTCCGGACGTGGCACGGGGACGCTGTCGCGGGTTGCCCTACATCCCCCGCATCAGCGCCGCCTGATCCACCACCGTGATCCCGCGCGGTACCACGAACGTGAACGCGTTCGCATCCAGCGCTGCGCCACGCGTGATGGTCGAGAAACTCAGCGTACGCATCAGCCCCGAATGTTCCGTTACCTCGAGCTGCTTCAGCACCCCCGTCGCCGGCACCACCGTCAGCACTGCACGCGTGAATCCCATGTCGCTGCGTGGCACCAGCACGAGCTTGCGTAGCGCAACACCCGACACGGTCACCGTACCACCATCGCTGACGGTGAACTTCCGCGTCGGCGCCGTGAAGAACTGCCCGACGAGGTCCACGCCACCCGGCGCACCGGCACCAACCGGCATCTTCAGCACCTGACCCGGCGTCGCGCTCGGCACGAAGACCCACAACGTCTTGCCGTCGCTGACGATCCGATCGCCGGCCGGCTGCGTGAAGTTCACCGAGAACACCCCAGGCCCGCGCTGCAGATAACTGCCGGCGCTGGGAGTCTCCGATTCGGTGATCGGATTCTTCACCCGCTGTGTGAACGCCGCCCGGAGCGGCCGCGTGCCGGTGTACAACGCCGCCGTCCGGGTCAGCAGCACGGAGGCACTCGGCGCTGACGATGCAGCCACCGGGCGAGCCTGGGCGGCGGCCAATGCCGGAAGCAACGCGATCGTCGAACAGAGCACACGAAGTGCAAGCATGCAGACACCGGAACGGGAAGACGCGCGACGCATGAGGCCGAAGAGTGGTACCCTCCTCAGGCCACCGCCGTTCCTGCCCCCATGATCGACCGTCCCACCGCCTCAGCGATCGGAATCAGGCTCCGCACCATCTCATCGAACTGCGGCGGATGCAGACTCTGCGCGCCATCGCTCCACGCCTTGTCCGGCTGTTGATGCACTTCGACGATCACGCCATCAGCACCGACCGCGACGGTGGCACGTGCCAGCGGAGGCACTGCATCGCGAATGCCGACACCATGGCTCGGATCACCGATGATGGGCAGATGCGACAGCCGCTGAATGACCGGAATCGCTGACAGGTCGTACACATTGCGCGTGGCGCTGTCGTAGCTCCGAATGCCACGCTCGCACAGGATGATCTTGCGATTGCCTTCCGACATGATGTACTCGGCGGCCAGCAACCACTCCGTGATCGTGGCCGACATGCCGCGCTTGAGCAGCACCGGCACCCCAAGCTTCCCGAGATGCTTGAGCAGCGAGAAGTTCATCATGTTGCGCGCGCCGAGCTGAATGCAGTCCGCGTACCTGGCGACCAGATCCGCCTGGCGCTCATCCATCGCCTCGGTGATGATCGGCAGCCCGGTCTCATTGCGGGCCAGCGCGAGTTGCCGAAGGCCCTCTTCCCCCAGCCCCTGAAAGGCATACGGCGACGTGCGCGGCTTGTACGCGCCGCCACGCAACGCGACGGCACCGGCGGCCTTCACCAGGTGCGCGATGTGCAGAATCTCTTTCTCGCCCTCCACGCTGCACGGGCCGGCCACGACCGGCACCTCCGTGCCACCGAAGACCACGCCATTGCCGATGGAAACCAGTGACTTCTCGGGCTGCCACTCGCGCGACACCTGCTTGTATGGCTTCGAGTCGTAGAGCACACTGGCCACACCGGCCATGCCCTCGAAGTGCGACGTGTCCACCTGCCCATCGTCGCCCGCGACACCGATGGCGGTGCGCATGGCACCGGGCATCGGCAGGGGATTGAAGCCCAGCACCTGAATCGCATCGCACACCGCCTGGATTTCCTGCGGCGTGGCGTTCCGTTGCATCATCACCAGCATTGCGTCGCGTCCTCAGCAGTCGAGCACGAGCCCGTCCGTGGCAATCACGGTCGGGCCGGCCCAGCGCGCGCCAAGCTCGGCGCGCAGATCGATCCCCTCGAGCGGGGGATACATGTGGGTCACCACCAGCATGCCCGGTGCCGCCGCCGCCGCCAGCGCCGCCGTCTCGGACGGCGTCAGATGGATCGGCACCGGCATCGAGTCGGGCAGGGAACACTCCGCGAGCAGCAGCTCGCACCCCGCTGCCCACTCAGCCAGCGACGGGTCATCGCCGGTGTCCCCGGTATAGACCAGCCGCCTGCCGCCGTGCTCGAGAGAATATGCCACGCTTTCGGCCGTGTGGGGCACGCTTCGGCTCGTCAGAAGCACGCCCTCGGTCAGCGCCACCGGCAATTCCGGGGAGATTTCGACGACCTCGACGGGAAATCCGGGCACTGCGAGCCAATCCCCCAGCGCCGCGGCCCATCGCGTCAGCAGGTCCCGTGTTCCCGCTGGCCCGACGATGGTCAGGGGGGCTGACCGGGGTTCGAGCCGGGCATGCCGCCACGCGAAGATCAGGGTCGGCAGATCGCCGATATGGTCGAGATGAAAGTGCGAGAGCACCACGTGCGTGATACCCCACCAGTCCATCCCGTGCCGTGCCATCGAGTGCGCCGCGCCGGGCCCGACATCCAGCAGGATCCTCAAATCGCCCGCTTCGACCAGATACGCAGCGCACCCTCGGGTCGGTGACAGTGAAATCGTCCCGGAGCCGACAATCGTCAACCGCATGCAGAAAGCTCCTCATCGCCTGTGTGCCGTCTGGCACGGTGCAATCTGTTCACGCGTGGCTCGCAGAGGACGCTGGGGCAGCGTGAACGTGCAGTGGAACACCTGAGACGTCCGCGCGCATTCCACCACCGGAAACTCTGTTCACGCGGGGCTCGCGGAGGGCGCAGGGGAAGAGCTGCAGCGCATTGGAACAACATTCCGCTCCGCGCGCACTCCCACCGCAAGTGAACGCCTCCGCTCCTCCCCGCCGTTGCCCGCCGCGACCTCCGCGTGAACGGAGTGCTCGGCGCCGGAACACACGCGCGCCACGGTCCCCGCGAGAGAGGAGTCGTTTCGGGCCAGCCACACAACTCGCGTCGAGCGCTACGCCGCCGCACCAACCGTTTCCGACGCAGCGTCCGGAACGGTCAGGAGGTTTCCACCACCCGACGGTGTTCCATCAGGGTCCGGATCGACCCCGCCATTCGCGCCCTGCCCGCCGCGCCCTCGCATCCGCACGCTGACGAGCGAGCTGACCCCCGGTTCCTGCATCGTCACGCCATACACGGCATCCGCCGCTTCGGTGGTGGTGCGCGGATTGTGCGTGATCACGATGAACTGCGTCCGCTCCTTGAACTCGTTGAGCATCTTGACATACCGACCCACGTTCTGGTCATCGAGTGGTGCGTCCACTTCGTCGAGCAGGCAGAACGGGCTCGGACGGGTGAGGAAGATGCCGAACAGCAGCGAGAGCGCGACCAGCGCCCGCTCACCACTCGAGAGCAGGTGAATCCGCTGCGTTTTCTTGCCGCGCGGGCTGGCGTGAATCTCGATGTCGCAATCCAGCGGCTGGTCCGGATTCTCGAGACGGAGATCGCATTCGCCACCGCCAAACAGCGTCTGGAAGATCTGCTTGAAGTTCTCGCGCACCTTGGCAAATGTCGCCAGGAACAGCTCGCGCGCCGTGGCGTCGATCTCCTTGATCGCTTGCAGCAGCGACAGCTTGGCTTCGGCCAGGTCGTTGCGCTGCGCCGCAAGGAAGTCCAGTCGCTTGACCTCTTCTTCGTGCTCTTCGACGGCCAGCGGATTCACCGGGCCGAGCTGGTCGAGCTGCTGCCGCAGCAAGTCGTTCTCGCTGCGCAGTGCCTCGGCGTCCATCTCCAGCGGCTCGAACCCTTCCAGCAATTCGGCGATCGGCTTCCGCCACTCGGTCTCGAGGCGCTCGCGGATGTTCTGCCGGCGTGCTTCGAGTTGCGTGTGCCGGAGTTCGGTCTGATGCAGTTCCTCGGCCATCTGCGTTGCCTGGCGTCGCACCAGCTCGAGTGCCTCGTCCCCGGTGCGCAGTGACGCATCGGCCGCACGCAGTCCTTCTTCCGACTCCATCAGGCGCGTGTCGAGCTCCGAGAGCGCCATCTGCCGTTCTTCGAGCTGTACGGTGAGCGTCGCGATCTGCTCGGCCAGCGCGGAGTCGGCATTGGCCAGCTGCATCAACTCGTTGCGCAGCGTCTCCAGGCGCGCGGTTGCCGTCGCCTGCTCCTGCAGCAGCCGTGATGCACGATCCTGCGCCACCTGTACCCGTGCCTGCGACTGCGCCTGCGCCACCTGCGCGATCGTGCGTCCCTCGCGCGCCTCTTCGAGCATCTCGTCGGCGCCGACCAATCGCTGACGGGTGCTGGTGATCACTGCCTCTAAGCCTGCCAGCCCTGCGCGCAGCTCTTCCGCCCTGGCATCATCATCGGCCGCCCGCGCCTGCAGCGACGCGCGCCGCTCGGCGAGCTTTTCGGCCAGCTGCTGCGCGTCGTTGCGTTCGCGCTGCGCACGTGTGCTGCGGCGCTCCACCTCCGCGCGCGCTTCTTCTGCGCGACGGACCTCACCCTGTGCGAGCGTCGCGGCGTCGGCACAGGCCATCACCGCAGCTTCGGCCGACTGCAGGGTCGCACGCACCGTCTCTGCTTCGGCGGTGATCCGTGCGCGATCGGCATCCAGTTGCTCGAGATCATCACGGAGCATCGCCAGCTCGGCACGGCGCTGAATAGGCCCCTGCGCCGATTCAGCGCCCGGCAGGTAGATGGCACCGCGCGAGTCGACGAATCCGCTGCCGCCATCGAGCTGTCTCACCTGGCCGAGGAGCGCGCGCACCCAGCGCTCGGCCGGCTCGGCGGCGCGCACGCGTGTGGCCAGCGCATCGTCACCACTCGTGACATCGTTGATGGCGTCGAGTGGCAGCAGGAGTACAGGACCGGGCTTCGCGGTCGCGTGCCACGCCGACACGGCACTCGCCGCTTCGCGATCCCGCACGACCACCGCGTGCACCGTTGCGCCGAGATAGCGCTCGACGAGAATGGCTGCATCGCTGTCGGCGGACAGAAAATCCGACAGGGGACCGAGCACGGCACCCGCGCCGAACCGCTCGCGTTCGCGCAACACCGACGCCGCACCAGGCGCGAGCCCGACGCGATCGCGATCGAGTGCTTCGAGGCCGTGAATCCTGCCCTGCAGCGACGTCCGCTGGCGATCGGCATCACCCAGCCGACGACGGACATCCGCTTCCGCTTCACGGGCCGTCTGGGCGGCGGCACGGGCGCCATCCAGCGCGCCGATGGCACGTGAGACATCCACCCGCGCGATCTCGACGGCTTCTTCCGCCGCGGCGGTGTCACGGGCCACCGTGGCCAGCGCGTCCGTCAGCGTGGCCATCTCCGTTTCCAGCACTGAATCCCGCGCGAGCACCTCGGCCAGTTCGCGTTCGGTGCCTTCGCGATCGAGCTCGAGGCGCCGCACCTGATCGCGCGCATCACGCAGCGTCTTTTCGGCGCCCTCCACGGCCTGCCGAGCCATCGACACGCTGCGCCTGGCTTCTTCCTCAGCACCGGCGCGCTCGGTCAGCAATTCCACGGCGGCGGCCAGTTCGGCCTGCAGCCGTACACGCTCGGTCTCGGCATCTTCACGCTCGGCCACGACCCGCTGCCCCAGCGCCTCGCCATCCTGCAATTCGGCGTCGGCGCGCTCGCGTCGCGACATCGCGTTGCGCTGACGCTCCTCGGCCACGCGCAACTCGCGCTCCACCTGATTGGCCTGCTCGCGCTGGCCCTGCGCCATCCGCGAGAGTTCCGCGCGCATCGCTTCCGCCGCGGCGCGGGCGCGCTGCGCCGCCTCACGATCGCGAGCCGCAGTCTCAGCCTGCTCGGATGCGGCTGGCACCGCATCGCGCAACTCCTCGAGCCGGGCCTGCAACTGCATCAGTTCGTCGGCCCAGCTTTCGAGTTCGCGCGCCGCCAGCGTCACATCCACTGCAAACCGTCGCGACGTCAGCTCCACATGTCGCTCCGCCTTCTTGCGCTGGCGGGAAAGCGAACGCACCTGACTCTGCACTTCCTCGATCAGATCGTCGAGCCGGGACAAGTCGACCGTCGTCTCTTCCAGTCGACGTTCCGTGCTGCGCCGACGATCGCGGTAGAGGCCCACCCCAGCCGCCTCCTCGAACAATTCGCGACGATCGTCCGGTCGGTCACTCAGCAGCGCATCGATCATTCGTGCTTCGATGACCACGCCGCTGTCGGCCCCCAGGCCCGTGCCGCGCACCAGGTCGTGGATGTCGCGCAGACGACACGGCACACGATTGAGGAAGTAGTCGCTGTCTCCCGAGCGCGAGAGGCGGCGCGTGATCACGACTTCCTTGAACGCCACCGGCAGCACGCCGTCCGAGTTGTCGAAGTGCAGGGACACTTCCGCCACATTGACGGCACGACGCGCGGACGATCCCTGAAAGATAACCTCTTCCATCTTCGCGCCGCGCATCATGCGCGCGCGCTGCTCGCCGAGCACCCAACGCACTGCGTCCGAGACGTTCGACTTGCCGCAGCCATTCGGGCCGACGATCATCGTCGCTCCAGGCTCGAACAGCATCTCTGTA
The DNA here is from genome assembly GCA_031423355.1 of Gemmatimonadaceae bacterium. GTDB lineage: Bacteria > Gemmatimonadota > Gemmatimonadetes > Gemmatimonadales > Gemmatimonadaceae > JACMLX01. Next base: position 7,043 of record JANPFJ010000434.1, on the reverse strand, counting down.
TGGTCCGCGAACGACTTGAAGCCGTGCAGTGTCAACTTGGTCAGGCGCACTCAGAAACTTCTCCCAGTCCGGTAGTAGAGCGTCGATTCGACGCCCTTGGCCTTCAGTTCAGCCATGAGTGGAATCGCTTGTTCGGGCGACTCAAATGCGCCGACGAAGATCGTGGCGCTACCATCAGCCTGCAGCAAGGGATAGGCGGCAATCTGCCGTTGCCCATATCCATCCGCGACGTTTTGCGCGGCGCGGCGTGACACCTTGCTTTCGAGCACCAGCCCGAACGGCGTTGCGACCACGCGCCCCGCGTCCGCCTTCAACTTGCCACTGGCGCGCAGCGCGCCGAGCAGGGAATCGGCCTGCCGTGCCTTGCCGTAGGCCCCGGCCTGCATCTGGAAGAACCGCCCGCGCTCGCCCCGAATGCGAACCATGGTCACCGTGCCTGCCGGCAGGTTCAATCCAAGATCGGCCCAGCGCGCCAACGCCTGCGCTTCATCGTTCGTCGCCACAATGACCACGCCGAACGCCGCGGCCTTCAGCGAGTCCTGCGGATTGGCCACACGAATCGCGGTGGCAGAGTCCAGCTGCGGTGATGGAGGGGGGGCCGCTGGCCTCGCTGCGCCGGATGCTGAATCCGCGACGTTGACGGCCGATGTCGTCGGTACCGCCACGGAGGTCGCGGGCGGCGGCGCGCTGAATCGGCTGTACGCGTACCAGGCCAGGGCCAGTGCGACAACCACCGCACCTGCGATCAGGCCCAGCTTCCGAACGTCACGCGCCGGGAATGGTGTCAGGACGCGCTTTTCGACCACGTCCTGCGCTGGCAGCAGCACCGGTGACGGCTTCGCTGCTGCCTGGGCGCCGCGCTCCGGCAGTACCGGTGCGGCCGCGATCAGTTCGGGTATCGTCGGCACCATCGGCGGGGCGTCGACATGTGCCAGCACCGAGTTGCGCGGCACCGACAACACGGAGGTTGCATCACCGACAACGACCACGCCATCGAGCATGGACGCCAGTTCGTGCACGCCCTCCGCATCACTCGAGGCAACCAGGACGAGCAGTGCACCGACCTCACGGAACCCGGCGGCCAATCGGCTCCAGCGTTCGTTGCGCAGGATGTCGGGCGTCACCACCGGCTCGGTGCCGCTTGGCATCACGAACAGCGTGCCCGACTCATCGACCTGACGCGCAATCTTGTTGAGCGAGACGCCATACAGAAAGCTGTCGACGATGCCATGGGGATCATCGCCGGTGACGAGGCTCTGCAACGGTTCGACTTCTCCAACCAGATCGCCGATCGCCACCCGTCGGGTGCGCGATTGCGCGCGGCCGATCCCAAGCGCCGCACGTGCCGCAGCGATCGGATCCTTTCCGGTCACGAGGATGGCGTGCGCCGCACTCACCGCGGGCGATGCTTCCGCGCCGAGTGCTTCCCAGTCGAGCCCTAGCGTGAGACCAGCTGCCATCAGTTCGATCCCCCCTCAAAAACCCAGTAGTCACGACCCGCTGCCTGCCCGGCGCGTTCGGCGTCCGCACGCGTCCGGAAAGGACCAAGAATAACCCGATACAGCTCCACGCCGTTCGTCGCCGTCACAACGACACGCGCCTTCTCGCCATTCGCCTTGATCGACGCGGCCAGCTGCTGGGCCGGCCGCTCTGCCTTGAGCGCCGCAAACTGGACCACGAATGTGCCCCGCTCGCCGACGGTCGAAGGGTGGCCGTCGGCGAGCGCCGCGCGGCTCCGCGGCTGTGTGTCCGGCACGACGAGCGGTCGCCGGCCGGAATCGCCCACCGGTCGGAGACTGTCGGAACGCGTCTGACGGCTTCCTGCTGTGGCCGTTTCTGGGCGCGTGACGCGGGTCGAGTCGTTCGCACGCCGGTTCCTCGCCGAATCGCGCGCCGCCAGACTGCTGGTGTCACTTGTCGCGCCGGTGGCGCGGCTCGGCGCATCCCCGGCCCGGCGCCTGAAGCCATTCCACTGCACGACGGTCCAGATGTCCTTCGCGCCCCCTGGAATCACTGTCATCGGTCGGAAGGCGTCAGCGGTGAGCACGACGACGTCGTCTCCGCGCAGCGTGGCGAGGCGGCCGTCGGGGAACACGAGGGGCAGATCGGACCGCCACGGCGAGACGAGCCGGCCAATCACCTTGTCGGTCGCGACCCCGATGACGATCACCGAGTCCGCATCGCCGCCGAAGTGGACAAGCAGATAGCGGCCGAGCGGATCCATTCGGAGCGCGGTGGCGCTCGCGGGCACGTCGATGCGGGCGGCGATTTCATCGGAGTACTTGTTGATCACCTGCACCCGAGCCTCGTCGTCGTCGGCACCCAGTACATAGACCCGGTCGCCGCTTGGTGAGGACGTGGTGGCGCGCACCGAATCGCCGATACTGATTTTCGCCAGTGTTTCGAGGTCGCGGGCCCTGACACTCACCAGATCGCGTGGGCCATCGCTGAGGTAGTAGCGATCCCCACCGGCGGCTGAAATCAGACGGGCCGACCCCTTGAACACCGCGCTGTCGACCGCGGTCGTCGCTGGAGGCCGGAACCGGGTCAGGATCGTCTCCGATCCGCGCTGCCCGACCAGCAGCACTCCTCCATCGCGAAGGGGCTGAACCTGGCTCACGGTGGCCTCCGTACGCACCTGCCACGGCTGTTGCTCGGAGGGCGTCAGCCGCAGGACTGCACCAGCGCTGGTACCGAAGATGCTCGTGCCGTCGAGACTGGCGGTCTCCGCGAGTGGCGTCGCCATCGCCCGATCGAGCTGGCCACTGCCAAAGGTCAGCCGCCAAGCCAGGCCCGCCGCATCGCTGACCACCAGCGTGCCGGCGTCGATGTTGAACCCAACCGAGTGAATCTGGGGTGGGAGGGCGGCCCTCGTGGTCCAGATGACCGTGTCGAGCACCGGATAGCGATACGCCCGCGCTGGACCGCCTTGGGCGGGAACCCGGAGGACGATCGCATCAGGGCCGAGTGGGGCGACGGGCGCACCTGTCGCCCCGCGGTCATCCGCGGTGCTGCAGCCGGCCAGCACCAGGGCGAGGAAAAACCGGGGGGATCGCACCCGCGTAACTTAGCCGTGACGGAGCAGGCTGAAAACGCCTTGAAATGCAGTGGGCGCCTGCTTTTCGCAGGCGCCCACTGGGACCATCGCTCGCGACTCGGCTCAGTAGGACATGCCGAGCGACCACTGCCAGAAGCCCTTGCGTTCCGGGCGATCGAGTGGAATGGCGAAATCCCACCGCAGCAGCGCGAAGTTGAAGAGGTTCAGCCGGAGGGAGTAGCCGTAGCTGCGCAGCAGGAACCGCTGCGTATCCGGGTTGTAGTTGGCCGGCCGGCTGAGCGACACCTTCTGGGCGCCACTCCACGCCACACCGCCCTCGTAGAACACAGCACCGTCCACCGGCGGCAGCTGGATCGGCAGTACCCCGAGCTCGAAGCGTCGGATCAGCGGGAAGCGCAGTTCCGTCGACGCCACGACTGCCCGGGCACCCAGCAGTTCCGTGTTGCTGCATGTGCCTGACGCACCGACGTTCGGGTTGCACCCGAAATCGAGCGCGTTCACGCGGTCGTACCCTCGCAGCCACATCAAGCCGTTCGGATTGCCGATGTAGTTCGGGAAGAAGGTTTCGTCCCGACCGGCACGGAACACGCCGGTGACCCGGGTGGCGACCGTGAGAAAGTTGAAGAGCAGTGGATCATACCGGCGGTAGTCCGCCGTGACCTCGTGCCACTGGCGGCTGCCGAACGTCGGCTCATAGGCGAAGCGCATACGGCGGCCCATGATCGGGGCAGTGTACCCGTTGATGGTATTGTCCGATACGAATGCCGCTTTCGGCTGCAGGAACGTCAATGCGCCAAGGTTCTCTTCACCGACGATCTGGAACTGCGTGCTCTCCCCCAGACTGTTGAAGCGACGGGCCACGCGGAGGTTGGAGCGTCCGATGTTCTGGATGCCGAGGCCGAGCTCGAACCGCTTGAAGCGATTCTGCGGCAGCAGTGAGGTGATCGCCACGTCACGCAACACGAAGCGTGACAGGATTTGCGTCTCCTGGAAGATCCCCGGCGTTACTTCGGCAAAGTCCTGTCCGTTCAGGAAGAAGAACGGAAACTGCGAGATCGCCGTGTTGTACTGCAATTTGCCGGCAAGGTTGGTGTACCCGGCGTAGATGATGGCATCCTGCAGGCGCCCATTCACCTGCGCGGTGAAGGCGAGCTTGTTGTTGCCAAGCAGATCACTGAGGACGATCGTCGTTCCGCCAAAGAGGCCACGGCCGAAGTTGTCCTGCGCATAGCCGACGCTCGGGCGTGCCACGTAGTCCGCCTCGTAGCTCACCTTGTACGGCCCGTCGCGGAAGCGGGTCGGATCGGGAAGCGCCAGATCCGCGCTGTCGAGCATTTCGTTGACGGTCACCACCGTCGAATCACGTTCGCCGCGTGGCGGAAGTGAATCCGACGAGCGCAGGCCGTCGCTCGCCCGGTAGACCGAGCGGGCGCCGTATCCGGGGCCGCCCGCCACGGCATTGCGCGGCGGAGCGACCGCTGTCGACGTCGGATCGATGGGTTTCGGTGCCGTGGCTCCAGGGAGGGCAGTGACCGGCGTAGGCATGGTCGGACGCCCGGGCACCGTCCTCGCGGGTACGCCCGGCGCGACTGGTACGACGGGCACGACGGCCACGACGGCCACGGCTCCCGAGGGCGACGTGGCAGGCGCCGCAATCGGAACAGGTGTCACGGTAATGCCGCCGCTGGCTCCGCCGGTTGACGCGATCAGTGCGGGCGCCGCGGCCGCCGGGGCGCGGTAAGGTTCTTTTTTCAGCGCACGCGGATTGTCGACGGTCCAGACCGTGTAATCGCCCTTCTTCTCGAAATGCACGAATGCCAGCCGATCCGCGGTCCGCGCCCATGACAGGGCAGGGCTGAATTCCGTGATGCCCGAGACGCCGCCCGCCACATTCGTGAGTTGATAGTGCTCGCGATTGCCGAAGTCGTAGAGGAAGACGTTGGGAACACCGTTGCGGTCGGTGATGTACGCCAGGCTCTTGCCGTCCGGTGCCCACTGCGGGTTGATGCTCAGGCCAGGCTGATTCGGCAACACGGTGATACGGCCGGACGCCATGTCATACAGACTGATCTTCCACCGGCTGAACCGCAGCACGTCGAAATCCGTCTCGGCGCCACGATCGCTGGCGAAGGCGATCGTCTTGCCGTCCGGCGACACGCTCGGCATGAAGTCGCCGTGCAGATCGTTGGTGAGCGCCCGGTATCCGGTCCCGTCAACCGCCACCATGGCGAGATCCGTGATCCCGCCGGTATTCGCGCTGAAGACGATGTGCTTGCCGTCCGGCGTAAAAACGGGACTCAGCACGCCGCTCACCGGCAGATCGATGCGACGTGTCTGGCCGCCACGCGTGCGTGTCAGATAGAGCACATCCTTGCCGTTCCGCTGGCCGACATATGCCACCTGATTGCCATCGGGCGAGAATGAGCTCTGGCTATACAGCTGGCGGAGCTCTTCCGCATTCGGATTGGTGGTGCTCTTCACCAGGCGGCGAATCCGTTTGCCCGTGCGTGCGTCGGCCAGCCACAGATCGATGAACACTTCGCCGCGAAGGAAATTCCCGTCCGACAGGAAGACGATCTTCGAGCCGTCATCCGACAGCGCCGGCGCGAGGAAGATGTTCCCGCCACTCTTCTTCGGGCTGAGGATGTTGTCGGCGAAGCGGCGCGGACGGTCGAGGTTCACGACCGTCGGCAGAAACTGCTTCTGCAGCGCATCCTTCCAATCGTCACCGAGTTCTTCCAGCGACAGGCCCAGCTCGCGACGGAAGGCGCGCTCGATGCCGACGTTGGGCAATGCCTCGAGAATCTGGCCGATCACCTGATCGCCCCACCGTTCGCCGATGTAGCGCATCAGCGACTCGCCAAAGCGGTATGCGAAGTACCGGTCCGGGTAGAGCGTCATCTGCTCGATCGACGGGATATCGCCATTCACCGCCGCGTCACGCATCCACATGTCGGTGAACTTGTGATCCGATCCAAGCGACAGATACTCCGCCATGCCTTCCGCCAGCCAGAGTGGCGGGAAGAAGGTCTGCAATGCCTGCAGATTGGCGCCGGCGCGACCGCGCGCGAACACATCATACTGGAACTGGTGCACCATTTCGTGCGCCAGCACATGCTCGAACGTGCGAAAGTCGCCCGTCAGCGGCAACACGTTGCGCTGCCGCGCGGCATCGGTGACACCACCGGTGCCTTCACCGAGGTCGCCGAAGATGTTGTTCTGCGCGAAGTCGGTGCGACTGGCGAAGATGACAATCGGCTTGCGCTCCCGAAACTCGTGGCCGAGCACACGCGAGAGACGGGCATACGATCGCTCGGCCATCCGCGCGGCATCTTCGACCGCTGCTTTTTCTTCCTTGTAGTAATGCACGCGAAAGTGCTCGGTCTCGAGCACGCGCCACTGGAACCGGTTGAACTGCACCTGGTTCTTGCCGAAATAGCCTTGTGCACCGGCTGTTGAGGCCAGCGCCAGTGTGGTGGTGACTCCCATCACCAGATTCCGCAGCATTCGCATTGCCAGTCCTCCCGGACCCGTTGCGACCAGAGGCTTCAGCCCAGCCTCACTCAAACGCGATACGTTCCGCATCACTCCACAACCGCTCGAGCTGATAGAAGTTCCGCAGCGTCGGGTGAAACACGTGAATCACCACATCGGTGTAGTCCAGCAGTGCCCAGCGGCCCTGTTCAACGCCTTCCGCATGGGTCGGCCGTTCCCCCTCTTCCCGCAGTTGCCGGACGACATGATCCGCCATGCTGCGTACGTGCGTATCCGACGTTCCGGATGCAATCACGAAGAAGTCCGTCATGTCGGTCAGACCGGCCAGTGACAGCACCTGAATGTCCACGCCCTTGAATTCACTCATCAACTGCGCGGCACGCTTGGCAAGGGCTTCCGAAGCGGCTTTCGTGGCACGGGTCGTACGCGTCAATGCAGGCATCGATATATGGAACGGCAGGCGACAGCCCACCTCATGGCTCAAGGGCCC
>JANPFJ010000433.1:0-21909 GCA_031423355.1 Gemmatimonadaceae bacterium | reverse complement strand
TGACGTGTCAGACTGCGACGAACCGACCAGGATGCTGGGACGGGCTGGTCATCCTGGGCAATGCACCGATCAATCACGGTGCGCGCACCAGTCCCTCCACGCCGCGTGGCGGCCAAGGCGGGTGTCGTGAAGCTGTCCTCGATTCAGCCGCATACGGCGGTTGTGCCGCGAATGACTCGAGCGGTGCGCTTCGGTATGTGCGGATCCAGTACGCGACGCATGGGCTTCGCGTGTTCGGCGTCGGTAGTGGCACGGTGCTGCAGAACATTCAGGTGCATCGCAGCGTCGGGCACGGACTCGAAGTGGTCGGCGGCGCAGCACAATTTCGACGCGTCGCGCTCACGACCAATGCCCAGTATGGCCTTGTCTACAGCGGCGGCTGGACCGGGCAGGCGCAGTTCGTGGTCATCCAACAGGACGCCACCGGGTACGCGGGCGGTGTGCTCGGCCGCAACGCACTGGGCGCCAGCGGCGATCAGGACGCGATCCCACGTTCGGCCCCGATCCTGGCGAACCTGACCATCGTGGCTCCGCCGAGTGCACCGGGCAATCCGTTCGCCAGCGCGTCACCGGCTGCCTTGCGGTTCGAACGTGGAGCAGCGGGCAGCCTGTTCAATGTGCTGCTCGTGCAGCCGGCCATCGGCATCGATGTCGATGAGGCGGCAACCTGTGTGCAGGTGTTGTCATTTGCACTGGTGGTGCGTGGGCTGGGCATCATTGCGCCCGTCGCCAGCGCTGACCCGGACTCCGATCCGTCGAACTGCGCCGGTCAGGGTGAGTCGGCATTGCTGAGCGGAGCAACCGCCATCACCGGTGTCGCGACCACCACGCAGCTGGTCAGCGCGCTGGACGTCGTCCTGCCGGATTTTCGCCCTGTCACAGGATCAACGATTGCGCTCGCAACGGGCGTGGCACCGCCTGTCTCCGGGATTCTCGAAAGCGTGAGCTACCTTGGAGCGGTCACGCGTGCGCCGAACGTGGCGAGTATTCCGTGGTACGCGGGCTGGACCATCGGTGAACAGCTGGCGCCTCCACCGGTCGTCACGTTGACGGGGAGAGTCAGTGCGCCGGGGCGCACTGGCATCGCTGGTGTGGGGGTGCAACTGCTGCCGTCGGGAGGGTCGGCGGTGTCAGATGCGCTGGGCAACTTCACCATCAGCGGCGTCCCGGCAGGGCCTGTCGAAATCAGCATCGTCAGTGGTCTTCCGCCCGAGTGCGAAGCACCGCCGATCGTCCGCGCCGTGGCGTTCGGCACCGCGATGACGCTTGCGGACGCGATGCTGATCTGCGGCGCCACATCGGTCGCGCTCAACACATTCAGCGCGGTCACGCTTTCCGGCAGCCGTGGTCTGACAGTGACTGCGCCGGGACGGTATGCAGTGTTGCCGCAGTTTGCCGCGACACAGGATTTCGCGAGCGGCAGTCAGCGCAGCGTGGTGCCGCTCTTCCCGTACACCATAGGTGGCACGGCGGCGGTCGCCGCCGCGGTCGCGCCTGCGATCGTGAGCACAGCGTCGAGCCAGCGGGCGGGCGCGAGTGTGGTCGACGAGTTTCACATGCGCCTTCGCGCGATCGAGCGGGCAGAAGCGCCTCGGGCCGCGGCGTTCATGCAGGCACTGCGGTCGCGAGCCGGTGTCGGCGCGCAGGTACGATCGCTGTCGGAGCCTGCCACGCGCACCTTTTCGGTGTTGTCATCGCTGGCGGGCAGTCCGTACATCAGCGTCCCGTCGCGCCTTGTGTACGACGGGACGAACATCGCGCTCTACGTCGATGTGCAACCGGTAGCGGCCGCGACGTTCAGCGACGCGGACTTTGCTGCGCTCGGTCGCCAGTTCGACGCTGACATGTTTCCCGTGGCCGTGTCGGCGTTCGGACCGACGTCCGACATCGACGCGAATGGAAAGACGCTGGTGCTCTTCACTCCGGTCGTGAACCGCCTCACCCTCGCCACGGGAATCTGTGGGGCCTATGTCGCGGGCTACTTCAACGGCACCGACCTCTCCGGCAGCAGCCCGGGCAACCGGGCCGAGGTGTTCTACGCGTCGGTGCCGGGTGAGCCGGCTGGCGGTGCAACCTGCGCGCCGCTCTCGATCGAGTCCGTGCAACGCGCCGCTCCGTCGACTTTCATTCATGAGCTGCAGCATCTGATTTCGTACAATCAGCACGTGCTGGTGCGCGGTCGATCGACAGAGGAGGTGTGGCTCAACGAAGGGCTCAGCCACCTCTCGGAGGAGCTTGGCGGCAAAGTGTACGAGGCCCGCTATCCGTGTCCCAATTTCCCCAGTTGTCCCTCCGCTGGCCGCTCAAGTCCGTCGCAGCTCTTCCCCGATTCCACCCAAGGCTTCACTGGGAACTTCCGTAACGCATTCGAGTTCTTCGCCACTCGGACGAACGTCTCACTCACCTCGCCCTCGGGCTTCGCGTCGATCGAGGAGCGCGGTGCCGCCTGGCTGTTCCTGCGGTGGATTGCTGATCAGAAGGGTGAATCGATCCTGCCGCAGTTCGTACAGACGGTGAACACCGGTACCGGCAACATCGAGGCCGTGACGGGCGAACGATTCACGGTGCTGTTCGCGGACTTTCTGACCGCCACGCTGCTCGACGACTACCCATCGGCCACCGCGGGACAGATTGCGTCCCGCCTGCAGTTCCCGAGCCGGAATCTGCGGCAGATCTACGGGCGCCTGCATGAGGTGTCGCGGTCAGTGTATCCCACGCCGTATCTGCTCGACCTGACGAACACTCCGCCTGAGAACCGGCTCACCGGTGCATCTGCGATCAGTACACGCCAAATGAAGCCGGGCACGTTCGATCTGTTTCAGTTCACAGCAGCAGTGCAGAGTGAGGGCGTGTCGTTTGCGCCGGCGAGCGGAGTGTTTCCTGCGGCACAGAATGCGCAGGTGACGGTGGTGCGATTGCCCTGAATCCGAAGGCGGCCACTCGCGCGCGTGCGACCCGGAGAAGCGCGACCACGGTGCCGGGCGAGTGCCACGACGAGACGGAGCTGCGTGGGGCAGTTGTGTCTCCCGTGAGCGCCACGACTCGCTATTTCGTCAACAGCGCCGATCTGGTCGTCCGGAAGTTCACGTTGCGCTGCGCGGCGTGTGTGAGCAGAGTCCGCGGCCGTATCCGCCCCGCGTGCCGCATGCCGCCGGCTCTCACCAGCGCGGCAACCAGGGATTCCGTGAGCCCAACATACGCCTTGATGTTGTCCGCACCACCCGCCTTCATCCAACGCACGATGCCCGGCGCCCGCTCTGACGCGGTGAGCGAGAACGGCCGCGGTGGCCGGATCGGCCGTGGCCCGTCCACGAGTCCGCCCATCATGAACAGCAGACGCCCTGCGCCACGGGGACCGCCGGCTGGCAGAGGGCAAACGAAAACAGCGCGCGAGTCAGGCGACGTAGTACTGCAGAACCTCAGTCGGGTCAGCGGGGCGGGGGTGGGGGAGGGGCAGGCGAGGGCGCAGCGTTCACACGAGCAACTTCCACCAGCAGCGCATCAAGCGCGGCGCGATCGAAGACACGGCCGTCGGCAATCACCGCGCGAATCTGGCGAGTATTGCCGATCTCCAGCAGCGGATTGGCGTTCAGCAGCACGATGTCGGCCACCTTGCCGCGGGCAATGGTGCCCATCGAGTCGGTTGCAGCGAAGTACGCCGCGGGATTCCAGGTCGCCGCTCGGAGCGCCTGCAGCGGTGTCAGGCCGGCGTCGACCAGGTGTTCGAGCTCGTCGTGCAGTCCGAAGCCGGGATAGGTGAACGGGTTCGGTGAGTCGGTGCCAGCCAGCACCGAGAGATCGAGCACGCCCATGCGTCGCACGATCCCCCGCTCGATGTCGCGATGAAAAGTGCGACGCGATGTGTCGGCACCCGTGCCCATGCGGGCGCTCATCCCGCTCCACATCTGCTGCAGCATGGGCGGCAGGTACTTCGTTCGCTCTGCCCGGACGAGTGCTGGATCACTCAGGCGCGAGACGGCGCGCAGCACGCCAAGCGTCGGAACCTGCCACATGCCAAGCGAGGTAAGCTGCCGCAACAGGGCGTCGCACTTCGCGACATCATATGTCGCAGTCATCGGGCCCGCGCGCCGATTCATTTCCGACATCAACGAGGGGGCGTTGGCGCTGTCGAGCGCCCGCGAGCGCAGCCACGACACGGCGGCGTCAACGATCGCGTTCTCGCCCGTCGCGCAGCCCGCGGTGACGCCTTCCAGATGCTCGGTGCTCTTCTGCCCCATCGCCGCCGCATGCACCGCCGACACCGAGAGCGGCACGTGCCCTGCAATCGGGATCTTCCGTACTCTCGCCTCCATGGCGATGGCGTCGAAGCTGGCCGAGTCGAGGAGCGAGTACACCTTGATGAACTCAGCCTTCGCGTCGACCAGAGAGTCGACCGCGCGGCGCCCCTCTGCGGGGGTGCGCACCACCACTTCACCGGGGCGCGTCGGCGGCCAGCCGTCGACGATGTTCCCGGCAAAGACGAACCGGGGGCCCACCATCCGGCCCACCTGCACCTCACTCCGATAGCGGAGCGCATCGGTGGTGACACCGAACATCTCGCGGATGCCCGTGATGCCGTTGGCGATGTTGGTCGGGAAGATGGTCTCCGCCAGGCCAGGAATGACCGCATGCGCGTGCATGTCCCACAGCCCCGGAATCGCGAATGCGCCGCGCCCATCGATCGCGCGGGCACCGGCTGGTGCCATGGTGGTTGGACCACCGACCGTGGCGATGCGGCCCTGCACGACCACGATCGTACGGTTCGGCGTGATGGTGCCGGTCACGGGGTCGATGATCGACGTGCCGCGAATGATCACCGAACGGGTCGCAGCTTGTGCCGCCAATGGCTCGCCGGCGACGGTCAGCAGCGCAGCGCCGAGCAGCGCACGTACCACCAGTGCGCCGACGCGTTGTTGTGAGCTGCACGATTTCGGGTCGAGTGGCATGGCGTTGAGGCCTCAGCTGGCGAGGGTGCGTTCAGCGACTGACTGCGGCCAGGCGCCGCGGCGTTGTGATGGTGCGTTGCAACTTCCGTGCGCCCGCCTGGACGGCGCCTACCGCTGCCTCCGGGAGATACGCCCGGTCGCGGCGCATGACATCCCCGAGCGATCCGACTGGCGCACGAGGGCTTCCGATTGTATCAACTCTTGTACTCGCTGGGTATTCTGGCACGACCGATGGTGGGTGTCGCCGTCGACCGCACAGGCACATGCGCGGCCGGCTCCGCCGTGATCGCCGGCCTCACTGCCATCGCGATTCTGAAAACTCCTCCGTGGGGCCGCCGCGCCACGCACCTTGAGTTGTCGTCTCTCGCCCCGCTCCCGTCATGACTCCGATGCCCGACACCATGCGACTTGATTCGTCCCCGTATCAGCGCGTCCGCGGCCTGATTCTCAAGAACGCCGGTGACGGAGCAGGGAGCATCCGCTTGCCGTTGCACGAGAAGGATCTGCGCCGGGACGAGAGCGACTGGCTGCATGGCCGCCTCACCAGCGCGTTGATCTACACCGCCGGCGCCTGCGCGGTGGTGACGAAGTGAGCCTCCCCACGGACGCCGAACTGAATCAGATCGGAGTACTGAACCGACGCTTGATCGAAGCGCGAATCGTCGCGCCACTGCTCAGTGCCATGGCGGCAGAGTTTGGTACCGAGCGCGTGCACCAGATTGCACGAGAGGTGATTGTCTCAATTGCGCGGCAGCAGGGCAACGAGCTGGCTGCGCACAGCGGCGGACGGTCGTTGCCGGTGTTGCATGGCACGCTCGATCGCTGGACGGCCAACGAAGCCCTCACGCTCGACGTGCATGAGGTGAGCGAGTCGGCGCTGTCGTTCGACGTGACGCGGTGCCGCTACGCCGAGATGTACCGGGAGCTGGGGATCCCGGAGCTTGGCGCCATCCTGTCGTGCAATCGGGATGGTGCGCTGATCGAGGGGTTCAACCCGGACGTCAGACTGGAGCGGACGCAGACGTTGATGGGTGGGGCGAGCCACTGTGACTTTCGATATGCACAGCGCCAGGGCGGAGAAGCCGGATCAGGGCCGTAGCGGTAGCTCGAGCAGGACGGCAGGGGCGAGCCGGGTCCCTGGTACGCGCACTCCATTGTCGTCGTGTTTCTCCCACTGACTGTTCGCCACGTAGACGAATGTGTTGCCGACGATGGTGCCGATGGTCGGCTCGTCGGCCACACCCGTGTGTCGGTCGATGACCTCCTGCCGCACGATTCGGCTGCCCGATGTATCCAGGCGGAAGCGCACGACTCGCGCCGGTGCTGACCCGTTCTGGATACCGATCAGCGAGCCGTTGTACCAGACCAGACCGTCGACACCGAGTGAGGTCGACGACGGCGCGTCGGCCAGGCGAATGACGGCACGTGTGCGCAGGTTTATGCGCAGGAGACCGTGAGAGTAGTCGGCGACATACACGTGGACGCCGTCCGGCGACGGCGCGATGCCCTGCAATGAGCGAAAGAGCGGATCCGTGAATCGCTCGAGCTCGCGCGCGCCGGAAACGAGTCGGTAGAGCACCGGTTCACGTGAGTCGCTGACGAAGACATCACCGGTCGGGCCCATCGCCACATCGCCAAGCGTGTGCCCAGCGCTCGACGCCGGGAGGTCGTAGCGCGCCACGATCGCACCATCCACGACCCGGACCTTCAACAGGGCCGCGATTGTAGAGTCGGCTGGCGAGTAGTCACGCATTTGTGGCAGACCCGCGGTGGTCGCCCAGAGATGTGCGCCATCGGGGTCGGCGAAGACTCCCAGAATTGAACCGACGTCGGCGCGTCTGTCGGTCCACAGCGCGCGTGTTCCAGCCAGCCCGGAGGCGAAGATGGTGCGATGCCGCACGCTGCCCACGAAGAACTGCCGGGTCCGCGGCTCGTACGCGATTCCCTCCGGCCAAAGCGTGGAATCGGGCAACGTGGTGCGCACACGGCTGTTGGCGATAGGTGTTGCATTGGCGCGAAGCGTCGCCAGCACGGCGGCGAATTGTGGCTGGCCGTCGAGCCGCGACAACGCCGGATATCCCGACACCGATCGTGTCATGCCGAGCGCGCCGAATTGACCCAGAGCGGCAATGGCGTCCAACGAATCACCGATCGTCAGTGCCAGTCGCGCGCGTTGCCAGAGGTACGCCGGCTGCGTGGGCCACACCTGCGTGGCTGCCACCATGCGCCGGTGTGCAGCGATCGTATCGCCAACTCGGACGGCGGCGCTGGCCTCGCGGAACAGTCGCCGTGCCGTCGTCGCGGAGTCGGCGGCGTTGGATTCGGCGGCGTTGGATTCGGACTGCGCACGCGCCGGGTTGGACAGCAGGTGTGTTGTCAGCACCACGAGTGTCAGCCCGAGGCGTGCAACGACATGGGGTGCCCAGAGGGACGCGTTCACAGAAGTCTCACATGGCTGTGTTGCGCTGTCGGGTGTCGGCGGCGCGATCGCTGCTGGCGAAGGCTGCGTGCCCACCGCCATGGGTAGCCTAGTCAATCGCTCAGCTGGTAATGACCTGTCCACCGTTCTCTTGCGCGTGGAGCCGGTGGGGTGTTTGTCCAGCAGATCCCGATTGGGCCGGAGATGGGGGATCGCAATCTTCCGCGACTCGGAAGGGAACACGGTGGTACTGCATTCGAGGCCGTGAAGATGTCGAGCCGCGGTGTAAACGCAGAGGGGCCTCCGCAGCACGACGCGGAGGCCCCTCTGCCCAACGGTGCCCGGGGATCAGCGCACCATCACGCGTGCGCCGCCCACGCCTTCTCGCCCGGCACCGCCGGGACACACGGCTTGAATGGCCCCGGCGACTCGACGTACCGCATCGCCTTGGTGTACCCGATCTCCGACGTGAAGAAGCCCAGCATCGTCAGCTCCTTCATCATGCGGAAGTAGTGCTGCGGCTGCTCCTTCCGCACCTTCTGGAAGTCGAACTGCTCCTTGTCGACCGTGGTGAGCAGGGCGGTGCGCTGCGCGGGCGTCGCGGCCATGAAACCGGCACCACCGTTGGCCGTCTTGCTCGCTGCATCCAGCGCCGCCATGCCGTCGCGGAAGATCTTCTGGTCTTCCGGTGTGTAGGAGTCGGTCACCATCAGTGCGATGAACGCGCCGGTCTTCGCGGCCTTCGCGCCCGGCGACTTGGCCGTGTCCGGCAAAATGGTGTCCGCCATCTCGTCGAGGAACGCGATGTCCTCGGCCGTGAACGATCCGACACCGGCGGTGGCGACCGCGGCGCGCTCCGCCTTGCCACAGGCGGCCAGCAGTCCGCTGCTGCTGCCCACCAGTGCGATGCCGCCGAGCATGAAGCTCACCCGCTTCACGGCCTCACGGCGGTCCATCACCGAAACTTCTTCTTCCATGTTCGATGACATGATCAATCCTCGTGGATGTGCGGTGTCCGTGACACCAGAGACGACGTGAGTGAACGGGGCCGCATCAGAGGTTCTTCTTCTTCAACTCGCTGACGGCGAAATCCGCCGCCCGCGCAGTGAGCGCCATGTACGTCAGCGACGGATTCACGCATGCGGCAGAGGTCATGCCGGAGCCATCGGTCACGAACACGTTCGGTGCGTCCCACACCTGATTGTGCGCGTTGAGCACCGAGGTCTTCGGGTCGCGTCCCATGCGGGCGGTGCCCATCTCGTGGATGCCCATGCCGGGCGTGTAGCCATTGTCATACGTGCGCACGTTCTTCACGCCCGCCGCCGTCAGCATCTCGGCCATGTCGGCCATCATGTCCTTCCGCATCCGGGCTTCGTTCTCACCCGTGGCGCAGTCGATGTTCAGCACCGGCAGACCCCACTTGTCCTTCTTGGTGGGATCGAGCGAGATCCTGTTGCTGTGGTCCGGCAGCATCTCGCCGAATGCCGTACTGCCAATGGTCCACGGACCCACGGTGGCGGCGTTGTCCTTGAAGTCACCACCGATTCCAAGCTCGGCGACCGCGCGCCCCCAGGCGCCGCGGCTGGCGCCACCCTGATAGCCGAAGCCACGCAGGTAGTCGCGCTTGTCGCCGCCGACGTTCCGGAACCGCGGGATGTAGAACCCCGTCGGCTTGCGGCCTTCGTAGTACTTGTCTTCCATCCCTTCGATGTCTCCGGCGGCGCCGAGGCGGAAGTGATGGTCCATCAGGTTGTGACCGAGTTCACCGGAGCTGCTGCCCAGCCCACCGGGCCAGATGTCCGTGGCAGACCGCATCAACAGCCAGGTGGAGTTGAGCGTCGATGCGCAGAGGAAGATGATCTTGGCCTTGTACTCGATCGTCTTCTCCGACACGGCGTCGACCACCCGCACACCGGTCGCGCGCTTCCGATCCTTGTCGTAGAGCAGTTCCGACACGATCTGGAACGGCATCAGCGTCAGGTTACCGGTGGCCATCGCCGCCGGCAGCGTGGATGACTGCGTGCTGAAGTACGCGCCATACGGACAGCCGAGCCAGCAGGCGTTGCGCGACTGACACGCGGCGCGCGCCTGCAACGCCTTGGTCAGGTTGGCCACGCGGCCCGGCACCATGCGGCGCTTGCCGCCAAAGGCCTTCGCAAGCTTTCCAGCGACGGATTCCTCGGCGCAATTCAGCGGAATCGCCGGCTGGTACTGCCCATCCGGCAATGAGGCGATGCCATCGCGATTGCCGGAGATGCCGGCGAAAGTCTCGACATAGTCGTACCACGGCGCAATCTCGGCGTATCGAATCGGCCAGTCGACGGCGATGCCTTCCTTCGCATTCGCCTCGAAATCGAGGTCGCCGTGCCGATAGCTCTGCCGGCCCCACAACAGCGAGCGGCCGCCGACCTGATAGCCGCGATACCAGTCGAACTTCCGCGTCTCGGTGTACGGCGAATCCTTGTCGCTCGCCCACCAGTCGAGATTCTTCTCGTTCAGCGGATAGTCGCGCTTGAGCACCGGATAGTCGGCTTCCATCGCCTTGGTGCGCCCACCGCGATGGGGATACGCCCAGGGTGGCTTGGTGGCATTCACGTAGTCCTTGATGTGCTCGACGTTCTTGCCGCGCTCGAGCATCAGGACCTTCAGCCCCTTTTCCGACAGCTCCTTGGCGGCCCAGCCGCCGGAGATTCCGGACCCCACGACGATCGCATCATACTCCGGCTCTTGCACTACAGCCTCCCTGGTCTGTGACGCTCTGGGTTGCACGGCGCGTGCGCCCTGGGGCAGAACCGCCCGGGTCGCCCTGACAGCAAATATGTCGCGGTGCACGGGCAAGGGGACCCGTCCGTCCCCTCGCCGATCTACGCCTCAGGCGGGCTGTTCGTTCACCATGTGGCGGAACTCCGTCGCCGTCGCCGACATGGCGAGGAAGGCCTCCGCCACGTGCGGGTCGAGTTCCACACCAGCCAGCCTCCGGATCAGGTCCAGCGCCTTCTCCCTCGGAAACGGGGTGTGATAGGGCCGCTTGGAGCTGATGGCGTCGTAGATGTCCGAGACATGCACGATCCGGCTCGCGTAGTGCGTGCCGCGCGGATAGCTCAGCTTCGGGTAGCCGCCAAGACCGCTGAACCAGATGTGATGCTCATACGCGACCGTGGCCGCGAGACTGTTCCCGAGCCCGCGGGCGGTCAGAATCTTCGCCCCTTCAACGGGGTGCGCCTGCATCACCAGCCGTTCCTCCGCAGAGAGCGCCCCCGGTTTGGTGAGCAGCCCGCTCGGCAGTCTCGTCTTGCCGATGTCGTGCAGCAGTGCGGCGGTGCCAATCGCCCGTGAGTCGGCGTCGGACAGGCCCAGTTGGTCGGCAATGCCCATCGAGATCATTGCGACGTTGCAGCAGTGCGACGTGGTGTACTCGTCGAAATTCCGGATGTCGAGCAGCGGGAGCAGGCACCCCTGTTCCCGCCGGATGGTGGTCGCCAGCGCCCGGACGATTCCATCCACTTCCGCCATCGGTACCTGTCGGCCCGCTTCGACTTCGGCGTGGATGTAGTCCACTGCATCCACTTCTGCACCGAGCCCGCTCACCGCGAGTGCGTCGATCAGCGAGGTTGCATGGTCCGCCGCATCGTCTGCGTCATCCGTGCCGATCACCGTCAGCGGTCCCAGTCGGATCCCACGATGCACCCAGCGCTCCGATGTCTCCCCGATCGCGCCGAGGCGCCGCCGAAGTTCGCCCAGCATCGCGTCGACGTCGGCGGCAGCCGGCTCGGGAAGCGGCGCAACCTCCAGCCGCTGCACGCCCACGGCGGAGAGCCGGCCGCCCCATTCCCATCCGCGGAGTTCGGCGATGGGCCGCGAGCCGGCGATCACCTCGTTGTCGAGAAAGGACAGCCGCACCGGCCCGCTGGCGAGAAGGCGCTGCAGTGTCATGAGCAGGCGCGCAGCAGCGGTCACACGCATGGGGTGGTCGTCGCTGTAGAGCGCCTGCGCCGAAAACGCCTGGCCGAGCGCGGTGAGGAACGTCACGGTCGGATTCACGTCGCCCGCTCCTCGCTGCTGCCGGCGTCGCGTAGCTGCCATCGGGCGTCGCTGCCGGCGCGTCGCGCGAGCGTGAGTGTGCGTGCTGCGACCGGATCGGTGGCACAGATGCGAGTCAGCACATGCAGTGCACTGACCGCCGTCAGTGTGGGTTCGGCGAGTGTGAGGCGACGGAGGAACCGAGTGCGCCGCGTGATCAGCCCGAGCAGCCAGTCGCGGACGGCGCCAGCGGGGGCGAACGCAAGCGTCCGTACTGCGCGGGCGCGTACCGGATCGCTCAGCGCGCCCGCGTCCACCAGCGCGATCAGCTGCGCCACGATCGCCATCGGCAGTTCGATCCCGCGCTCTCCCGCATCGGCCAGCGTCTGCAGCCCCAGCACCACGACGCGTTCATGCTCGTCGCGCAGGGCGCGACGGATGGCGGTCTCGCGCGTGGTGGCGTCGGCGATCAGCAGCACGCGCAGCGCCTCCACGCGCACCTGAACCTGCGGGTGCTCGAGCAGGCGCACGAGCCCCTGATGCGAGCCGCCAGTGTCGCTCCGCTGTGCGGCAGAGTCGTGCAGCAGCGTGAGGATGTTGCGGAGCAAGAACCAATGCGCCGTCTCGAGCCGAGACAGGAGCTGCGGTGCGATCACGGCACCGAATTCCGCCAGACGTTGCCGGACGAGCAGCCGTGTTCCGCGGGTGCTCGCTTCCGCCATCACCTCGAGCAAGGTGTCGGCCGACGAGGCGTCAACCTCGTCGAGCAGCGCGCGCGCCTCGAGTCGGTCGACTGGTTCGGTGAGCAGCAGCTGCCGAACCGCTTTGTCGCTGGTCGCCACACGACGCAGCCGCTGTGCGGTCTCCGAGTCACCGGCCTCCGCCAGCCACCGCATGACCTGACGACCTTCGTTGCCGGCGATCAGCGCCTCCACCGCCGCGCACGTGTCCTCGCCGCTGAAGTCGAGTTCGAGGGCCATCTGCACCACACGAGCCGATTCGACGATCGAGCTCGCGCTGGCGACATCCGCCGAGAAGCGACTGCCAGTGTTGCGCTCGAAGTTGGCGATCCGGTCGAGCAGCATCACGTGGTGCTCCGGGTTCGGATCGGGGAGCGACCACCCGTTCACCAGTTCGTGGGCAGAGCCGCGCAGGGTTTCCTCGCACTCGGCGGTGCCAGTGGCGACGGACAAGGTGGAGAGCTTCGTCATCAGACGCAGCATCTGATGCGAGAGCTGCTGATCAGTGGCGCTGGCCGCGGTCTGCAACCAGTCGACGACGGCGGCGACCGGTAACACGTCGGCGATTTCACGCACGAAGCGTTGCTGCACCCCCCGAGGCGTCAGGCTGGCGAGGATCGGCTGCATGGAGGACACGCCAAGCCGATCCAGCATCGAGTGCAGCTGTGCGCCGATCAGTTCGCGGCCAGGCGACGGTGCACTGGCGCCGAAACTGGCCAGCTCCATCAGCGCCACGGCCGTCCGCCTGGCCACGGCGCTCTGGCCCAATGAGGCACGGATCGCGCCGAGAATGGCGGTCGTATCATAGCCGGCGGCCTCGGCGCCTGTCGCATCGGGAAACGCGCGGTGGGTGTCGGCCGCTGCCTGCCGGTCGCTGGATGATTCGGCCTCGAACTCTGCCAGCTCGGCGAGGGTGCGCCAGAGCGAGGCGACGGCCGACTCCGCATCCCGTCTGGTGTCGTCGAGCACGAGATGGTCGTACGCGATGCGGGTGATGTGGACATGGGCTGCGGTCGGCGCCGCGACCTCCTGAGCATCGGGCTCGCGTACCAGCCATTCCACCGCGGCGTGCAGCTCGTCTGTCTGCAGCCCCGGCTCCAGTGTGATCGAGCCGACGCCGCGGCGGTGCAACCGGATGGCGAGCTCTCGCGCGTAGGACCCGCGCGCCTCATACGGTTCCGCATCGATCAGCAGCTCGGTCTTCGCCACGCCAATCGTGACGGCCGGCCGACCAGCGAGGATGCCAGTGCACGTGTCGAGCAGCGATGCTTCGGCGGCGAGCACCATGGGGTGGTTCGACGCATAGGCGCGACGCCGGCTGAGCGTGCCAGCGAGCTGCATCAGTAGCGCCTGCGTGTGTGATGGACGCGTCTGCGGCGCCGGCGCTCCCGAGGGTCGCCGGCCTTCACCGTCCGCCGCAGGGGCGCCGCGCTGCAGGTTCGTAAGGCTCACCCCGAACGACGACCTGCAAACGGATGTGTAACCGGTGGATTGCCCTTACGCCGCGTCCGCGATCACGTGCCGGAGTTCGGTGGCACCGCGCACCAACTTCGCGAACGCTGCCGCGATGCCCGGATCCAGCTCCGTCCCGGCGATCGACTCGATCAAGCCGAGCGCCTTCGCGCTGCTCCACGCTTCGCGGTAGGGACGCGTGGAGCACAGTGCGTCGTAGATGTCGCAGACGTGGACGATCCGGCTGGCGAAGTGCACGGTGCGCGGGAAGCGGAAGTACGGATAGCCTCCCTTGCCGTTGTACCAGATATGGTGCTCGTACGCGACGGTGGCTGCGAGGCCGTTGCCGAGTCCGCGCTCGCTGAGGATCCGCGCGCCCTCGACCGGGTGGCTCTCGATCAGCAGTCGCTCCTCAGCGGTCAGTTTGCCGGGCTTGGTCAAGACTTCCTGCGGGATGCGCACTTTCCCGATGTCGTGGAGCAGCGCCGCCGTCCCAATCGCGCGCGCATCGGAGTCCGAGAGCCCCAGCGCTTCGCTGAGGCCGATCGACAACATGGAGACGTTGCACGAATGGGTCGTGGTGTACTCGTCGAAGGTTCGCAGGTCGAGGAGCGGCAGAACGACATCCTGCTCCCGGTGGATGGTCAGCGCCAGGCCATGGACGATCGCTTCGACCTCCGCCATCGGCAGCTGGTGGCCAGCCGTTACCTCATCGTGGACGTATCCGATGGCGGCGACCTCGTCGCTCAGCCGGGTGAACTCGAGCGCGTCCACGACGGAGTTGACGACCACGCGGTTCACAGTGCCGCCGGTGGCGACGACGAGCGGGCCGAACCGAATGCCGCCTCTCGACCAGGGACGGCATTCGTCCGGCTGGGCCGCGAATCGTGCGCGCATCTCTCC
The DNA here is from genome assembly GCA_031423355.1 of Gemmatimonadaceae bacterium. GTDB lineage: Bacteria > Gemmatimonadota > Gemmatimonadetes > Gemmatimonadales > Gemmatimonadaceae > JACMLX01. Next base: position 7,429 of record JANPFJ010000433.1, on the reverse strand, counting down.
CAGCATCGCCCCGAGGTCAGCGGCCGTCGGTACCGGCTGTGTCCCGATCTCGAGTCGCTGGATGCCCGCCGCCGACAACCGGGTCGTCCACTCCCAGCCGCGCAGTTCCGACAGTGGCCGATTGTCGACGATCACCTCGGTGTCGATGAACGAGATGCGGAGCGATGCGCCACCCTCCAGCCGGCGATGCAGAGTCGTCAGCAGGCGCCCGACGGCGTGCTGACGCATCGGGTGGTCGTCGCCATAGAGCGCAAGCGCAGCGAAGGCCTGACCGAGCGCGGTCAGGAACTCTATGGTGAGCGTCATGAAGTGTGTTCCACGCTGCTGCCGGTGTCTCGCGCCGTCCAGCGGCGATCGTGACCCTCTTTCTGGACGAGTGCGATCACCGGCAAGACGGTCGGATCGCTGGCATAAGTCCGCTGCAGTGCGTGCAGCGCGGCAACGGCCGTGTGTGTTGGATCGGCCAGCGTCAGTCGGCGCAGAATGCGCGACTTGCGCGTGACGTGCATGATCAGCCAAACGCGCAGCTCATCATTCCTCACGGCAGACATCGCGCGGATCATGCGTGCCCGCAGGGTCTCGCCGTGTGCGCCGGCATCCACCATCTCCATCAGCCTGAGCACGACGTCCCGCGACAGGGACGTCGGGGCATCGGCAGTTTCGGCGAATTCCACGAGCGCCTGCAATGCCAGTGCGACCATCCGCTCATTCTGATCGCGCAGGGCATGCTGGATGACCGCATCGCGCTCGCGGGCGTTGAGTATCAGCACGCGAAACGCCTCCATCCGAACCTGCACCTGTTCGTGGTCGAGCAGGTGAGACATGGCGTCCATCCCCGCGCCAATGCCGCCAGCGTGCGTCGTGATCTCCTGCAGGAGCGTGAGGATGTTCCGCACGAGGTACCATGGTGCATTGTCGAGTCGCGCCAACAGCGCCGGGACGATCGCGTCGCCGAACTCGGAGAGCCGCTGACGAACGATCATGCGCGTACCGCGAGCCTCAGCCGCCTCGAGGACGTCAAGCAGCGTGGCCGTACTCGTCACGTCCAGTCGCTCGAGCAACCCTCGCGCTTCGAGTCGATCAACCGGTTCGCTGAGGAGCAGTTGACGCACCGCCTTCTCATTGGTGGCGACCATGCGGAGCGTCGTTGCGGCTGTGGTGTCGCGTGTCGTGTCGGCCCACCGGAGCATCATCGCTCCATGGCCGCTGGAGACGATGGCCTCGGCCGCGGCCACCGCGTCCTCGCCAGCGACATCGATCTCGAGCGCCATCTGCACCAGGCGCGACGATTCGATTTCGGTGAGCGTGCCAGCGTTCGCCGCATGGGCCTTGCCCGCAGCAACCCGTTCGTGCATCGCGATCCGGTCGAGCAGTGATGCGTGCTCCTCCGGGTTCGGATCATCGAGCGCCCACCCGTTCACAAGCTCCTGCGCTGCGCCGCGGAAGACACCCTGCGCCGTTGGCGTTCCCGCGGCCTCTGCAAACGTCGAGAGTTTGGTGAGCAGGCGGAGCATGTGATGTGACATCTGCTGATCCTGCGCCTGCGCCGCCACCTGCAGCCACCCGGCGATGGCGGCGGCTGGCAGCACCTCGACCACCTGCGAGATGAACTGCTGCCGTACCGCCCGCTCGCCGAGCGCCCGGATGACCGGCCCAAACGACGACGCGCCGATCCTGGTCAGCGCATGATGCAGCTGGTCGCCGATCCGCTCCCGCTGCCCGGTGGGCGATCCGATTGCGCGGCCGACCAGGTCTGCGAAGGCGATTGCCGTGCGATGTGCGACCTCTGGTTCGTGGATCGCGCCGCGAAGTTGCTCGACGATCCGGCCCTTCTCCCGCTCATCAACGCTGCACTGGCCACGCTCGTTTGCCTCGACCACCCCAGCACCTGCCACCTGCGCCAGCGTGTGCCAGAGTTCATCGGCGTCGTTGATGGCCGACTGCTCCCCATCGCCGAAGGTGAGCTGGTCGTACGCGACGCCCGTGACGCTGATCCCACTCAGGATCGGGGCCGTGTCCTGAGCGACACCACGGTCCTCGGAGGGCTCTGTCGCGAGCCACGCCAGCATTTCTCGCACTTGCAGCAACGGCAAGCCGACTTGCATCGTCACCGCGCCGACGCCGCGTCGGTGGAGTCGCGTCGCCAGCTCACGCGCGAAGGAACTCCGTGTGACATACGGCTCACCGTCGATGAGCAGGTCCGTCTTGGCGACGCCAATCGTGATGACCGGCCGCGTCATCAGCACGGCGCTCGCTGATTCGTGCAGCTGCGCCTCGGCCGCCTGCACCATCGGATGCGCGGCGGCATAGGCGCGCCGGCGATTCAGCGCGCCCACGAATCGCATCAGCAGTTGCTGAACGACCGGGTCGATGACCGCTGCGCGCACAGTACTGTCGCGCGCGGTCAGTATCGGCACGACTCCACCCTGATGGAGTGACCGAAGTCCCCTGAGCCTCCTGTGAGGCGCTGAAGTTGCCCATATGACGTGCTCATACGGCACTGGTATCGACACTTGGCGTGGACGGCTGCACTCCACCGTGCCTGCATGGTCCGGCCGTTAGGTTTCGATCAGGCTGGTTCACCGCGTCCCGACGTGCGCCTCGATGCGCTGGCCCTGACCTCCTTCTTCTCTCGCTTCCGCCGCGTGCTCCGCCGACCCCATGGCTCCGATCCTCCCGATCCGTCGCGTTGTCATCGGCCAGAACGCGCACATCGCCATGTCCGCGCAACTCGCCGCGGCGCGGCCGGACCTCGAGATCCGGGGCAAGCCGTTCACGGAAGTCACCGCCGACGATCTGACCTGGGCTGACGCCTACCTCGGATTCAAGCGTCCAGCACTGCCGACGATGGGGAACGTCCGCTGGGTCCAGAGTACCGGGGCAGGGGTCGACTCATGGCTGCAGCCCGTGGAGCTGCCCCGCGAGATCGTGCTCACCCGCACCCCGGAGTCCTTCGGTCCGATGATCGCCGAGTGGGCACTGTCCCGCGCCTTGGCCTCAGTGACGAAGATCGGCGAGCTGGCCGCAGCACAGCGCGAGCACCGCTGGGCGCCGAGTGACATCGGCACACTGCGCGGCACGCACGCCGTGGTGGTCGGCACTGGCGACGTGGGTACGCACGTGGGTCGCCTCTTCGCGGCGCTCGGCTGTCGCGTGACCGGTGTGTCCCGGAGCGGGCGCGGCGAACCAACCGTGTTCTCGAATATGCTGTCGACGGAATCGCTGGCGCATGTGGCGGTCGAGGCGGACTGGCTGATTCTGACACTGCCATTGACACCGGCGACGCGAGGGCTGGTTGGTGAAGCGGTGCTGAGCGCCTGCCGCGGCGCATTCCTGATGAATGCCGGTCGCGGTGCGGTGATCGATGAATCGGTGTTGCCGCGGGCACTCGACGAAGGGTGGCTGCGTGGTGCGGCGCTCGATGTCTTCGAAATCGAACCGTTGCCGGCGACGTCGCCGCTCTGGGACGATCCGCGGGTCATGATCTCACCGCACGTGTCAGGCCTGACGACGATCGAGGGAGCCGTGCACGGTTTTGTCGAGTGTCTGACGATGTTCGAGCGCGGCGAGACGCCGCGATGGATCGTGGACCGCGATCGCGGCTACTGATGACCTGAACGCGGCGCGCGCCACGTCGGGCAGGCGGCCAGTGGCCTCAGCCCCGTGCTGCGCCGATCGCGTCGCCAACCGCGTTGCACGCGAGAACCGTGACAAAAATCATCGCGCCCGGGAAGATGGCCAGCCACGGTTCGCTGGTCATCGTGGTCTGCGCCTGATACAACATGTTGCCCCAGCTTGCCGTGGGTGGTTGCACCCCGACGCCAAAGAAACTCAGGGCACTCTCCAGCAGAATGCCGCGGCCGACCGCGAGCGTGGTGGCAACGGCAGCGGCGGGGATGACGCCAGGCAGCACATGGCGAAGCACGACCCGCAGCGGTGTGGCACCCATTGCGCGCGCGGCGGCCACGAAATCCCGTGCGGCCAGTGACAGCACTTCGGCCCGGACGACACGCGCTGTCTCCATCCAACCGGCCAGGCCCACCAGCAGCACCAGCACGGGAACGCTTGGCTGCAGCACTGCCGCGGTGATCATCAGCAGTGGCAGGCGCGGGATTGCCAGCATCGCATCGGTGACCCGCATCAGGATGTCGTCGACGACGCGGCCGGCATACCCTGCGGTCGCACCGACGGCGGCCCCGATCGCCGCACTGACGAGGGCCGAGACGAGCCCAATTGCCAGCGAGACTCGTGCACCGAAGAGGACCCGCGTCATCACATCGCGGCCCAGTTCATCGGTGCCGAACCAGTGCAGTGGTGACGGAGCGGCGCGTCGATTGGCGAGGTCGAGCGCGTCCACCGCAAACGGGGCAAGCGCCGGGGCCAGCACGGCACCGAGTACGAGCGCGCCCAGCAGGTATGCCGCCACACGGGGAGCACGACGGGTCGCGGCGGCGGCGCCGGCGTTGGAGAGCGAGGCGGCGTTCATGCGGCCTCCCGCGTGCGCGGGTCGAGCGCGTGTACTGCCAGATCCGCCACCAGATTGAGCACCATCACTGCCACCGAGCCGCACATCAGGAACGCCATCAGCACGGCGTAATCCCGCTTGCCGAGTGCTTCGGTGAACAGGCTGCCGATGCCGGGCCAGGCGAAGATGCTCTCGGTGACCACCGCGCCCGATGCCAGCATCGAGATGTCGAGCAGCACGACGGTGACGAACGTCGGCAGCGCGTTCGGCAACGCATGATGGAGCAGCAGCGTGCGTTCAGTGAGCCCACGCGAACGCGCCGCGCGAATGAACGGGCGTGCCACCGTGTCACGCATCGCGCGGCGAAGATAGCGTGACCAGGCGGCGGAGAGGGCCGCGGCCAGCACCGTCGCCGGGAGAATGAGATGTGCGAGACGATCCGCGAGATCGCCGCCATCGAAGGATGCGCGGCCGGATGATGGCAGCCATCCGAGTGCGCCGGCGAACACCAGCTGCAGCACCAGGCCGAACCAGAACACCGGCAGCGAGATGCCGGCGACGGCGAACACCGAGCTGACGCGATCGAAGCGGCGATTGACCGCCGCCAGAATTCCTGCCGGCAGCGCGGCGATCAGCGCCATCGCACATGCCACGCCGATCAGCTCGAGGGTGGCCGGAATCCGTTCGACCAGCCGATCGAGCACGGGCCGGCCGTCCGCGTAGCTGAAGCCCCAGTCGCCGCGAACGAACGCCGCCAGCCACGAGAGGTATTGCATGCCAAGCGGCCGATCGAGGCCCATGGCCTTGCGCAGCCGCTCGATGTCCTCGGGCCGTACATTGGGGTTCTCGAGATAGGTGGAGAGCGGCCCACCCGGCGCGGCATGAATCAGCGTGAAGATCAGCAGCGAGATGACGAGCAGCAGCGGCACGCTCTGCAGCAGCCGTCGGAGGACGAAGCGGATCACCGCACTCCCTCACTCACGCTGGGCTGCCCGATCGACCAGCACGACGAGCGAAGCCCTAGCGCGCGGTCAGCTGCCACTGGTACACATTCCAGAACGGACCCGCATTGGTGGGATTGCCGGTGAAGCCCGTCAACCGAGCGGGCACGGCGTCGACCTTCGCGGTGTTGTAGAGCGGCAATTCCGGAATGAGCACCGCGAGGCGCCGTTGTGCTGCCTTCAGCAGGGCGATGCGCTTCTCCTCGTCGGCGGTGCGATCCGACGCGTAGAGCATCGCAGTCAGCGAATCGTCCTTGAAGTAGTTGATGTTCCGACCCGCCGGCGGCATGCGGTCGGCCGCAAAGAACAGCGTCATCTCGGGATCAGCGCCCTGCTGCCACCAGTGCAGCATCGCATCGAAGTCGCCCTTGAACCAGACGCTGCTGATCGAGGTGCCGTCGATCAGGCGGACGCTGGCATCGATCCCGACGTCGCGGAACTGCTTCTGCAGCGTCTGCGAAACATTCTCGCGGATCGCAAAGCCTGACTGTGTGATCAACGTGAACGCGAGGCGCTTGCCCCCCTTCGCGCGAATCCCATCCGCGCCAGTGATCCAGCCGGCCGAGTCGAGCAGGGCCCGTGCGCGCGCCGGATCGAACGGATAGGTGGTGACGTCCTTCTCGTAGGCGCTCGACAACGGCTGGATCGGGCCGTTGACGACGGTGACCAGACTGTCGAGCAGTGTGTTCACGATCAGATCGCGATCAATGGCATGGGCCATCGCCCGGCGCACCACGACATCGGCGAACGGCGTGAAGCGCTTCTGGTTCAGCGTCACATGCTCATACCCATTGCCCACCACCTGATTCAGGCGGACGTCGGGCAGGCCGCGCAGTTCACGCACCTTGTCCCATGGCACCAGTGCCACCAGCTGCACCTCACCCGACTTGAGCTGGTTGATGCGCGTGGTGGTATTCGGCAGGAACTTGAACAGCAGGCGCTTGATCTTCGGAAACTCCGCGCCGCGCCAGTAGTTCGGCACGCCTTCGAGCAGGATGTACTCGCCGGTCTTCCATTCGACGACACGGTACGGCCCCGTGCCAAGCGGCTTGCGGTTGTAGTCGGTGGCCGCGTCGATGCTCTTGCCGTCGAGGATGTGCTTCGGCAGCGTCCCACGAACGAACTGCAGGCGGTACGGTGCATACACTTCACGGTAGTGCACCACGGCCGTCAGCGAGTCTGGCGTCTCCACCGACGCGATCCGGTCGAAGCCATCGACACTCTCCGGCTTCCAGTCGCCCTTGTTGATGGCGTCGACGGTGAACTTCACATCGGCCGAGGTGTGCGGCACGCCATCGTGCCACTTCACCCCTGGCCGGAGCTTCCAGGTGACATCCATGCCGCCGTCTGGCCGGATCGTCACGCCACCATTCCCGATGGTCGGCACTTCGAGCGCCAGCACGGGGATGATGTTCATCTTCTCGTCGTTCACGACCAGACCTTCCACCACACACGACTCGATGTCCTCGAGAATGTGCGTCGCGTAGCGATTCATCGTGTCGGGTTCACGATCATAGCCGATCGTGAGCAGATCGCCGACCGCTTTCGGCGCTCGCGGGGTGTCACCGCCACCGCCACCGCAGGCGGTGAGGACGAGTGCCAGCGGAAGAGAACCGATCAGCGACCGCTTCACGCAGGCGTCTCCGTCATAAGGGTGGCAACCAGCGGGACTGGAATCGCGCCGCGCGACAACAGTTCATCGTGAAACGCCCGCATCGAGAATCGGTCGCCGTGTTCTGACTTCATCTGCTCGCGGAGCCTCAGAATGCGACTCGTCCCGAGCCAGTACATGATCGCGGTACACGGAAACATCGAATTCTTCGTCGTCTCTGCCGTCGCCACCTCGATCGGCATGCCGACGACCTCCTGATAGTACTGCACCGCGTCGCTGAACGTGAAGTGACCTAGGTGCAGCCGGATGTCGACGATCGCCCGCGCCAGCATCCGGACGCGGGTGTGCTGC
>JANPFJ010000432.1:0-1295 GCA_031423355.1 Gemmatimonadaceae bacterium | reverse complement strand
GAGTCGTCCGCTCACGAGATCCACGACGTGGATGCCCCCGGGGAACTCGAGACCCACCGCGCCAACCAGCGCGTGTTTTCCATCGGCAAGCAGCTGCGGCGTGTAAATGGTTGCCCGAGAGGGATTCGGAATCGGCGTGATAGCGCCACCCGATTCCGGTACCCAACCCAACATGTCCCCCTCACGCACGGCCACCAGGATGCGCCCGTCGCGACTCCAACTGGCCCCAGTCGGTTCGGGGACGGTTGCCAGCAGCACCGCTGTGCCACCGTCGATCGGCACCTTGCGCATTTCGTTGCCGACGAAGAAGGCCACCCACTTGTTGTCCGGCGAGAGCATTGGCGCGTAGGCACCGTCCGTTCCGGCGATCGGCGTCGTCTTGAAATCGCCAAGGTCGCGGCGGTACAGCTGCACACCACGCCCGGTCCCGGCCGCGTACACCAGCAGGCGTCCATCCGCAGACAGGGACATCCCATCGACCTGGTTGCCCAAGGGATCGATGTTGCCGAACGACGTGGAGTCGGCGAGCGCCACGTTCAGATACGTGGGCATCGCCGGCTGGTCGTCCTGCCGACCCGTCCCTCGCCACACCCACGCGGCGACCGCCAGACCGGCGATCCCAACCACCCAGCCCACCAGCCCCCAGCGCGCGGCCACCGACGTCGTCGATGCGGCAGCCATTCCTCGCGACCGGCCAGCCGCTGCGACGTCCGTGAAAGTGGGATTCGTCAGCGTGTCGGCAAATGTCTTCGCGCTCTCGAATCGATCCGCCGGCAATTTCGCCAGCGCGGTCAGCACCGCGGACTCGACATGCGGCGGGATGGTATCGCGCAGTGCGGTAGGGAGCGTCGGCCGCTCGGTGAGCACCTTGGCGACGATCACCTGCACCGTGGCGCCACTGAACGGCGGCTCGCCGATGAGCATTTCATACAACACGGCACCCAGTGCGTAGATGTCGCTCCGGGCGTCGATGGTCTTCTCGCCCATCGCCTGCTCGGGGCTCATGTACTGCGGGGTGCCGAGGCTCAGGCCCGTCTGCGTCATGCGCTGGCCACCCGCGCTTTGCACGGCGAGCGCGATGCCGAAGTCGGCCACGAGGGCGCTGCCATCATGCAAGAGAATGTTCTCCGGCTTGATGTCGCGGTGGATCACGTTCTGGCGATGTGCATAGTCGAGCGCACTCGCCACCTCGCGGGCGATGCGCACGGCCTCGGCGATCGGCAGCTGGCGTTCGCGTTCGAGGCGCGCGCGCAGCGTCTCGCCGGTGACGACGGGCATCACGTAGTACAGCAATC
>JANPFJ010000431.1:0-2910 GCA_031423355.1 Gemmatimonadaceae bacterium | reverse complement strand
GCTGAACCACTCCGTCATCATCGTCGTATCGTCCTTGGTGAGGGCGATGTTGGACATGATGTTGTAGGCGAAGTACTGCTTCTTGTCGAACAGCAGCGAGTGGCGCGCATAGAACTCGGCGGAATCGAGCTGCTGTGAGTTGGTGAAGTTCACGGCCTTGTTGATCAACTGGCCCCAGAGTCCATTCGTATACAGCTTCAACGAGTCCGAGCATTCCGGCTTGGCGGTGCGGATCGCAGTGTAGGCTGTGTCGATCGCAGCTGCGATGTCCTGCGTGCCGGCAGCGTTGGCAGTGTAACCGAGCTTCGCACGGCTCTCGACGAGATTGGTGCCGGGTTGATCCAGCCAGACCAGCAGCACCTGGCTCAGCAGAAAGTTGCGGCTCGGCTGGACTGGCGCGGGGAAGAGCGTCACGTCATCCGTGAGAGCCTTGATCGTCGAAGCGAGCGCCTTGGCCTTCTCCTCGGGCTTCGCCGCGGGCTTGAAGACGCCGTTGAAGAGCACCCCTGCCGTAAACATTTTCGGATGCGTCTGCAGCGGAAGATCACACTTCGGCGCCTGCGCGCCGAGCGAGCCTGCACACGCGAGGACTGCAGTCAGCACCTGTGCCGCGCCGCGGCGAGTGGTCCACAAAGCCATTCGTCAGATCTCCAGATGTCGTATTGTCGAGCTCGGCAGGCCGAGCCGTAGTATCGCCTGCAAGACAGCTGCCGGTGTTACCCGCAAACGCAAAATATAACCGACGGAACGGATCGCGCGGCGCGATCAGGAACGCCAACGGTAGCTGGCGCCGCTGCCGGTGTTGAACAACACGACCTCGCTCTCGTCGCCCAGAGTGCCGCGCTCGACGAGCACAGCGATTGCGGCCAACGCACACCCGCCTTCCGGCGCGGCATCCACGCCGGTTGCCGACGCCAATCGTGCGGTCTGCACGCGGGTCACCACGTCGTCGATTGCGACGGCGGCGCCATCGCTCTCACGCAAAGCGCGCAGGAGCAGACGATCACCGAGTGGCGTCGGCACCCGCAAGCCACTCGCATAGGTGACCGGGTCGAGCCACGGCTCGGCCTGTGTCTGGTTGGCTTCAAATGCCCTGACGATCGGTGCGCATCCAGCGGCCTGTGCCACCACGACTCTGGGTCTGCGTTCGGCCGGATCGAGCCACCCCGCCGATTGCATCTCAGCGATGGCCTTCCAGATCCCGATGGTTCCTTCCCCCCCACCCGTCGGATACACGAATGCGTCGGGCAGCCGCCATCCGAGCTGCTCGGCCATCTCGTACCCCATCGTCTTCATGCCCTCCACCCGGTACGGCTCACGCAGCGTCGCAACGTTGAACCACTCGTGCTCTGCGGCATATTCCCGCGCCTCGCGGCCCGCATCACCAATATGCCCGTCAACGAGAATCAGGGTGGCCCCGAATGCGAGGACGGTATCGAGGATCGGTGGCGGCGTGGTGCGCGGCGCGTAGACGCGCACTGGCACGCCCGCGGCAGCGGCATAGGCCGCGAGCGCGGCGCCAGCGTTTCCCGCGGTCGGCACCGTCACGCCCTTCACGCCGAACGCTCGCGCACGCGTCATCGCGAGCGCCATGCCTCGTGCCTTGAAGGACGCCGTGGGATTCTGGCCCTCATCCTTGATCCAGAGGCGTCGAATACCGAGTTCGCGCGCCAGCATCGGCGATTCAAACATCGGCGTCCACCCTTCGCCGAGGGCAACGACTGGCTCGTCGGCAGTCACCGGCAGTACGCTGCGGTATCGCCACAGGCCAGCGGCCCGCGCAGCAATGCTGGATGAACGATCGGAGGGCAGCGTGACCGCGGTGAGCCACGGCTGACCGCAGGCGGCGCAGAGCGATGCGAGCGCGTCACCAGCGGCGGTCGCATCGCAACCACTGCAGTAGAGGCTCCAGTCAATCTCGTTTGAAACGGTGCTCATTCCGAAGGGAGTTGTGGTGGTCGTACATCAGGATCACTCTCGGGCACCTGGGGCGCCGGCGTGATCAGCGCGACGCCAAGGCCGGTCAGGACCCGGGTCGCGAGTGCAATCGAAAAGCCCGGCACCTGCGCGATCGCGTCCAGCCCGGCGTCCCTGACCCCCTGCACACTGCCGAACGCGTTCAGCAGCACCCGACGCCGGTTCGGTCCCACCCCGGGGATCTCGAGCAGTTGCGACGTCACAGTACGCTTGGCACGCCGCGCGCGCTGGAACGTGACGGCAAACCGATGCGCCTCATCTCGCGCCATCTGCAACAGGCGAAGCCCAGGCGAGCGGCGCGAGAGCCGCAATGACTCACTCCGTCCCGGCAGGAACACCTCCTCCTCCTTCTTCGCCAGGCTGGCGAGCGCGAGGCCCCCAAGACCGATCGCGGTGAGGGCATCCTGCGCCGCATGTAGTTGCCCCTTGCCGCCGTCAATGACACACAGATCCGGGAGCGGCAGCGCATCCGCCGCGCGTCGCGTGAAGTAGCGCGTCACCACCTCATTCATTGAGGCGAAGTCATCGTTCCCCCACGCGCCCTCGACCTTGAACTTCCGATACTCCGCGCGCTTCGGTCGGCCATTCTCGAACCAGACCATGCTGGCCACGGTATCGCGACCCTGCGCATGCGAGATGTCAAAGCACACGAAACTCCGGGGCACGACCGCCAGTCCCAACTCACGCTGCAGATCGTAGACCGGATCTGTGGCTCGCTCGTCGCTCTCATCCGTCGTCAGTTTCATCTCTTCCAGCAGGTGTCGCGCGTTCTGCATCGCCAGATCCATCAACTCCCGCTTGGCGCCTCGCTGCGGCACCAGCAGGCGCGATGACACGAGCGACACCTGCACGAGCTCGAGTTCGCCCAGCTCGAAAGGCAGCAGGACCTCACGCGCTCGCTCGGCCTGGTGCTGGTAGTGCTGAAGCAGGTAC
>JANPFJ010000430.1:0-1469 GCA_031423355.1 Gemmatimonadaceae bacterium | reverse complement strand
GCCTACGTGCCGGGACTCGCGCTCCAGTTCCCGTTGGTCACGATGGGCGCTGCGCTCCGCGGCACCGGCATCGTGAAGCCGACGATGGTGGTGCAGATGTTGACCGTCGGCGTCAACATTGTACTGGCACCCATTCTGATCGCAGGGTGGGGGACGGGTCACCCCATGGGTGCCGCGGGCGCCGGCCTTGCGAGCTCGATCGCGATTGGCCTGAGCGTTGTGCTGATGACGATCTATTTTTTGCGGCTCGAGCACTACGTCGCGTTCTCGTCCGCGCTGATGCGCCTGCGAGGCGCGGTGCTCAAGCGCATCCTCGGTATCGGTGTGCCACCTGGTGTCGAGTTCGCGCTGATGTTCGTGAGCACGGCGCTCACCTATTACGTGATTCGAAGTTTCGGTGCCGCGTCACAGGCGGGCTACGGCATTGGGTCGCGCGTGTTGCAGGCGATACTCATGCCCGTCATGGCGATCACCTTCTCCGCGGCTCCTTTGGCGGGACAAAACGTCGGCGCGGGCAACGTCGCGCGCGTTCGGGACACCTTCAAGTGGGCCGCACTTTTTGCCTGCGTGCCGATGGCGCTGCTCACCGTGGTGTGCCAAATCCGGCCGGATCTGCCAATCGGCGTTTTTACCCCCGAAGCGCCCGTCGTTGCGGTGGGGGCGGACTTTCTGCGTATCATCTCGTTCAACTTTGTGGCGACCGGCGTGGTGTTCACGTGCTCCGGCATGTTCCAGGCGCTGGGGAATACCGTGCCGTCGATGATCAGTAGTGCGGTCCGTCTGCTGTCGTACGGACTCCCCGCACTGTGGCTGTCTTCGCGGGCCGGCTTCGAGATCCGGCACATCTGGTATCTCTCGGTTGTCGCCGCCGCCGGACAAGCCGCCTTGAGCCTGTGGATGCTGCGCGCGGCGCTGCCGCAGGGCGATCGTTTTGCTCCGTCGAGGGTGTCGACACGTGCCTCGTAGGTCGAACATGCGGGGCGGGGTTCGGCGTGCGCTTGCGCGTGTGCAATGCCGGGAGCGATACGCGCTCCTCGTAGGACTCGTAGGACTCGTCGGCACAGCGTCGTGCTCGAAGTCAGCAACGATGTCGCCGGAGCGCGTCGCCGTGCAGTTTTACACGATGCGTGATGCGATCGGCACGCAAGGAGCGCCGTCAGGATCCGAACTCGCGGCGTTACGTCCGTTTATCGCTGATACACTTGCCCGTCGTTTGGCGTACGCCGACACGCTGCGACGCGGGGGAACGATTCCCGCATCGGATAGCGCCTCCCGCGTGCTTCGCGGCGACCTGTTCTCGAGTCTGTTCGAAGGGCCGTCGACGTTTCGCGTGATGCCTGGGGTTCTCGTGGGTGCACACGTGTCGGTGCCAGTGGAGTGCGCGTCTGACCGCGTGCGACCGGCGGTGCGCTGGACGGACACGATTCTCGTGACGAGAGAGCGTGAGCGGTACGTCGTGCACGACATTC
>JANPFJ010000429.1:0-14942 GCA_031423355.1 Gemmatimonadaceae bacterium | reverse complement strand
GTTCCCACAGCCTTTTGCTTTTCCTCCGCGTCCCCCGCGATCCCCGCGTGAACAGTGTTGACGATCTCACACCACCAGCATTCCCCCGCCACGGGAAGCCTCATTCGCCGCCGGTGAGACGGCCGAGCGACCCGCGTGAACAGTGTTGACGATCTCACAGCGCAAGCATTCCCCCGCCACACGAGCGACTATTCGTCGCCGATGAGGCGGCCGAGTGACCCGAGTGTCCCGCTGGCACCACCACCGGTACGACCGGCCGGTGCAGCAGCAATGATGCGATCGGCCAGACGCGAAAACGGCAGCGTCTGCAGCACGATGCGCCCCGGGCCGCGAAGGCGCACGTAGAACAGACCTTCGCCGCCGAAGAGTGCGGTCTTGATGCCCTTCACCATCTCGATGTCGTATTCGACACTCGGCTGCATCGCCACGAAACATCCGGTGTCGACGCGGAGCACTTCGCCCGGCAGCAGATCCCGCTGCACCAGCGTGCCGCTGGCGTGCAGAAAGGCAAGTCCGTCGCCGCTGATTTTCTGCAACACAAACCCCTCACCACCGAAGAACCCAGCGCCAATCTTGCGCTGCAGCGCAATGCTGACATCCAGACCACGCGCCCCCGCCAGGAACGCGTCACGCTGTGCGATGATCGTGCCGCCCCAATCCAGCACATTGACCGCCTGGATCTTGCCCGGAAAGGGGCTCGCGAACGCCACATCGCGGCGCTGATGGGACTCGTTGATGAACACGGTCATCATGAAGCTGTCACCCGAGAGCACACGCTTGGCACCGCCCATGAGTTTGCCGAGCAGACCACCGCCCTCGTTGTTCGGATCGAGTGTAGTGATCGGACGGATGCCGTCCTCCATGTACATCATCGCTCCCGCTTCGGCCGTGACGGCCTCGCCGGGGTCCAGCGTCACGATCACGGCCTGCAGATCATCGCCGATCAGGCGATAGTCGATTTCGTCAGCTTTGCGCATGAGAGATCCTTTCACGAAAGAGTGGTCACGAAACAGCGAACACCTGCATCAGCCGAGGACAACGGCGCACGCCCGGTGCCGCGATTTCTGCCGTCTGCCAAGGCGGAGACCGGAGCAATACCGGAGGTATTGCGAGGATCGACAACGCCGGCAGACGGCAGAAGGCACGGCACCGACTACGCCCAGTACTGCCATTTGTTGGCGAAGACCACATACGCAGACAGACAGCCGTTGGTGACAGCGTGGGTCCAGATCAGGTCGGCTATCGACTTCGTCTGTGCCATCCAGAGATTGTAGATCACACCACAGGCGAGCCCGACGTCCCAATACGAACCGTGCTCGCTGGCAAACAGCAGCGCGGTCGCCCAGAACGAGAGCGCGGTGAAGCTGCCCAGGGGCCGGACGCGAAAGTCGTCGAACGAGTCGACGGCACGGGGGAGCCATCCGCGCCAGAACAGCTCCTCGAGAATCGGCACCAGCAATACCGCTCGGGCCGCGCGAAGCCAGAGGGTCAGTGGGTCTCGCTGCGCTGCCGCGTCCAGGCCGCTCGCGGCAGTTCCGACAATGCTGTTGTTGAACAACCAATGCGCCCGGTAGTCAGGCCACAGTGCATCGGGGGCGATCCAGAGCATGAACACGCCGACGCCGATCGCCGTCGACATGAGGAGGTGCTTTGGCACCAGTTCGATCACGCCGCGACTCACGGCCACCAGCGCCACAACCAGCACCACGATCCAGAGGAGCGCGTTCCACGGCTGCGCGATGCCGAGTGCCGGCAGCGTTGCCAGCAGGAGCATGAACAGCGCGAACGGTGCGACCCACGGAACGGCGGCTCGAACGGGCATATCGCCTGGTCAGAAGGGGACGGAATGACTGCGACAATCTTACTGCCGAATCGCAGAGAGGTGAACAACAGTGGGCCGAGCCACGTCGTGGTCGGGGCTCAGGCCGCGTTGCGCTCGTAGCGACTGTCGCTGTTGGCGCACACGTGCTGACGCATGCAACGCAATCGGGGGCGAGCCAGCCTGGCTCGCCCCCGATCGTCATCGCGCACTCTGCGTTCGAACTCAGTCACCCATCACCGGCTGCGGCATCGCGCCCGTCGGGATCTTGTGTTCGCCAGTCATCGGCGTACTGAAACCAAGGCGCTTGCCGAAGAAGCTGCGGACCCCGTCGAGAATCTCGTAGATCGTCGGCACGACGATCAGTGTCAGGATCGTCGACGTGATCACACCACCGATCACTGCGACGCCCAGCGGCTTGCGGAAGTCCGCCCCTTCGCCTGAACCGAGTGCAATCGGCAGCATGCCCGCCACCAGCGCAAAGGTCGTCATCAGAATCGGCCGCAGTCGGATCGCTCCCGCGTCGATCAGTGCCGTGCGAAGGGAGACGCCTGCCTCCTCACGCTGCCACTTGGCGAAGTCGATCAGCAGGATGGCGTTCTTGGCCACGATACCCGCCAGCAGAATCACGCCGATCAGTGACATCAGGTTGATCGTCATGCCAGTGATCGCCAGCGCACCGAACACACCGACCAGCGACAGCGGCAGTGACACCAGAATCGCGAGTGGATCGAGGAAACTGCCGAACTGCAGCACCAGGATCATGTACATCAGCACGATGGCGATACCGAGTGCAGCGAAGATCGAACCGAACACCTTCTGCTGGTTCTCGGTGTCACCACCCTGACTGAGCTCGATGCCGGGCGGCATCGGCTCGGCTGTGAAGATCTTGTTGATATCCCCCAGCACATCCGAGTTCGGACGGCCGGCCACATTCGCCTGCACGGTCACCAGCTTGTCGCGATCGAGATGGCTGATGATGGACGGACCGAGCCCCTGCCTGACGGTGGCCACCTGGCCGAGGGGCAGTGTCGATGACGGCGCGCCGTTGCGGCCCGGAATCACCAGTGGGAGGTTCGTCAGATCGGCCAGGCGTTCACGCGATGCCGGTGTGAAGCGCACTCGCACCTTGCGGGTTTCTCCCATCGGATCGACCCAGTCACCTGCTTCCACACCAGCAAACGCCGGTCGCAGCGACTGCGCGACCGATCCAACACTGACACCGAGCGAACTGGCCAGGCCGCGATCCACCTGCACCGTCAGCTCGGGCTTCTGTCCCTTGGTGCTGAGGCTCACATCCACCGCACCCTTCACGGCGGCAACCTGCGGCAGCACCTTCTCGGCATACGCCTGCAACGCACGGGCGTCGTTACCGCGCAGCTGCAGCTGGATCTGCTTCTGATCACCGTTGAAGTCGTTGGTATAGACGCTCGCCACGGCCCCACCAATGCGTGCCATCTCGACGCGCAGCACGGCGGCCAGATCTTCTGACGACCGCTGCCCCTTGGCCTTGCGCTCAGCCTTCGGTGACAGCTTGATGTACACGTTCCCCGCATCGACGGCACCACTGGCGCCACCAATCGTCGTCAGCGTGAACTTCGATTCGGGGAACTTCTCGGCGATCCGCACTGCCTCGAGCACCTTGAGACGCATGTAGTCGAGATTCGAGCCCGGTGGTGTCTCGACCTTGACGTTGATCTCCGAGTTGTCTTCACCGGGGAAGAAGCTCGTGCCCACCTTGCGGATGTCGAGCAGGGCCTTGCCACGCGCTTCGCCCAGCACCTTCTGCACTGCGCCGGGCAGCACACCGATACTCGCGATGCCGAGCACCAGGAAGAGGACGCCGCCACCCGCCCGCGCCGCCAGCGGCAGCGCCTTGCGTGTGTCCAGCCAGACGCCAATCAGTACCAGCCCCATCGCGACGGCGAACCCGACGACGCCAGAGATCGGCAGTGCAAAGGCGGCGAAGAAGACGCCCGCGGCCAGAATGATCATGGCCAGCTGATGATCGAGTGCCCACGCAATCACGCCGCGGTACTTCTGCGTCTGTCGGTTGAACCAGTTGTTGAACCGATCGAGGACCCTGGTGATCCACCACTTCTTGTCTTCCGTCTGATGCGGATCAGGCCAGTAGGCCGAGAGCATCGGGTCGAGCGAGAAGCTGACGAACAATGAGACCAGCACCGAGCAGGCGATCGTGAGCGCCAGCGGCTTGAACCATTGCCCTGCTTCACCGTCGAGGAACGCAATCGGCACGAAGACCGCGACGATCGAGAACGTCGTCGCCGCGACAGCGAGGCCGATCTCGGCCGTGCCCTCGCGCGCCGCGGTCATGTGGTCTTTCCCCATCTCGACGTGTCGCACGATGTTCTCTCTGACCACGATGGCATCGTCGATCAGGATGCCGATGGCCAGCGACAGCCCGAGCAATGACATCGTATTGAGCGTGAAACCGAACGCGTACACGGCGAGGAAGCTCGCAATGACCGACACCGGCAGCGCCAGGCCGGTGATGATCGTCGAGCGCCACGAGTTCAGGAACAGGAACACCACCAGCACCGTCAGCGCGGCCCCTTCGATCAGGGTGCCCTGCACATTGCTCACGCTGGCATCGACGCGCTCACCGGTGTCCTTGATGACCTTCATCGCGACGCCTGCGGGCAGCCGCTTCTGGATCTCCTCCACCTTCTTGATCACTTTCTGCGTGACCTCGGTGGTGCTGTAGCCGCTGGACTTGGTGATATCGAGCCCCACCGACTCCACGCCATCCAGCAGCGCAAGCGTGCGCTGCTCCTCAGTGCCGTCCCGGATATCGGCCACCTGGCCGAGGCGGATCAGCTGGGACCCTCGCTGGACGATCGCGATGTTGGCGAAGTCCTGTACATCCTGCAGGCGTCCACTGAGCCGGATGGTCCGCTCGTCGAGCACGCCGGTCAGACTGCCGACCGGCACCGCGAGATTCTGCTGCTGCAGTGCGGCGACAACTTCCGTCACGCTGATGTTGTTGGCCTGCAACGCCGCTGGACGAAGTTCAACCATCATCTCGCGCTTCACCCCACCCACCACGTCGACCTTGGCCACGCCCGCGATGGCACGCAGCTCGCGCGTGACGCCGGGATCGGCGAGCAGCGTCAGCTGCGGGGCGGTGAGCGACTTGGACGACATCGCAAGCTGCACGACCGGCCGATCCGTCGGATTGAACTTCTGCAGGATCGGTTCCTTCATTTCGGCCGGCAGGTCGTTGCGCTTGAGGTTGATCGCATCCCGGATCTCCGTCGTCGCTTCCTGCAGATTCTTGCCGAACTTGAAGAACGTGACGATCGAGGCGAAACCGTCGCGCGCTTCACCCTGCACCTTGTCGACACCCGAGATCCCGGTGATCGCCTCTTCCACTCGGTCGAGGACTTCCCGTTCGACCTGGTCCGGGCTGGCGCCGGGATAGACGATCGTCGTGAAGATGATCGGCGGGGCCACCTCGGGGAACTCGTCGGTCTGCAGCTTCTGGTACGCGAACAGGCCGCTGATGACCAGCACCAGCATGGTCACGATGGTGACCAGCGGCTTCTTGATGGCGAAATCTGAAATCCACATAAGTGCTACCTCGACCCGGTGGCGGCCTTGGGCGTTGCCGCCTTGCTGGCCTGATCATTCACGGACGACACACGCACCTGCTTGCCTTCACCGATTGCCTGGGCCGCGCCCAGCAGCACCGTGTCGCCACGCTGCAGTCCCTGCGTGATCTCGAAATTTTCACGCTGGTCGTCGCGGATGCCAAGCGTGACGGTCACACGCTCCACACGGCCGGCGCGCACGCGCATCACGGCCGGTGTCGCACCGCGCTGATCGATCGCCGTTGCCGGCAGCACCAGCGCCGTCCGCGACTCGGCGTTCACACGTCCTTCGGCAAACAGTCCGCCGACGAGTGTGCCGGCACTGTTCGGGATGGAGGCCAGAATCTGCACCTGCCGCGTGGTGGGATCGGCCACCGGGCTGACGCGGGTGACCGTGCCGGTGAACTTGCGATCGCCGTAGCCGCTGACCGAGAACGCCACCGGCTGCCCGACACGAATCTGGCCGATCTGCGAGGCCGGGACCGCTGCCTCGAGACGCATGCTCTTCGGATCGACGACCGTGAACAGCGCCGCGCCGGGCGACACCACATCGCCAGCGCTGACGACCTTGGCCGACACCACGCCACTGAACGGCGAGCGCACCGTGGCATTGCTCAGCTGCTTGTTCGCCTGGGCGTAGGCCGACTTCACATTGGCCAGCTGCGCCATGGTGGTGGAATACGTCAGGCGTGCGTTCTCCAGATCGCGGTCGGCGATGGCCCCGGCCGCATTCAGTCGCTCGGATCGATCGAGTTCCTTCTTCGCCTGCGCGGCCTGTGCTTCCGTCGCCGTGACGCCGGTGCGTGCAGAGAGCTCTGCGGCGCTGGCGGTCGTCGCATCGATTCGGGCCAGCGCCATGCCAGCCGTGACCCGCTGCCCGACTTCGACGTAGACCTGCACGACGCTGCCGGCGACTTCCGCGCGCACGGATGCGCTGCGATCCGCCAGCAGTTCGCCGGAGATCGATGGTCCGCTGGCGATCGTTGTCGATTCGACGACGCCGATGTTGTCTGCGGTGATGAGCGTGGGCTGCTCCGGTGCCTGCGCCGCAGCTGACGTCTCTTTCTTGCCGCACCCTGCCAGTGTGAGTGCGCCAGCCATGACCAGCACGGTGAGAGCAGTCGACCTGAAGTGTGGAGTGCGCAGCGCGCGTGTCGTGATAGATGTCATTGTGGTTGCCATGTGAATCACTCCGGTCGACCGGAGGTGCCTGTTGCTCGCTGCTGTGCCCCGCCCTGCGGGTTGCTGCCACTCTGCTGCGCCTGCTGACCCTGCCCGCCGCCGGCCGACGACCCCGAACCGCCGCCGGACCCGAGCGGCAAGTCCCGGAGCAGCGTCATCCGAAGCCTGGCGAGCTGCAGGTCCTTGGCCGACGTGAGCGTGTTGGCCTGCGACTGGATCAGCAAGTTGCGGATATCGGTCAGCTCCAACTGCGTCGAAATGCCATTCGTGTATCGAACTTCGGCGATGCGCAGCGCCTTGTCTGCCTGTTCCTCCGTTCCGCGGCTGGCGAGCCAGTTGGCCTCCGCCTGCTCCAAGCTCTTCAACGCGAGCTGCACATCCAGCGCTGCGGCACGCTTGCCCTGGTTGAGCCGCGCTTCGCCGTCGGCCAGGTTCGCTCGGGCAACCATTTCGTCACCCTTGATCCGCCCGCTGGTCCAGACCGGTACGCTGAAGCCAAGGGCCACCGTCCATGCAGGATAGAAGTCCGCCAGTGTGCGCGGGATGATCTGCGCATTCGTCGGGTAGGCAAATCGCTGGTAGTTCGTCGACAGCGTGAGCGATGGCATCCGCTGCAGTTGCGCGTTCTCGAGCGTGCCCTTCAGCACATCGACGTTGGCCACGGCCTGCTGCACCGCAGTCCTCGCGTCCGGTGCGGTATCGCGCGGCGTCAGCTTCGGCGCTGTGGCCGGGACGGTGCCCGACAGACCGGTGCCCGCACTGGGGCGCGCATCGTTGTCGAGGCGCGAGGTGGCCAATACACGATCCATGTCGGCATCCTGCACCGGTGTGGCGAGGACGAGCGGCTCCGTCAGTGGAATGCTCAGCAGCTGTTTCAATCGGAGCATTGCGACGTCGCGATTCTGCTGCGCCTGAATCAGCAATGGCCGCTGCGCGTCGCGGGCCACCCGTGATCGCAGCAGATCGTATTCGGCGACTGTACCCACCTGCCGCTGGAGCGTGGTCTGCCGGAAGGTGCGTTCGTTCTGGGCCAGCGAGCTGTCGGCAATCTGCAGGAGCTTTTCGGCGATCACGGCGTCGAAGTAGGCCGAGGCGATGTCGTAACGCAGTTGCGCACGCGCGGTGCGCAGTCCGTACTTCGCGACATCCTCATTCGCCTTCGCCACACGCCCGGCCAGGCCGAAGCGATTGTCGAGGAAGAGTGGTTGGGATGCCTGGATGCCGAGGGTGATCGTGTTCGGTGACGCGAACAGCACGCTGATCGGATTGAACGGCTGGGGCGTCGTATCCGGCGGCGCGTTGGGGTCGGGCGGTGGCGCGAACCGGTCGATGATGGCATTGAACTGGTTCTGCAACTG
Source organism: Gemmatimonadaceae bacterium (assembly GCA_031423355.1). Lineage (GTDB taxonomy): Bacteria > Gemmatimonadota > Gemmatimonadetes > Gemmatimonadales > Gemmatimonadaceae > JACMLX01. The sequence continues at coordinate 6,972 of JANPFJ010000429.1, read as the reverse complement.
CCGCTGATAGTTGGCCGACGCCGTGATCTGCGGCAGCACGGTGGAGCGCGCCTGGTAATACTGCCCCTTGGAGCGGACGACCGCGTTCTGCGCGATGCGCACGTCGTCACTCGACGGTTCCGCAAGCCGGAAGGCATCCTCGAGCGAGAGCGTTCGGGGGGCGGACGTCGTGGCTTGCGCGACACCCTGCGTCGGATGCAGCGACGCGAGGAGCAGCGCGAGCGCGGCGTGACAGGCGATTCCCGTCATGGCCGAAAATTTCACGTGGGACTCGTGGTGTGTGTGTAATTCGCGCGACCCATGGAGGCCGGCTCGGCATGAGCCGAACCGGTGACACCAATTGCGCGGAGGAACATCTGTACGTAACGCGTCGCTGCGCGGGTTTCGTCGACCCACAACTCCGGGTCGTCGTGCATTTCACGCGCCATGGCATCACCCCAGAGCGCACCGATCAGCATCGTCTGCGCGGCTGTAAGGAGCTCGACATGATCCGGCTCCGCGATGAAGTCGGAACCGATCCATCCCTCACGAAGCATGGCCTGCGAGTAGGTGTGCAACTCACGGTCGGCGCAGCGCGCGGGCTCGAAGGAGTTGGTCATCTCGTGAAAGCGCCCTTCGGCGGCGCCCATCGCCTTCCGCAACAACTCCCGCGACCCGCGGAGTTGCGCCAGAAAGGTCTCGCACCAGACCGTCAGCTCGCCGGAGGGGTCGCGGGGAACGGACGGCAGGGGGGGGTCGACGAGTTTGAGTGCAGCGACCCGACGAAACAGCGCCTCGTCCATCAGGGCGGCCTTCGACCCGAAATTGCGGAAAATCGTGACTTCGTTGACGCCGGCGATCTCAGCCACCCGGCGCGTCGTGGCCCCTTGGAAGCCGGATTCGGCGTAGGCCGTCATGGCGGCCGCAATGAGTTTCTCTCGGACATCGGTGTTCATGCAACCGAGTATATGCTCTACTTCCGATGTTAGCAAGTAGGTACTTGCATGCTGATGACTCTGCTTCTGGCTTGATTCCCCTGCCAGTCAGGCTCCCACCTGCTCGAGCAACCTGATCTGTGAATTGTGACGACGGCGGGTTTCCGACCCGGTCTCCAGACCACCATGCCACCAGACGGCGCGGTCAGCTAATGAATCGACGGTGGGCGCCGGCGCGTGCGCTCCCCCCGCCGGTCACGCTCGGGGAAGAGGGCCAGCCTGAGGGCCTCCTCGATGGCATGGGAAGGGCCCGACGCGTGCAAGCGGCGCTGCGCCGCGCGCAGCAGCGAGGGGCTCACCAGCACCAGCTGCCACTGCAGGCCATGGCGTGACTTGAACGGGATACCAGCACTCATCTGGCCTCCGACGACAGGTGGGAAAAGCACGACGGTGCCGACAGGATATGTCGGCACCGTCATGAGCCCGTCACCCGCCCCGCGTCATGCCACCAGCATCACGGGGTTGGCGTCGCCGCCTTCTTCTTTGCGCCAGCAAAGTCACCGGCACGAACCATCACGATCTGCTTCGGATCGATCATGACACGGATGGCCGCATTCACCTCAGCCACCGTGAGTCGCTTCACCCGATCCGCCAGCGCCTGATCGTATCCGGTGAATGTCCGATCGTAGGCCCGACGCAGCGTCAGCGTGCTCACCAGTTCGTCGTCGTTCGCCAATTCCTGATCCCGCGCACCGAGCCACCCCTTTCGCGCCGCATCCAGTTCGTCCTGTGTGATGCCGTCACGGAGGAGGCGATCGAGCTCCTCGCGGAACGCCACCTGCAGTCGGTCGATGTTCTGTGGAGCATAGATCGCGTACGACAACAGTGCGCCGTTGCGACCCCACGGTGCCGCATTGAGCTGCGAGCCGACACCGTAGCTGAGACCATCCTTCTGCCGGATCCGATCGGCGAGACGACTCTTGAGAAAGCCGCCACCGAGGATCTCACTGCCGAGCTGCGACGCGGCGTAGGTCGGGTCCCCATCATTGATGTCGAGACGCTGTACGGCGAAGAAGATGGCATTCGCCTTGTCGGGTGTCTCGATGGAAATCATCGCCGAATCCGAACGGACGAAATTGTTCGCCAGCCGCACCCAGGTGTTCTTCGCACGCCAGTCTCCAAAGAGGCGCGTCGCGAGCTGTGTCACCTCTCCGGGCTCGATGTCACCCACCAGCGAGATGTCACCGCTCTGTGCACCGTAGAAATCGGCGTGGAACGCCTTCACCTCTGCGACGGTCACCGCCTTCGCCATCGCGATCGCTTCGTCCAGCGTCTCCGGGATGTACTCGGGATGTCCCTTGGGGCGCGGCGTCATGACCCGCTGCATGGCAAGCACGGCGAGGGCCTGCGGATCGCTGCGGCCGGCCTCCAGCTGCGCGATCTGCTCCGTCCGCGCCGTCTCGAGTTCGGTCGAGTCGAAGGCCGGTCGACGCAGCATTTCGGCCACCAGTTCCAGCGTCGGCGCGAGGTTCTCACGTTTCACTTGAACGGACACAGAGACCGTCGCCGCCGACCCACCGGGCCGAACGGTTGCCTTCAACTTGTCGAGTGTGTCCTTCAGCGCCTGGCGCGAGCGGAGCTGCGTACCACGATTGAGCAGTGCGGCTGCCATGCCGCCTGCCGTTCCCCGGTTCGTGAGGGTCTGCTCGGTGCCAGTGCGCAGCGTGATCCTGGCGAACACCACACCGCCCCGTGACTTCTTGGGCAGCATCGTGAGTCGCATGCCATTTGGCAGGGCGCTGCGGATCGTGCGGGCATCGATCACCGCCGGCGTGGCGTTGAACGCCTCGCCCTGTGCCACTGTCTGCGTGCCTGTATAGCCACGCACCAGCGTCTCGATCACCGGCCCTTCCGGAATCTCGGCCCGATCGGGCTTGGCCGTCGGGATGAACACACCCACGGTGCGATTGTCGGGCTTCAGGTACGCCGACGCCACCCGCTGCACATCCACCGGAGTGACGGCCTTCAGCCGGTCACGGGAAATGTGCAGCAACCGCCAGTCACCCGATGCCTGCGCTTCGGTCAGCGCGTACCCGACCTGCTCGGAGTTGTCGAGCAGCTGTTCGACGCCCTTCACCAGTTCGTTCTTCGCCCGCTCCACCTCCTCGCCGGTCGGCGTGGTGGTCACCGCGCCGTCGATCGTGCGCAGCATCACGGCTCGCGCCGTATCGAGATTCTGTTCGGTGCGGAGATCCGCCGACGCGAAGAGCAGCCCCGGCTCGCGCAGGTCGAACGTGAATGACGACACGCCGCTCGCCAGCTTGGCCTCGACCAGCGCCTTGTAGAGACGACCATTCGGTCGCGCGCCCAGAATCGTGGCGAGCACCTGCAGCGGGGCATTGTCGGCATGCGCCAGCGACGGGATGTGGTAGGCCACCATCGCCACCTGATTGTCACCGACACGCTTCAGCGTCACCGAGCGTTCGCCATCCTGCACCGGGTCGCGCGTATACGTGCTGTACAACAGGTTGCCGCGATCGAGGGAACGCACCGGTCGCGCGATCCGGCCGAATCGTGCATTGACCTGCTGCAGCGTCTTTGCCTGGTCGAACTTCCCCGCCACGACCAGTACCGCATTGTCCGGCTGGTAGTAGCGACGGTAGAACGCCTGCAGCCGCTCGATCGGCACATTCTCGATGTCCGCACGCGAGCCGATCGTGCTGTTGCCGTAGTTGTGCCAGAGAAACGCGGTGCTCATGATCCGTTCGCGGAGAATGCTGCCGGCATCATTCTCGCCCGACTCGAATTCGTTGCGCACGACCGTCATCTCGGACTCGAGATCCTTCGCGGCGACGAACGAGTTCACCATCCGGTCGGCCTCGAGATCGAGGGCCCAGGCGAGATTGTCATCACTCGCAGGGACGGTCTCGAAGTAGTTGGTGCGGTCCAGCCAGGTGGTCCCGTTCGGCCGCGCACCCCGCTCGGTCAACTCCTTCGGAATGTCTTTGTGCCGCGGCGTGCCCTTGAAGAGCAGATGCTCGAGCAGATGCGCCATGCCGGTTTCGCCGTAGCCTTCGTGACGCGAGCCCACGAGGTACGTGATGTTGACGGTCACGGTAGGCTTCGACTGGTCGGGGAACAGCAACACCTTGAGGCCGTTCGCGAGCCGGTACTCGGTGATCCCTTCGACGGTGGCGCCCTTCACCGGCGCGGTCAGGGCGTTCGGGCGCGGCCCGGGCTGCGCGCCGAGGGGAGAGACCAGCAGTGCCAACGACAGGACGTAACGGAGACGGAGCGGCATAGATGGGAGGAGTGACGGGGTCGCAGGGCGGTGACAGCGCATGCAATACTACACACACCACCCGCCCTGCGGTTTCACATCATGCCGTCACGCCTCAGAACGCTGTGGTCAGCCGGACGGTGAATGCCCGCCCAGGCAGGTTGTAACCACGCTTTTCGTAATAGTTCTCATCGGTCACGTTGCTCAGCTGCAGGTCGGCGCGCAGTCGGCCGGACAGACGGACCCCGGCAGTCAGGTCGAGGATCGCGAACGGTGGATACTCGATGTCGGAGATATCCGAGAAATCACTGAAGTCGCTGTCGGTCCGCGTGCCGACGTATCGACCCAGCGCACCGAGTCGGAAGCGCGAACGATCATCGTACTCCAGCCCAACGTTCCAGTTGGCCGAGGCCACGTTCTTGATCCGCAGTGTGTTGTTGGGTGCACCGAGGCGCACCCCCTGGAAGATCGAGGCCGGTGTGAAGTTCGTGACGCCGTTGAACTGCGCCGCATCCACGGTGACAGTGGGTGTGGTCTCCGTCGCGGTGAACATGCGCGTCGCGTTCGCAAAGGCATTCAGCGACCAGCCGCGACGCAGCGCCGTCCCGATGTCGTATCGCACGCTCACTTCGGCGCCGCGAATCGAAGCCTCACCGGCGTTCACGGACGTCTGGACCCGCGAGACCAGCGTCCCATTGGCCAGAACAGGTCGCTGACCGGCCGCGAACGATGCCCGGGCCGAAGTGATCCGATCGGTCACCGAGGTCGCGAAGTACGTGACATCGGCATCGAACGCACCGTTGAGACGGGTCACACCGATACCAACGTCCGCAGTCACCGAGTTTTCGGACTTCAGTCCCGGATTGCCGAACGTGATCGCAGCGACGCCGGCGGTCACTGTCTGCGTGAGGCCTGCGCGCCCAAAGGCATCCGGCGCAAGGAAGGCTCGGCCCACGCTGCCATGCGCACGCACGCCACCACCGATCGCATACAGGATGCCGGCGCTGGGGTTGAACACTGTGAACGCATCGTCGCCTGGGGCCACATCGGTCCGCAGCGGTGTCGACAGCAGGCTGAGTGTGACGCGATCTGCGCGTGCGCCAAGTGTGGAGATCAGTCGGCCGTCGAGCGCCGTGAGGCGCGCCTCACCGAACGCCGCCAGTGACCGCACGCTGCTGTTCGGGCTGAAGGTCCCTGTTTCAGTCGTCGCCGACGTATAGCGGCGCGACGAGGCTTCCTGCTGTGTCGCGTCGAGTCCGAACACCAGCTGCTGCCCTGCCACACGTACGACGTCCTGCAGCTGCACGCCTGTGGTCTGCGCCCGCGACGCAAAACTCACATAGCGCACGCTATCGGGGCGATTGTAGTTGTCACCCGTTTCCGTCGTCGTGAACGCGCGGGCGAGCAGTCCGTGGGCTCCGAACGTTGCCGCCAGATCCGCGGATCCGCCGGCGCGCCGCACATCCTTGCGCCCATTGCCGGGAAAGGGCGTACCGGCCGAGTAGAGGTCGCCGGGCGAGGCGACGTCCTGCGCATCGAACAGATCGCCGCGCACGTCGATCCGGAGACGATCCGCCACCGTGCCTCCGACGCGCACGTTGCCGCTGGTCGACGCCAACGTGGTGAACGGGCGGGTGACACCGTCGCCCAGCGTGTCAGGCACGTAGCGATTCGGTCTCGCGCCAGTCGGATAGACCTTGCGTGCGCTGTCGCGACCGAGCACGCCGCGCAGCGTGTTGCCGTTGCCAAGGCGGAAGTCATCGCGCTGATCGTAGCGGCGCAGGCTCACGTCGGCATCCACACCGGCGCCGAGCCGCCCGCCGCCCTGCGCACGAAACTCGCTGGCACCGAAGCTGCCGGCGGACGCCGTCAGCAGTCCGCTGCGTGCGCCCGTGCGCCGGCGGGTGACGACGTTGATCACCCCACCCATGGCACTCGATCCATACAGCGCCGAGGCCGGTCCCTTCATGACTTCGATCCGCTCGACATCCTGCAGGTCGAGCAGTGACACGTTGGTGATTCCGCTGGGTCGCCCATCGAGCAGGATGAGCGAGCGCTGCTGGATCGACCCGACCTGCGGACGGAACCCGCGAATGCCGATGCCGCCCAGCAGGCCGGGATACTGCACCACGTCGAGATTGGCGCGCTTCTTCAGGAGGTCGACCATGTCGAGCGCGGGGGTCGCGTCGATCGTGGCACGCGAGATCACCTCCACGCGACGCGGAAGCGAATCGACGGCCGCCGTGTAGCGGGACGCGGTGGTGAGGACCTGGGGCAGGCGCGGGACCCGAGCCGAATCCCGGACGGGTTGCTGTGCGCGCAACGACGGGGCGCACAATGACGTGGCGCACAACGCGGTGACACCGATCGTCGTGCCGACGAGGGTGCGGAGGTATGTGGACATCAGTTCTCTCGACGCGACGCCGCCCTCGCAGCTTCGCGTTACCGGAATGCCCGCGCACAGCGCCACCATGCGACGACCGGAGATCCGCTCACGCTGCCGCGCTGCGCGGTGGCATGAGACAAGAAACCCGTCCGTCCACGACGTGGACTGAACGGGGGTATTCGGGCACGACAGCACACGCCAGAAGCGATGCCGACGCACACGATCACCCCGCTCCCCTCCCTCGAGGGGCCTGCTGCGGGCGTGATCAGGGCCGGTCTCCTGGCTCAGAACCACCGAGTTGCCTTCCCGCGGCGCTACTCGCCGCAGTGGCGTCACACTCGATGCTGCCGACTTGCGTCAGCCGTTCCTTACAGTGGCGGGGCCGCGCCGGT
>JANPFJ010000428.1:0-1836 GCA_031423355.1 Gemmatimonadaceae bacterium | reverse complement strand
CCATCGGATCGGCACGGTGATGTCCGCCGGATTCAGCACCGCCATCGCCACCTGATAGAGCAACGGCTGAAAGAGATGGTGATTGGTGCGATCGATCAGCGTGATTCGTACCGCTGCACGCGCCAGATGTCTGGCGGCAGTCAGTCCTGCGAAGCCGCCGCCGATGATGACGACGTGCGGGCGCGGGTCACGCGCGTGTGTACTGGTTTCCCGTGTGCTGGTGTTTGGCTCGGCTGGCAACATCGGTGTCTCCGTCGCACAACAGCAGGCAGAAATGCGCCGACCGTCGCGCGGACCATGAGGGGCACGGCAAGAATTCCGCGCTTGTGAAATATTTCACAAGAGCCTTGTTTGTGCAAGTATGCACGAACGGGGCGAATGCGGGCAACGCGTGCCATCTCACGAGGCGGATGCGTACGAGTTCGGAGCCTGCGAAGGCACAGTGCGCGGATGTGCACCGCAGAATGCATCAGGTTGCTGGGGCGCTGGCCTCATTCATGCAACGTTTCTCACGCAGCACGGTATCAGTAAGTATTCGAAAGATCCCAATGGATGAGCTACTGCGAGTCTGAGCAGCAGTGAAGTACACCGGTGGTCACAGCGACGACGCTGTGGAGCGGAGATGGCGTCATGACTCTTCGAAACGCACGCCCGGACGCGGCGACCATCGTCGCGTCGGCAGGACTCGCACTCGGCGGTTTTCTGTTCCTTCGCTTTGACAACCCAGACGGCTGGTGGCTGCTGTTCGCATCCGGCAGCGCTCTGGCGCTCGCAATCCTGCGTCCTGCGCTGACGGCATCCACACGACCGACCGACCTCGAGTCGATCGATTTGACGTCGTGGGGCGTCCGCCGATTTGATCGCCAAGGTCGTCTTGAAGCGGTCTCGTGGGACGATCTTTCAGAGGTGTCGGTGACGACCACGCCAGACGGCGATGACGGCGAGGATGTGCATATCCAGCTCACTGGCCGCGATGCGCATGCGGTTCGCGTCGCTCATACGGTCGCAGTCGAAAGCGGATTGCTGGCCGAACTCGCAACGCGCCTGCGTGCCTTTGACAACGAAGCGATGGTTGATGCGCTCACGTACGGCCGCGACAGCATCGCCGTCCTCTGGCGCGCACCGAGCAGCGCGCGGCACGACCGGCCGATGCGGCACCGCAGACGCGTCCCGATCCGCGCCGCGAGCTGACGAACGGCAGCGTCTCGCTGCACGGGAACCCGGGCGCGGTGTCATTGCTTTGGTTGGCGCTGCGCCCGCGCAGTGTTCGTACACTGCTACAGCGTCAGGTAACTCCATTCCTTCGTGAACGGGATGCTGCTCAGCAGCACACCACGGTCCCGCTTCACCAGCAGTCGATCACTCGGATTGATGCCGATCCCGCGCTGTGCATCGTACAATCCCGGCTCCACCGAGAAGGTCATTCCTTCCTTCACCACCGTGTCATCGCCTAGTGCGAGGAATGGCGGTTGATGCCCTTCGAAGTTCGTGCCCTGGCCATGTCCGGGCCGATGATAGATGAAGTCCTGCATCCCGGCCTTGATCTGATGCGCGTGTACCTTCTGCGCAATCTCTGAGCAGACGGCACCCGGCTTCGTCTCCTCCACCATGATCTGCACCGTTTCTGCCACCACCTGCCACATGCGGTCGTGTGCCGGCGTGCTCGGTGTGATGATGTAGTTGCGATACCCTTCGCCGCCGAATCCGCCGAGGAGGATGTCGCAGTTCACATAGACCGGTTGGCCCCGTTGCAGTTTCGTGTGAAAGAACTGGTTCGGGTGCGGATAGGCAGTGGCGACGCCCGCGCGCACGTAGTTGCCAGTCACTTCGATGCCC
>JANPFJ010000427.1:0-1385 GCA_031423355.1 Gemmatimonadaceae bacterium | reverse complement strand
CGAGGAACGATCACCGTGTAGGGTGTGAAGTCTGGCTTGTCGTTGGGTCCAAGAAACGCGGCGCGCATATCGGTCGCGACCAGATCGAAGAGGCTGAGCGCGGGGAGCCCGAGCAAGAGTTCAATCGTCTTCACCATGCTCGGTTGGCTGTAGAACGTGCTGTCGATCACGCGACGCTTGGCATACGGACTGGCCACCATCGCGACGGTGCGATGCCCATCAATATGATCCACGCCATTCTGCGCGTCGTCTTCAACTACCAGAATGGCCATCGACTTCCAGAAGGTCGAATGACTGAGCGCTTCTACGATCTTGCCGAGCGCGAGATCGTTATCGGCGACGCAGGCGGCTGGTGTGCACCAGCCACTGGAGGTGCCTTGCGTGTGATCGTTGGGCAGGATCATCAGCGTGAGATGCGGCATCTGCTTGCGCTGTTCCCAGTCCCTGAGATGCGCGATGAACACGTCGGCCTTCACGACATCGGGCACTTCTTGCGTCCACCCCGGATACTCACGCACCAAGATGCGATCGAGACTCGGGATTTCACTGCGCGTGTTGTAGATCGTCTTGAGTGTCTGTCGCGCGAGGGATGGCGAATAGCGCGTGCTGTCGCGATACATCGCCATCAGCTTCACGCGAGCATTCGGAACTGAATCACTGGGAGCGGGGGCATACTCGCCGAAGCTCACCACACGTTTCCCCTTCGCCTGTGCGGACTCCCACAAGAAGCCGCCCGCCGAGTAGGTGAGCGGGTCGTTGCCCTCACTGGGATAGCTGCGGCCGTAGTACAGCGGCCACATCGGATACGCGGTCTCGTTGGCCTGCGTGAGCCAGTTGTGTCCATCGGCCGAATTCCCGCCCGAAGCGAAGAAGTGATCGAAGAGAACAAACTGTTCGCTGAGGGCATGCGTGTTCGGCGTGACATCACGACCGTACATGGTGAGCGACGGATCGCTGGCGCCCTTGCCGATGTCGCCGAGGACTTGGTCGTAGGTGCGATTCTCCTTGATGATGTACACGACGTGCTGAATGGGACTGGGCTCGCCCGGACGTTCGGGTACCGGCTGTGCGCGCGCCGCGACGCGGGGCGCAAGCGATGGCGCCGACGCACCACTGGCCAGATGAAAACGATTATTCTCGGCGACACTCATCGTGAAGGCGGCCAGCTCCGCGTCGGTCGGCGTACTGATCACGTTCACGCTGCCGCGTTCGGCGAACACGTAGCGGCCTTCTTGTCCGTTCGTTTTTCCGGTCCCCGCGCCAACGCCGAACAGTGTGCCCACGGCGATGGTTGAGCCATCGGCGCTGACGTCGACGCTACTCGGATACCACCCGGTGGGGATCAACCCCGCGAGCGTGGCGGTCGATGCGTTCGGTCCACCCAC
>JANPFJ010000426.1:0-4402 GCA_031423355.1 Gemmatimonadaceae bacterium | reverse complement strand
CGCACGCTCGTGCAGCATGGTGGCGAGGATGCAGCGCGTGATACGGTCCGCAGTTTTCTGCGTGAGCGTGGTGTTGACTATCGACGCGCGATGTCGAGCCCCGTCACCGCGCCCGATGCATGCAGCCGGCTCAGTGCCTGGCTCAGCACCGGAGCGATGAGCGTACGGACCTGCGAACATGCCGCTCGCGCACGGCTGAGGCAGCTGCACGAGGCCGTCGAAAGTGGTCAGGTGATCGATGCAAGATGGCGCGCAAGCATCGCGAGTTTCCGGTTGCGGCTCCGCTGGCACTGTCACTTCATGCAGAAGCTCGAGGACCGGCCGAGTTTGGAGTTCGCGACCATGTGTGATGCGTACATCGGGTTGCGCGACGAGCAGACGCCAGACCGCGAGCGGCTGGACGCTTGGCACGAGGGGCGCACCGGCTACCCGCTGATCGATGCCTGCATGCGCTCAGTGCGCGCGACGGGCTGGTTGCCGTTCCGCATGCGGGCGATGGTGATGTCGTTTGCGAGTTATCATCTCTGGCTGCACTGGCGGTTCAGCGGCGAGCTGCTGGCACGGCACTTCATCGACTTCGAGCCGGGCATTCACTACAGCCAGAGCCAGATGCAGAGTGGTGTGACCGGCATCAACGCGATCCGCATCTACAATCCGGTGAAGCAGTCTCTGGAGCAGGATCCAGAAGGCGCCTTCGTTCGGCAGTGGGTGCCGGAGTTGGCAGGGGTTCCTGTCGGTGCTTTGGCCGAACCGCACCTCATGCCACCGATGCTGCAACAGATGTACGGTGTGAAGATCGGCACCACGTATCCCCTGCCGATCGTGGACAACGTGACGGCGATGCGCTCGGCGCGCGACCGGATCTGGTCGGTGCGACGCGCGCCTGGCACACGTGATGCGGCGAAGCGAGTATACGACCTGCTCGGGAGCCGGAAGGAGCCGTTCAGCAGACGCGATTCGCGATGACGAGCGTACTGAATCGGCCGGGGATTCTCGGACGCGCCGATGTGTGCGAGGGTCAAGGCACCGCGAAGCGCACTCAATATTCTCATGAGGTCTCCGGGCGGGCCGTTCGGATCGTGCATTTGCGTGCCGGCGAGAATCTATCGCAGACGCGGCTGGCAAATCCCTCGCGTCCTCGACTGGTGGCATGGCGAAGAGCTCACCGGATGGGTCGAGCGCCGCCAGATGGCAGAGGGCGGCCCACCCGGCCCTGAGCGTGACGCCGGCGCCCGACGCTGATGTGCGGGGCCATCGGCGTTGGCGGCGGTCCATCAGGGCGTCCGATCAGCCCCCTGTGCCCCCACGGTACCCGCGGTCTTCGCGGCCCTTGAGCCGCACGCGCGCCAACGGCGTATTTCGCCCATCTTTCGGATACCCGGCCTCCACGCACCTCCCGCTCCCAGGTCCTGCCATGCGCTCTCCCCGTTTGTTCGCCGCGCTGCTGCTCGCGACGTCACTGCGCGTTGCTCCTTCCGTGCATGCGCAACAGGTAGTGGCCGATCCGGCACTGGCCGCCGAGATCGACCGTCGGACCGCGGCGATCGCCGACAAGGTCACCGCCTGGCGGCACGACATTCACCAGCATCCTGAACTCGGCTACGCCGAGAAGCGCACGGCTGCGCTGGTCGCGGCGCATCTCAGGTCATTGGGGATAGAGGTGCAGGAGAATGTCGGCGGCATTCCCGCCGTGGTCGGGATACTGAAAGGCGGCAAGCCCGGCCCCACCGTCGCCCTGCGTGCCGATATGGACGCGTTGCCGGTGACCGAACTGGTCGACGTGCCGTTCAAGTCCACCGTGCGCACGGTGTACAACGGGCAGGAGACGGGCGTGATGCACGCCTGCGGGCATGACATGCACACGGCGATGCTGATGGGCACCGCGGAAGTGCTGGCTGGGCTCAGGGATCGACTTCCGGGCACGGTGAAGTTTCTGTTTCAGCCTGCTGAGGAAGTGCCACCGCGCGGCGGCGCGCAGCCGATGATCGACGCTGGCGTAATGCAGGGCGTGGATGGCGTGTTCGGTCTGCACGTTGGTCCCGGCCCGCTCGGCGCCATGCGCTATCGCGCCGGTGCGATCTCAGCCAGCGCCGATGGCTGGCGCATCGTGGTGCACGGACGGCAGGGGCACGGGGCCATGCCGTCGAACACCGTCGATCCGATCGTGGTGAGCGCGGAGATCGTGACGGCGCTGCAGACGATCGTCTCGCGTCAGCTCGATCTGTCGAAGGCGCCCGCGGTTGTCACCGTCGGCGCGATTCACGGTGGATTGCGCGAGAACATCATCCCCGATTCGGTGTGGATGATCGGCACCATCCGCGCATTCGACCCGCAGGCACGGGCCACGATCCACGAGCGCATGAAGCGCATTGCGATCAACATCGCGGAGGCACATGGCGCCACCGCCGATGTGATCGTGGACATCGGCTATCCCAGCTCGGTGAACAGCGACGCGATGGTCGCGAAGTTTTATCCGACCCTCAAGCGCGTGGCGGGCGCGGCCGGTGCGACCGAAGGTGGCGTGACGATGGCCGGTGAGGACTTCTCGCGTTTCTCCGAACTCGCGCCGGGCTTCTTCTTCAACCTCAGCGTCACGCCGCCGCAACTCGATCCGAAGACGGTGGCCAGCAACCACTCGCCGCTCTTCCAGGGTGACGATCGGGCGCTCACGGTCGGCGTTCGCGCGATGACGAACATGGCGATGGACTTCCTGCGTTCGGGTGGAGCACCGAAGCTGATTCCGTGAAGATGCCGACGGCCAAACCAGGGAAGGCTCGCATACGGATTTCCTCGCCGCGGGATTCACGCGTCGATTGGCGCCGGCGTGGCAAGCAATTGGCCGCGGGCCTGTCGCCTGCCGAATGCAGTGGCGCAATGTGATCGCGGCCGGCCAAGGCCATGCTGTGGCGGTCGGTTTGTCGGGTCACGCCGATCTTGGGAGCGCAGCGTCGAAGCGACTACGAGCGCACCTGGCTGCGAGCGACCCCGGCCTCATGAAGGACGTCCGGAGCGAGATCGGCGCCGTTGGGCCATACGATTGTGCCGAGTTCCGGATCGACGCGCACACGCTCGAACAGCGCCCGGTCTCGAATCACGGGCTCGAAAACGGGGCCACTCAGGAACGGCAGAAGATCGATGTCCCGCTCCTGACCGTCATCAAATCGAAGACGAACCCGGTAGTCGGAGAGCACGGAAACACCGATGACGTCGACCATGGTCTATTCCTCACTCGAGCGGTGCGATTGCCAGGAGCGGCAATCCTTGCCGCGCACGATGCCAATTGTGCTCGAGTTCCGCTGTGTGCTGGCTCGTCGAATCTATAACCATCCCCAGCGCGCGAGGAGGGAGGTCGCCGGCCAGGAGACCGGGGGGCTCGATTCGGATGGTGGCACGCGAACCTGAGTACCGAGCGTGAAAATGCGGCGGCGCGTGATCGCTGTAGAACATCGCGACCGTGATCCCGAAGAATTCGCTGATACGTGGCATGTGGTCACGCTGCCACGTTTGCGTCGCTGGACCGTCACCGAAACAGCGCATCACGGCGCATTGAAACGCTGCCTCTGCGGCATGAGCAATCATGTAGAACTCGCCGGCGGTGTCGCCGGTCTCGCCGGCTACCGAACGTTTGCGTTCAGCTGCAAGCGAATGAAATAATGCGAGCGAAGCTCGCTTGTCAGCTGTAACGCTGGGTTAGGCAGCACGGAGGATTACGCGGCAACAGGTCGCGCCTTATCGCTCGAGGCGCACATACTTGATCGTACCATTGCCGGGTCGAGTAAGCCACATGGTATCTGCAACGAGTCGAATGATTCGTCTCGCCGGCGGCAGCCGCATGGCGCGCGGGTTCTTCGAGACGTTCGCGCGCGTGAAGAGTGTATCTCCTTTTACCTCATACGTGCCGGCATTTGCCGCGAGCGGCGCCCACATGGCCATGAGTTCCGCCGCTGTTGGAGCTGAATCCGGCTCAGACGGGCGGGGAAGACCAGCATTGTTAAGCTCGAGCAGTGCGTAATACCGCGCGGTGATGATGACCAAGCCTGGTCCTGCGGCCCCGAGCCGTGGCATCCCACCGTCGAGTGGACTCGAACGAGTCCCGAGTTCGGTAACTTCCAACGGTTGCCAAACGCCAACGAGTTGACTCGGCTTGACGCCCGCCTGGGCCGATGCGCAAGGGGCGGCAATCGCGAGTGCAACGGTAAGCTTCATGATGCTTCGCAAGTCGACCTCCCGAAATTGTTCTGTACGGCCCGCCAGTGCTGCCTAACTGGTTGCGGTTCTGCGGCGGCCGCACTCGCGGCGAAGCCTGTCTTTCCTGTGCGGCCGCCCGCTGCAAGCGCGTGTTATGCGGCGACAAGGCGCCGGTCCTGTCCGCAGGCAGTCGTTTCTCAGCGCGTGCACTCTC
>JANPFJ010000425.1:0-2085 GCA_031423355.1 Gemmatimonadaceae bacterium | reverse complement strand
CGGGTTGGCTGCCGAGCGGGCGCGGCGTGCCGATCCCGACGGCGCGCATCGTCAACGGACGACCGCAAGGGCTTTGGTGGTACTACCAGGCCGACGGCAGCCGCTTTGGCATGTCCGTGACGTCCGTCGTCTTTCTGCCGGATGGCGTCACGGCGTCGTCACCCCGATTCGGCGCGGGCGAACTGATCGATGTCGAGGGCCAGCGTGCGCAGCGCGGAAACACCGGCGTTGGCACGTTCACCGTCAGCGGTGGCGTCATCGAGCAGGATCCCGATGGGTTCCTCACCCGCGAGCCATTCACCTCGGGGACGGATGGCGACGGCCCGTTCTTCAAGTCCGGCGGGCGCCTCTACCGGGCGCTGCGCCCCGCCACCCGCGCGCAACTGCTTCGTTCGTGGCAGGCGCCCGGGACACAATACGTGTTCCGCGCCGATGGGACGTATCTCGACGGCACGCTCGACGACGAAGCCGCCCGCCGCGCGACGCCTGGCGCGCGAGGACGCTGGCAACTCGATGGCTACCTGCTGGAAATACGTCCAAACGGGGCGCCGTCGTACATCACGACGATCGGTGCAACCGCTGACAATTATCTCGTCATCGGCAACCAAGTGTTTAATCCGCGGTAGCGACACGAGCACGCAACACGGCGGTTTCGCGTCGTCCTCCACCCCCGATAGTCTCCGACGCGCTACGTTGTGGTGGGCTAGCGTGTGAACTCGTACTCAAGTCTCAGGCTGTCCGCCGTTTGCGTGGCGCCGCCCGGCATGAGCTTGAATGGGAGCGCACGAATGTTGGAAAGCCACTTCGTCTTGATGCGAAACTCGAATGGTGCGGGGGAATCGGCCGTGGCGGTCACGATGTGGGTGTTGCTCGCCTCGTCGACGATCTCAAGACGTGCTTCACCGCGTGCGACGCTGAGCGTTCCCTTCACCGCGATTGCATCAGTGTAGGCGGAGTTGCTCCCGAAGCCCTTCTCGTCGTGTAGGTGCGTGTGCCCCGCACTATCCAGCGGCGAGATGGTGAAGACACAGGTGCTCGTCGTGGTGAAGAGTGCCGTCGTCCTCGATTTGCAGCTGTACATCGCCGCTCCCGGGGCCGGATCACAGGCTGTAACGAGCATCAAAGCGGCGATAAGCGCGAAGGGCAGGCTGATGCTGTGTGGCGGCATGGTCTCGTGGGCGTAGTGCGTCCATCCGGGCGCGCCCGGACACTTCTACAACGTCTACCCCCTGTGTCAGGATAGTTGTCGCATGAGCGGTGCGAACGCATCTCCCGTGTCGATCACCGGACGGGGGGATGAAGTTGGTTCGTATGCAAACCTACAGTGCCGCGTGGAAAGCGCGGGTGGTGCAGCAGTTGATGGGCCCGCGCGCGGTCAGCGCGAAGCGGTTGGCCGCGACCGTGGGCGTGCGGGATGGGAATTTCGATCGGAGTCGGTTGAGTATACGGCGCGCTCGCCGCCCCCGCGAGCGCCGCCAGACGGGCGGCGGCTTGCCGGCTGACGCGATCGCGCGCCTCGTGGGCCGTGCGACCGGCCGTTCCAGTTGGCGGGACGATGCCAACGGGGACCGATCTGACGTACCGTCGGGACTGCCGCCCACGCCACAGGTCCCCGCGTCGTCGCGGGGCGTCGGGGGGGGGCGCACTCATGGGCCTCGGCGGACGGGCGTGGGCACGTGACGGGCCCGGAGGTCGGGGTGTGTAGATGCTGCGCGCCGCCGAGGCCGCGTCGGGCATACGCGCTCCGGAACCGAGGAGCGCCGAGCGTACGCCCACCGACCGCGCTGCCTGTCACCATTCCTTTGCGCAACGGGGGCTTTCAACGCGCCATCCGGGTGGCCCGGGCCGAACGATGCGTGCGGTGCCGAGCGGACCGACCATCCGCGCAGCGCAAAGCATCGGGCGGTCCGCTCGCAAGAGACGCCCGGGTTCAGGGTCCGGTACGCGCTCGTCAGGTTGCCCTGTCCGTCCTAGTACGTCGCCACGCGCGGATCGACCTCCGCGCTCCACCGCAGTATTCCACCCGCAACGTGCGACACGCGCGAAAACCCAGCTGCCTGCAACTGCCGCACCGCATTCGTACTG
>JANPFJ010000424.1:0-23926 GCA_031423355.1 Gemmatimonadaceae bacterium | reverse complement strand
GATCAGCAATGGCGGACTGACGCCGGACAACATCGGGGTCGAGTATTCAGGCGTGGTGTTCGCGATTGCCGAATCACCGAAGAAGGCCGGCCTGATCTGGGCCGGCACGAATAACGCGAAGCTGCACATCACCCGCGATGGCGGCACGACCTGGACGGATCTGTCGAACAACCTGCCCGGCCTGCCGTTCTGGGGGACGATCTCGAACATCGAGGCCAGTCGCTTCGACGAGGCAACCGCCTACGTCTCGGTGGATGCGCATCAGGCCAACAATCGCGACCCATTCATCTACAAGACCACCGACTACGGCCGCACCTGGCGGCTGCTGGTGAATGGCATCTCGAAGTCGCCGCTCTCGTATGTGCACGTGGTCCGTGAAGACCCCGTTCGACGGGGGCTGCTCTACGCCGGCACCGAGAACGGCGTGTACGTCTCGTTCACGGATGGCGAGCGCTGGCAGCCCTTGCAGGGCAATCTGCCGCATGCGCCCGTCTACTGGATCACGGTGCAGGAGCACTATAGCGATCTGGTGATCGCCACCTATGGCCGCGGATTCTGGATTCTCGACGACATCTCGCCGCTGCGCACCGTCTCGCCGGAGATCGCGGCCAAGCCGCTGCACTTCTTCGAGCCGCGAGCGGTCTACCGGCTGCGTGGCGCCGAAGCCCCGTTCGCGGACACCGACGACTTCGTGCAAGGCACGAATCCGCCGTACGGCGCATCGATGCATTTCTGGCTCAAGGCGGACCCGAAGGACAGCGTAACGGTGACGATGGCCAACGCGGCGGGAAAGATCGTCCGGACACAGAAGGTGGCCGGGAAGGCGGGAATGAATCGTGTCTGGTGGGACCTGCTCACCGACAAGACCCGTACACCGCTGCTTCGCACGGCGAATCCGTACTCACCAGACGTACGATATCCGGCCGAGGGGAAGGCGTCGCCGACATTTGGTCGCTTCGAGGCACTGGTTCCACCGGGGACGTACTCGGTGACGGTTGCGGCCGCGGGGCAGCAGCAGTCGCAGCCGCTGGTCGTGCGCCGCGATCCTGCATCCGGCGCGGCCGACGCGGAGATCACCGTGCAGACCGCGATGCTGGCCGAGATCGCATCCGAAGTGAACGCAACGGTGGACATGGTCAACTCGCTCGAGTCGGTGCGTGCACAGCTCGCGACGGTGAAGGCGACGCTCAACGCTGATTCGGCGATGGCCGATCTGCGCGCCCAGTCTGACTCGCTGGAGAAGCGCTTGCTCGCAGTGGAAGGCCAGCTGATGGATCTTCACGCCACCGGCCGCGGGCAGGATCTGATCCGCACGCCGTCGCAGATTGGCGAACAGCTGTTGTACCTCGGCGGCAGCGTCGGCGGGTCGGATTACGCGCCAACCGACGCGCACCGCCAGGTGCAGACCGTGCTGAAGGAGGCATTGCAGAAGGTTCGCGGGCAGTACGACACCGTGATGGGGGCCGACCTTGCGGCCTTCAAGGCGCTGCTTCGGAGCCGGAGTGTACAGACGCCGATCATTTTCTGATTGGCGCATCGCGCCACTGGCGGCCATCGGTTCCGGACGTGATCGTTGTGCTCATGAGCGATCACGTCCAGACCGAGCGCAGCGGAGCCGTCGTCACGATCCGCATGGCGCGCCCCGAGAAGAAGAATGCCCTCACGGTCGACATGTACCGTGGATTGACGGCGGCCCTCAGCGACGCGCGGCACGACCATGGGGTCCGGGCCGTCATGATCGCGGGGGCGGGCGGTACGTTCACCAGCGGCAACGATCTGCGGGATTTTGCCGCGACACCGCCGGTCGACGATGACAGCGCCGTGTTTCAGTTCCTGCGCGAGATCTCCACGTGCCCGAAGCCGATCGTGGCCGCCGTCACCGGCGTTGCCATCGGCATCGGGACGACGATGCTGCTGCACTGCGATCTCGTCGTGGCTGACCCGGCGGCGCGCTTTTCACTGCCATTCATCAATCTCGGGCTGGTACCGGAGGCGGCGTCGAGCCTTCTGCTGCCACGGATGCTGGGGCATGTACGCGCCAGTGAGCTGCTGCTGCTCGGCGATGTGTTCGACGCGGCGACGGCGGAACAATACGGGATCATCAACAAGCGGAGCGCCCCCGGGGCCGCAGAGGCCGAGGCGCTGGCATGGTGCGACGTGCTGGCAGCCAAGGCACCCGTGGCCCTTCGGCTGACGAAGCGGCTGATCAAGAGCGAGTCGACCGGCCTGCACGCCCGCATGCAGGAAGAGGCGACTGATTTCGTGGCGCAGCTCCATGGCGCTGAGTTTCGCGAGGCGATGATGGCGTTCATGGAAAAACGCGCCCCGAACTTCGTTTAGCGAGCTGGGCAATAGGGATGGCGCGGTCCATGCGCTGAGATCGGTATGGTCGCCTCTGGTCGACCCTGCTCAGTCGATAGCTTCCCGTCCCAATGCCACCTGCCCGCGCCCTGCACACTCGCGCCATCGTTGAGATGGTGGCCGCCGCCTGCGCCTGTCGCGCGCGGCGCGTCGACGCAATCGCGACCCCGGCTCGATGGTGCCCGGTGCACGTGTGCGCCAGCGCGCGTGTGCGGACCCGTCCGCCGGCGTGAACGACCACTACGCTGAGATCGGCGGCGACGATCGTCGGTCAGAGGCCGCAGCACCGAAGGCGGCTCTGCTGCATCGCGCCGCACTGGCGGGGGTCGCGATTCCGGAGGGAATCGTCGTGCCCGACAGCTCCTTCGAGGCGTGGTGTGCCGCGGGGCACCCGTTGCCGGTGGGGCTGCGCGGCACGCGGCTCGTGATCCGTTCCGCATTCTCAACGGAGGACACGCCGCACCAGAGCCACGCCGGACAGTTTGCGAGCGTCCTTCGCGTTCCGTCCGATGACCAGGCTGCTGTGGCTGCGGCCGTGTCGCGAGTGCGCGCCTCGGGTGAACGGGCGGCGCCACACCGCGACCTGATCGTGATGCGGTTTGTGGATGCACGACATGCGGGCGTCGCGTTCACGGAGCGCGAGCACGAGGATGATCTCGTCAACATGGTCGTCGGGACCGCGGAGGAGCTGCTCACCGGCAAGGTGAGCGGCCAGACCCTCGACATTCCCCGTGTGCGTCGCGGTGAGCCCAGCGATGTGCTGCTTCCCGCGTGGGCGCAGCGGCTGCAGCGCGTGCTGCAACTGGTGCGTGAACTCGCCAGCGTGAATCGCTGGGGCAGTGGCGACTGGGATCTGGAATGGGCGGATGATGGGACAACCTGCTGGGTGGTGCAGCTTCGGCCGGTGACTCGCGCCACGGTGCGCAACGAGTGGTTCACACTCGGGAATCATCGCGAGCTGTTGCCGCCGCTGCCGAGTCGCTTCATGGCGACGCTGATCGCGTCGTGCGCTGGTGGCCTGTTCTCGTGGTACCGGCGGGCGGACAGCGCGCTGCCCGCCACGCGGCCGTTCATCGAAGTCTTCGAGGGGCGCCCGGTGATCAATTTGTCGCTGCTCACCGACATGCTGCGGACGTGGGGACTGCCGACGCGCCTGGTGACCGATGCGATTGGCGGGCGGGATGTACGTCCGGTCGGATGGCGATTTCGCCGCGTGCTCACTGCGCTCCCGGCGTTGAGTCGCATGCTCTGGGCACAGCTGACGGCAGTCAGCAGCACGCGGCGCGCCCGACTGACGATCCTGTCACGGGATCTGCTCGACGCCGAGGGAGAAGTCACGCCGCTGGTGCAGGCCGCGCAGCGCAGATACGTGCTGCTGGTACAGTCGATGTTCGCACTGACCGCCGCGATGGCGACGCCCCTGGCGCTGCTCCGTCGGACTGGCACACTCTCCGCACATCTCTCGCGGCAGCGCACTCCCGGCAGTGACGTCGTCGAGGCGCTGCGTCGCGATGTGGTGCCGGCTGTGCGACCGCATCCCGATGATGTCGCCCGTATTGCGGTGGGCGAACCTCCCGCCAGTCAATCCGGTTCCTTCGAATGGAGCCAGTGGCTCGAGCGATACGGGCACCGCGGACCGTACGAGAGTGACCTGGCGCAGGCGCGCTGGCGCGAGCAGCCGGCAGCCGTGCTGGCGCTGCTGCGGCACGAACTCGCGTATCCGATTGCGCCGCGCAGCACACCGTTCCGCAGTGCCGGGGAATGGCTGACGCTTCCGCTGTGGTGGATGGCCCAGCGTCCGCTGCGCGCGCGCGAAGCGTTGCGCGACGATGCGATGGTCGCATTTGCGATGATCCGGGAGTTGATGCATCACGCGGCGGACCTTGCGGTGCAGCGCGGTGCGTTGCATCGGCGGGACGACATCTGGCTGCTGTCAGTGGACGAGGCCGCGGCGCTCGATACCGGTGCGACCTACGATGCGGCATTCATCGAGGCGCGCGAGCTCGAGCGTCGCACACAGGCTGCGGTGACGATCCCCGGTGTATTTCGCCGGTACGATCGACTGCGCCGGGACCTGCGCAAATCGCCGACGCCGACCCGCGAAGGGTGGCAGGGCATTGGCGTGGCGCCCGGTCGGGTGAGCGGCCGGGCGTGGTGCGCGGAAGGCCCCACCGCATCGCCGCCGCTCGGGTGGACGCCTGCCGAGACGATTCTCGTCGCGCCGGCCGTCGATGCCGAATGGGCACTGCTCTTTCGTCGCGTGAGCGGCGTTGTGATCGAGACCGGGGGGGAACTCTCGCACGCGTCGATCATTCTGCGCGAACTCGGCGTCCCGTCGGTCACGAATGTGCATGGTATTCTCCGCGATGTACGCACGGGTGATTCGCTGACACTGGATACCGCGCGCGGCCAGGTGATCCGGGGCTAGCGCCGCGCCAGCCGGGAGCCTTGCGCCCGCGGTGCACCGCATCAACGTTGCGTGCTTGTCCGCCGTTGCCTGCGTAGTACTCGCGCCCTCTCCCCACGGTCGCCCTCTACCAAACCCGCGTATGCTCTCGCTGCGTCCGTTACTCCTCCTTGCGCTTCCAGCCCTTGCCGCCACCTCGGCTGGCCTGCCGGCGCGCTGGCTGTCCAACCCGGCAAACGCGACATCGGTCGCCCCTGATTCGACGCTGCTGGCCGGCTATCGCTGGCGCAACATCGGTCCAGATCGCGGTGGCCGTTCGATCGCCTCGAGTGGTGTGAAGGGACGCCCGAACGAGGCGTATTTTGGTGCCACCGGCGGCGGACTGTGGAAGACGACCGATGGCGGTGACAATTGGGTGCCGGTCACCGATGGGCAGGTGAAGAGTGCCTCGGTCGGCGCGGTTGCGGTCAGCGAGACGAATCCCGATCTGGTGTTCATCGGCATGGGTGAGACGGCGATCCGTGGCAACATCATGCCTGGCGACGGCGTCTACCGCAGCAGTGATGCCGGGAAGTCGTGGAAACATGTTGGCTTCTCCGAGTCGCACGGCATCTCGAAGATCCGGATTCATCCGACCAATCCCGACATCGTCTTCGTGGCGTCGTTCGGCAAGTACAGTGTGCCGAGCGCAGAGCGAGGGGTCTTCAAGAGCACCGACGGTGGCAACACGTGGCGGAAGGTGTTGTTCCGCAACGATCGGACCGGTGCGATCGACATCGCCTTCGATCGCGCCAATCCGACGGTGCTCTATGCGGCGCTGTGGGAGGCGTATCGAAAGGAGTACCAGATGTCGAGCGGCGGCCCCGGCAGCGGATTGTTCAAGAGCACCGACGGTGGCGAAACGTGGACGGAGATCACGCGTAATCCAGGCATGCCGCCGGGACTGATCGGCCGCATCGGTGTGGCGACGACCGCGGCGAATTCCAACCGGGTCTATGCCTTGGTGGAGAACGACAGCGGCGGCCTCTTCAAGAGCGACGACGCGGGCGCGACCTGGACGGCGATGAACTACGCCCGCAGCATCCGGCAGCGTGCGTTCTACTACACGCACCTCTTCGCCGACCACAAGAACGCGGATGTGGTGTATGCGCAGAACACCTCGATGTTTCGCAGCACCGATGGCGGCAAGACGCTGACGGCGATCGACAACGGTACGCACGGCGACTTCCATGATCTCTGGATCGATCCTGACGATCCGACGCACCTCGTGGTGGCGAACGACGGTGGCGGCGCGGTGTCGAAGAATACCGGCGGCAAGTGGACCGATCAGGAGTATCCGACGTCGCAGTGGTATCACGCCATCACGACGACGCACATTCCGTTTCATGTCTGCGGATCGCAACAGGACAACAGCACGCTGTGTATTCCGTACAACTGGAACCTGTCGGCCTTCACTGCCGCCAACGCCGCGCGCGCTGCAGGGACGGACACCGGTGTCCTCCATCGTCGTGATTCGGACCTGACCGCGGGCGGTATGGCGGTGTCGTACATGGCTGGTGGCGGCGAGCCGGGCTACATCGCGCCCGATCCGCGCAATCCCGACTTGTTCTACTCCGGTACGAACAACGGCGCATATCTCGACAAGTTCGATCGCCGCACGGGGCAGGCACGCGAAGTGAACCCGTACCCGTGGTTCTATTCCGGCGAACCGTCCAAGGAGATCCGCGAGCGTTGGCAGTGGACGTATCCGATCATCTTCTCACCGATCGACAAGAAGTCGTTGTATGTCTCATCGCAGCGTCTCTGGCGTACGATGGATGGCGGCAAGACGTGGGCGGCGTTGAGCGGCGACCTGACGCGGCACGATCCGATCACGCAGGAGAAGTCCGGCGGACCGATCACGGGGGACATGAACGGGCCCGAGGTGTACGGGACGATCTTCTCCGTCGCACCGGGCAAGCGGGACATCAACGTGATCTGGACTGGGTCTGACGATGGGCTGGTGCACGTGACCCGTGACGGCGGCAAGACGTGGAAGAACATCACACCGCCGGACATGCCGGAGTTCGGCCGGGTGAGCCAGCTCGACGCCTCGAATTTCGCGCCGGGCACGGCGTACATGTCGGTGCGGAAGCCTTTGCTCAATGATTTCTCGCCGTACATCTGGAAGACGACCGACTTCGGCGCCAGCTGGACGAAGATCGTCTCCGGGATTCGCGCCGATGCCTATGTGCATGCCGTGCGGGAAGACCCGACGCGGAAGGGTCTGCTGTACGCCGGCACGCAACATGGGGTCTATCTGTCGTACGACGATGGCGCCTCCTGGCAGTCGCTGATGCTGAACATGCCCGACGTGCCGGTGTCGGACATCATCGTCGAGGCGAATGAACTGGTCATCGCCACGCATGGTCGCAGTTTCTGGGTGCTCGACAACATCACCCCGCTCCGGCAGGCCACGCCGCAGACGCTCGCCTCGGACGTGCATGTGTTCACGCCGCCGGCCGGGTATCGCTCGGGAGCCGGCATCACCATCAGCTATGTGCTGAAGAGCGCCACCACACGTGCCACACTCGAGATTCTCGACTCGGCTGGAACGGTGCTGCGCACCATCGAGGCCGATACGGCGCAGGCGACGGCGACTCCGCGGGCTGGCCGTCGACGCGGCGGCGAGGCGACCATTCCGACCAAGGCGGGGGTCAATCGGTTTGTCTGGGATCTGCGCTCGCAGGGCATCGTGTCGTTCCCCGGGATGATTCTCTGGGGCGCGGGCACTGCCGGTCCGGCCGTTCCGCCGGGACGCTACACGGCGCGCCTGACCGCCGACAATCGCGTGGCGTCCGCACCGCTCATCGTGAAGCGGAATCCGTGGATCACCGACGTGACTGATGCCGATCTTGCGGCGCAGTACCAGTTTGGTCGACGCGTGCGCGACAAGGCGACCGAGGCGAACCGCGCGGTGATTGCGGTGCGCAACATGAAGGCGCAACTGGCAGACCGGCAGAAGAAGGCCGCTGAGGACGCGGCACTGAAGGCGGCTGGCGGCACACTCGTCGCGAATGCGTCGGTCGTCGAAGACAGCGTCTACCAGGTGCGCAATCAGAGCGGTCAGGATCCGCTCAACTTTCCGATCCGCGTCAACAACCGTCTCGCGACGTTGCTCTCGATGGCCGAGCGTGGTGACGGGCGTCCGACGACGAACATGCCGGATATCTTCGGCATTCTGTCCACGCAGCTGGGTCGATACACCACCCGGCTGTCGCAGATCTGGGCGACGGACCTGATTGCCGTGAACAAGGAGCTGGCACGACTGCGCCTGGCTCCCATCGATCCGAATTGCGCGAAGGCGGAGGGGTGCACCGCGACCCCATGACGGCTGCTACGGACGCCACGGTGCCGCGGGTAGTCGCATGAGTGCGACCGCGGCACCACTCTGGCAGGCGAGCGATCCGGCGCTCTGGCAGTCTGCGCTGGACGAGTATCCCGCCGTCATTCGTCGGCAGGGCGTGGCGCAGCTGCCCAGCCTCGATGACTGGTACCGTGACGAACTGCCCGTTGTGTTGGCGTCGCGCCGCCTGGTGCACATCACGCTGCCGGAATTGGTGCGCATCACCGAATGGAAGATGCACCGTGGCGTGTGGCGCGCTCCGAATCTGGTGCGTGTGAAGAACAATCCGCCCGACGTCGTCGTGGAGACTACCGTGCGCGGATTGTCGCGGTGCCCGCATCCGACCCAGCCGATCGGCGAGATTGCGAAACTCGATGGTGTCGGGCCGGCGACGGCGTCGGCGGTGGTCGCGTCACTGCTGCCGACCGTCTATCCGTTCTTCGACGAACTGGTGGCGGTGCAGGTCCCGGAGCTCGGGGCGGTGAAGTGGACACTCGGCTACTACGCGACGTATGCTGAGTTCCTGAGGCAGCGTGCGGCGTCACTTGGTGCAGAGTGGACGCCGGTGATGGTGGAGCGGGCGCTCTGGGCGTCGGTGGGGGGCAAGGCGGGCGCAGCGTCGACGTGACCGATTACCCCCTTGCCTCCACGGCGGTGGTGAAGCCGCCCGTGGGGTGTTTCGCGCTGCAGGCCAGTGCGCTGCGCGGTCACCCCGCGAGGGAACGACGCGCGGCGAGGACAGTGAGACGGCCTGTTACCGCGCGAGTTCGGTGACGGCGTTCGCAAGCAGTCGGGCCTTGGCTGCGTCCGACGAGTTCGCTGCCTCGGTGCCGAGCTGTGCGCCGAGCAACCCCAGTGCATTGCTGCGGGCCTTGCCCTTGGCACCCTCGGCGGACCGGAGGATGGAACGGACCTCCCTGATGCGTGCCTCGGGCAGTCCCCGCGACCGCTCGAGCTGATCGACGTAGCTTCTCGCAAGCGCGAAACTCGGCGGCCAGATCAGCTTCGGTTGCCCCTGCGCATTCAAATGGCCGAACCGCACGGTCTTCGCGGCGTCGATTTCGTTCTGCGTCAGATGCGCACTGGCGGTCAGCTCGAGGATGTCCAGACCGCGAGAAATCTCCGAGCTCACCATCACACCATTGTACCAGTACACCGACCAGGTACCCGCCTCGGCCAGCCCAGTGGTCGTGGACGGACCGCGATCCCAGAATGCAATCTCGCGCGCATTCCTTGGGTCAGTCCAGTCGAAGATAGAGATGCCGCCTTCGTACCAGGATTGCACCATGACATCACGGCCGGGAATCGGAATCAGCGACCCGTTGTGCGCGACGCAGACTTCGTTGTTCGCCTGCGCGGCCGGCAGTTTGTAGTAGCTCTGGAACTGCATACGCCCAGCGACGATGGCGAAGATCGCATTGGCGCCCCACTCCTTCCTGTCCGTGGCGCGACACTTCGGCTGCCCGCCGCCGCCCCACTCGTCGGTGAAGAGCACCTGCGTGCCGTCGTTGTTGAACGTGGCTGAATGCCAGTACGAGAAGTTGGAATCCGCGACCGCATCGATGCGAATCGGATTGGCGGGGTTCCGGATATCGAGCAGCAAGCCATACCCTTCGCAGGCACCACCGGCCAATCCGCGCGCTGGGTAGACTGTGATGTCATGGCACTGCGTCGGCCCGGGGCGTGGGTCGGAGCCAGCGTTCGGATTCTCGCCAATCATGCGCGCGACCAGCGCCGGAAGGCCAGCCCGCAACGCGGCGCTGTCGGCGCCGTTGGCGACGCCTGTGCCACCACGCCTCCGCACGATGCTGTCGAGCCAGACCCTGGTCATCTGCGGTGGAAGTGCGCGCTCAACGCCCAAGACTATCGCCGTGAAGAGGCCCTTCGCGCGCGCGTCGGCTGCCTCCTTTGCAGCCTGAACCACATCTTCGGCGGTCTCCTTCGCCGCCTGAGCTACGTCTTCGGGGGCCTCGGCATGTTCCGGCGGCTGCGTGAGCTGCGTGAAGATGCGAGGTGACGAGACGATCGCCGCCCGCTCGGGATTGGCGAGCGGCACCTTGATCACTTCGATCCGAAAGAGCGCCGAGTTCGGATTCGTCGCCGGTGGAGCATCAACGCAGCCAGGCAGTTCGTCAGCGGAACGAATGCCGGCCGAGCCGGAGACATAGATGTAGATGTTGGCCGTGTCCTTTGGATCCTCGAGTACCGTATGCGTGTGCGAGCCGCGGCAGGTCTGCACATTGCCGATGTAGCGGGGGGCCGTGATGTTGCTGATGTCGAAGATGCGGATCCCGCGCAGGCGCTCCTTGCTGACCGGGTCCTTGATGCCCTGTGCGCCGCAGTCGAGGCGACTGCTGTTCCCTTCGCCCGAGACGAAGAGGAGATTGCGGAAGACGGACACGTCACTCTGCGAGGCGGGACAGAAGTACGCGATCGCGAGGGACGGTTTGTCGGGCGCGGAGATGTCCCAGATCTGGAAGCCGTTGTAGCTCCCCTGAATGGCGTAGTTGCCGGAGAAGGCGAGGTCAGAGTTCGTGGATTCCGCGAACCGGTCCGACGGACGTGTGCGCGACAGCACGCGCACATTCCAGCTGGCTTCACCTGCGTCGTGCATGCCGGCGCGAAGGCCGATGCGCGGGTCAGGCGATGGCGCGACGCCCGTCTGGGGAACTGGCGCTGCGCCGCCGGTCGACCTTCCGGCCGGCGTGCACGCGGCGAGGAGCAGGATCGCCGCGGTGATACGCAGGCTCATCGTGTCGCCGCCAGATCGGTCACCGCGCTGGCGAGCATGCGTACCTTGCCAGCGTCAGGTGACCCGGCCGTCTCCGAGCCGAGCTGCGTCGCCAGCTGCGTCAGCGCCAGCCCGCGCGCAGCGCCGCTCGCCCGTTCGGCGGTCCGGAGCGACTCGCGCACTGCCGAGATGCGCGGGGTGGACAGACCACCCGAGCGCTCCAGCTGGTCGACGAAGGCGCGCGCCATCGCGAAACTCGGCGGCCAGATGAGCTTCGGCTGCCCCTGCGCGTTGAGATAGTCGAACACGACGGTCTTCGCAGCATCGATTTCGTTCTGCGAAACCCACGCACTCGGCGTGAGCTCAAAGATGTCGAGGCCTCGCGAAATTTCCGAGCTGACGATCAGCCCATTGTACCAGTAGACCGACCAACTGCCGCCGTTCCCCATGCGGGTGGAGTCGACGGGACCGCGATCGTGATAGGCGATCTCCGTCGGCTTGCGGATATCGGTCCAATCGAAGATGGAGATGCCGCCCTGATACCATGACTGCACGAACACGTCGCGGCCCGGAATCGGAATCAGTGAGCCGTTGTGCGCCACGCAGTTTTCGTACGATGTCTGCGCGGCCGGCATCTTGTAGTAGCTCATGAACTCCATCTTGCCGTCCTTCAGCGTGAACAGCGCGTCAGCGCCCCACTCCTTCTTGTCCGATACCCGGCACTTCGGCTGCGTACCGCCGCCCCACTCATCCGTGAACAGCACCTTCGTTCCATCGTTGTTGAAGGTGGCCGAATGCCAGAACGAGAAGTTGGAGTCCGCGACGGCACCGATGCGGACGGGCGCCGCGGGATTGCGGATGTCGAGCAGGAGACCATATCCACCGCAGGCGCCGCCAGCGAGACCGATCGCCGGATAGACGGTGATGTCATGGCACTGCGTCGGGCCCGCGCGATTGCCGCCGGGCCGCTCACCGCTGCGCGCCGCCATGATCGCCGGCAGTGCGGCACGGAGCGCTGCGCTGTCCGCACTCGTGGCAGGACCTGACCCACCGCGCGCGCGCACCACGCTATCGAGGATCGGTTGGATCATGCGTCGTGGCACAACCTGTTCCCGCCCGAGCATGATGGCAATGAATCCGCCGGTAGCCTTCGCGCGCGCGAGATCGGCGGCTGCACCAGCGACATCTTCGGCGGCGTCGGCATGGCGCGCAGGGGCGGTCAGATCGTTGAAGATTCGGGGTGAACTGACAATCGCCGCCCGCTCAGGGTGCGCCACCGGCACCTTGATCACCTCGATACGGAAGAGCGCCGAGTTCGGGTCCTCATCCGGCGTCGCACTCACGCAGCCGGGCAGTTCGTTCGGCGAGCGCACTCCCGCTGAGCCCGAGATGTAGACGTAGATGTTTTCGGTGTCCTTCGGATCCACCAGCACGGTGTGGGTGTGCGATCCGCGGCAGGTCTGCACGTTGCCAACGTTCCTGGGGTTCCGGATATCGGAGATGTCGAAGATTCGGAGCCCGCGCAGCCGCTCCTTGCTGACGGTGTCACGCACGCCCTGATCGCCGCAGTCGAGGCGACCCGTCAACCCTTCACCCGAGATGAACAGCAGGTTCTTGTAGACGGAGACATCACTCTGCGACGCAGGGCAGTAGTACGCCGTGGTCAGCGCGGGTCTGGCGGGATTCGAGATGTCCCAGATCTGGTAGCCGTTGTAGTTGCCCTGAATGGCGTAGTTGCCGGTGAAGGCGAGGTCCGAGTTGGTCGACGGGGCGAACTTCGCGCCGGGCTGCGTCTTCGAAACGACGCGCAGGTTCCACTTCGCCTCGGCTGCGTCGTGGAGGCCAGCGCGCAGCCCGACGCGTGGATCGGGCATGGGCGCGGCCGCCGACATCGCCGCGGGCGACATGGTGGTCATTGTGGTTGTCCGCGGCGCGCAGGCCGCCACCAGGAGCAACGTGGCTCCAAGCGGAAGCAGGGACGTCGAGGTTGCACGCTGATGCGCCGCCGACGTGCGCGAGAGTGGTGCGAATGCCATGTCAGCTTCCTGGGGTGGGACGGTGATCGAACGGCGGAACGGCAATTGCTGGCGAATCAGTCCGGCGTACTGGCACGTTTCAGTTCGAATTCAAACAGCATGCGCTGCATCCGGGCGATCTCTGTGGTCTGATCGACATTGACGTCGGACGCGAATTTGAAGATGGTTTCGTCCTGGCCGGCACCGGGTGTACCGAACAGCGTCGTCACCATCGCGGTGGCGCCCTTGTGGTGCTGAATCATGGACAACAGGAACAGTCGATCGAAATCCGGGCCGCGAGCGGCGTCCAGTTCCTTCATTTGCGCGTCGGTCAGCATCCCGGGCATCAGCATCGCGCTGTGGTCCATGCCCGGCATGTCGTGCGTCATCGGCGCGGCGTCCGGCACTGTCTTTCCGCGGTCGGCGAGCCATCGCTGCATCGTGGCAATCTCATCTTCCTGTGCGTTGATGATGCGCTCCGCGAGGCGCTGTACGGCCGGGTCGGCGTTGTGCGTCGTCACCCATTTCGACATCACGATGGCCTGCGCGTGGTGGCCGATCATGCCGGTCATGAATGCGACGTCGGCCGCAGTGTACGGATAGCGGGCGCTGTCGGTGCGGGCGCGTGCCATCGCGGCGGCGCGGCCGGGAGCCTCGCGTGCGGGCGTTGGTGCCGGCGCAGTCTGCGCAGCAGGGTGTGCGCCGACGCTGCAGGCGGCGAGGCCGGCGGCGGTCGATAGTATCCTGATCGTGCGCGCGGTTTGCATCATGATGGTATTCGAGCTCCTCCGTCGGGCGCGCTCAGCAGTGCGGTGAACACGCTCATGTCGATGTTGCCACCCGATACGATTGCAACGATCGGGCCGCCATGCGTCGTCCGTTTGAGCGCCGCCGCCACCGACAGCGCACCGGCGCCTTCAGCGATCACGCGCGACTTCTCCGCCAGCATGCGTAACGCGCGCGTCGTGTCTGCAATCGACACCGTCACGAACTCGTCGGCAACGGGCTGCAGGCGCTCCCACATCCGCGGGAACATCATCCGTCCACCCGCACCATCCACGAACGTCGGGGTCCAGCCGGGAAACTCCTGCGGAGATCCCTTCGCGAACGACAGGGCGGCGGGCGCCCCCGTGTCGGGTTCGACACCAATCACGCGAACGCTCGGCTTGAGCGCTTTCATCACGCTGCCCACGCCGACCAGCAATCCACCGCCACCCACCGCGCCGATCACCGTGCTCACCTCCGGAAGTTCCTCGAGAATCTCGAGGCCCATCGTAGCGTGACCGGCGATGAAGTTGTGATCGTCGAAGGGATGGATGAAGACGCCGGTCATGCCGGGAAACGCGCGCGCACCCATCGCCGCCCAAGCCGTGTTGACAGGCACCGGAATCAGCGTGGCACCCAATGCGCGCATGCGATCGAGCTTGGCCTGCGGTGCGGTCTCGAGGACGACGACTGAACACGGAATTCCCGCCTGCCGGGCCGCGTACGCCACGCCCTGACCGGCGTTGCCGGCACTGATCGTCCAGACACCGTGCGCGCGTTCCGCCTCGGGAATCATCGCCACCGCATTCGCGGCGCCGCGCAGCTTGTAGGAGTTGATTGGCTGCAGGTTTTCGAGCTTCAGGCGGATGTCCGGATACTCCGGCCCAAGCTCGAGCCTGACCAGTGGCGTGCGGATGATCGTGCCGGTGATGCGCTGCCGCGCGGCCAACACGTCGTCGAGCGTGATGGGATGAATGTCGGATACCGTCATCGCCTAATGCTGTGCGTCGGCGATATGCGGTCCGCTGCGCCGCTGTGCGCGCAGCCGTTGTTGCCAGCCACAGTCAGGCATGGACGCTGGCGCCGGAATCGTGCCCAGCTGATCATCTCACACCTGCGCGCTGCCGCTCGCGATCGAATCGCACGCCGCGCACGCGTCCGTCGGTGATGGTGAATCCGGTCACCTTCCCAGTGCGATCACGTTGGAACTGAACCGTCGCACCGAAGTCGACGGTGAACGCATCCCGGAATGCCGGCGTCAGCTTCTCGTCGTCGAGCTTGCGGTTGTGGATCACGAGCGCGGAATCCTCGAGCGTGATCCCATACCGCACATCGAGCTCGTCGCTGTAGAACGAGCCAGTGTACGACGCCAGCGCTGCGCGATCCGGTGTGAACGATTCCTCGCGCCGGAGGATGAGGTCGCGCGTCGTACGCGGGAGCTGTGTGATCCCTGTCACGGCACCGCCGCTCGAGCGCAGCACCAGCGCGTTCCCACTGACCCCGATGCGCGCCGCCGTATCACTCGTGGTCACAAGGTTGCGGCCGTCACCGAGCGACAGCGAATCGCCAGAGAGGCGCACGCGCATCACCTGTTGACTGACGGTATCGCGGTACGTGCCCACCCAGCGCTGCCTGGCCGCAGGACTTGCGGAGCGCGGTATGGTATCGATCGACACGACCGGTGGCGGCGCACTGGTGCCGAGCAGGACATCGGCCACCTTGCGCAGCAGCACGCCGGGGCCTGCAATGCTTGCATTGCACAACACGGCGATTGCGATCCCCCGTTCCGGATAGCGCTCGACCTGCGCACGGTAGCCGGCGTCGGCTCCGCCGTGCCCAATCGCCGTCAGGCCGCGGTACTTGTTGATGGTGAGGCCGTAGCCATACCCGGTCAGCGATCCGCCATTGAGCACCGCGCTCTTCTGGGCCGCGTCCACCAGCGCCCTGCTTCCAACGGAGGGGGCGTCGAGATTGGCCATCCACTTGAGCAGGTCGCTCGGCGTGGTGAAAAGGGACGTGGCGCCGTAGGTGTCGAAGACCGGAATCGAGATCATCCAGCCGCCGCCGTCACGCGGCTGGTACGCCGACGTCCTGCGTGGAACGATCATCGTGTGATCATCGTGGAAGTGCGTGTCGCGCATCCCGAGCGGGGCGAAGATTCGCTCCTCCGAAAACGCGCGCAGCGTCTTCCCGCTCACGCGATGCACTATCACGCCCAGCAGCGTGTAACCGGTGTTGGAGTAGAGATATTCGTCGCCGGGCGGAAAGTTGACCCCCTTCTGTCGCGACACGATCCCGAGCACATCGCGTTCCGTGATGACGTCATCATCTCGCCACCCGGCGTAGCCCAGCAGCTGCCACTGGTCGCGCAGCCCGCTGGTGTGTTGAATGAGATGCCGGATGGAGATCTTCCTGCCATAGTCCGGGATCTCGGGGACGTACTTCCGCACGTCGTCATCCAGTGACAGCCGCCCTTCCTCGGCCAGCAGCGCGACCGAGTAGGCAGCGAACTCCTTCGAGATCGATGCGACATGAAAGATCGACGCCGGCGTGATGGCAAGCGCGTGCTGCAGGTCCGACATGCCATACCCGCGTCCGTAGACCTCGCGTCCCGCCTGCGAGATGCCCAGCGCGCAGCCCGGCGAATCGGTGCGATCCCAGCGGGCGAAGACCGCGTCGACGCGGGTCCGGATGGAGTCGGGGAGCTGGGCGCGCGCGGAGTTTGCACCGAAGACGAGTGCCAGAACCGGGAGCATGGCCGTGCGAAGGGCTTTCATGGGGCTGCCGAGGCTGAGGATGGGTGCGCCTGACGCACGGCAGGTGCGAGGCCGCGTCGGTCCGTCATGGTTCACAAATCTGGCATGGCGGCGACGCCGGTGCGGTCCATTGTGGCCACACGGTTGCAGACAGCGGGTCCGGCTACCTGGCCGCGGCCATGATCGTCCTTGCCCGCAACTCCAGTCGCTCGGCTTCGGCCGCTCGCCCCGTCTGGCGCAGCATCCTGGCATAGTCGGTCAGTACTTCCGCCACCGCCGGCGAAGTGACACCGAGCGCGGTTTCCCTGATCTGCAGCGCGTGCCGGTATCGCACCTCCGCTTCGGCGGGCTGTCGCGAGTCGCGCAGCACGTTCGCCAGATCGTACTCCGCCGTTGCGACGCTCGGATGCATGGTGTCAACGCGCTTTGCGAGGATCTCCAGCGCGCGCAGCAGCCGAGTCTTCGCCGCTGGCAGCTGACCCCGGTGCCATGCGATCTCGCCGAGATTGATGTTGATCGATGCGAGGTTCGGATGGTCGGCGCCGAGCGTCCTGGCGAGGTTCGTTTCGGCGCGGAGATAATTCCGTTCCGCGTCGTCGTATCGTTTCAGCTGATAGTACACCACGCCGAGGTTGCTCAGCGTGCGGCCCACATCGGGATGATCCGGCCCCACGGTGCGCTCATAGGTCGCGAGCGCGCGGCGGTACGCCGGCTCTGCCTCGGTGAAGCGCCCCTGCGCCAGATATGCCGACGCGAGGTGGCGCTGAAGTCGCGCGTACTCGAGGTCTTCCGGCGCCCTGATCGCCGCGTGCAGCGCGACCGCGCGCGTCAGCAGTGACTCCGCCTCGGCAAATCTGCCGCGCGTCACGAGCATGCCACCGAGTCCGCTCAGTGGCAGCAGAAGCTCCGCCGACTTCGACGGGCCCGACGAACCTTCGCGGACGGCGAGGGTCGCACGATACAGCGACTCGGCCACGGCGAATCGTCCCTGCCGCTGCGCCAGCCGTGCCAGCTCGATCGACGACGCCGCAAGCTCCGGATCATCCGGCGGCAGTCGCTGCTGGCGGAGCGCGAGTGAGGATTCGAGCAGCGGCTGTGATTGCGAGAACAGCCCCATCTCGCGATACACGACACCCATGGTCTGCATCATCTGCGCCTGCACCAGCGGCTGATCGGTGAGCTCGGTGCGGATGCTGGCTGCGCCCCGATCCAGGATTTCCCGGGCCGTGACACTGTTGCCGCGGGCTTCGCTCGGATCCGAGACCTTGAACAGGCCGACGAGCAGGTTGGAGATCTGTCGTGCGGTCTCCGCTTCGTGCCGGGCCAGTGTTTCCGCGCGTCGCGCCCGAAGCAGGCTGACGCTCGCGATCGAGATGCCGGCGACCAACGCCATGAACACCAGTGAACCCGCGATGACGGCGCCGCGATTCCGCCGCACCAACCGCGAGAGACGATAGGCCCGCGATGGCGGCCGGGCGACCACCGGCTCATTGGCGAGGTGCCGATCGATGTCCATCGCCAGCCCATTCACCGTCTCGTAGCGGCGCGCCCGATCCGGGTCGAGCGCCTTCATCACGATCCAGTCCAGATCTCCCTTCAGCTCACTGCGCAGCGCCTTGATCCCGGTGCGGCGATGCTGCGACACGATCCCAGCGGCGGGGCCGAGTGTCGAGAGCCGCGCGCTGGGCGTCGCTGGAGCAGCGTGCCGCGACGCGAGGCGCATCATGAACATCGGCATCCCGATCTCGCTGGGATCCAGCGGCAGTCGATCGGTGAGCAACTCGTACAGCATGACGCCGAGCGAATAGATGTCGGTGCGCGTGTCGACGTCCGACAATGTCGGATCAGCCTGTTCGGGACTCATGTAGGCCGGTGTGCCGACCGCGTGCCCGTACTCGGTCGCCATCGTCTGCGCCGTCAGCGACTGCGCGAGCGCCTTTGCGATACCGAAGTCGATCACCTTCGGCACCGGCTTGTCGTCCTGGATCGCGACCAGCACGTTCGACGGCTTCAGGTCGCGGTGGATCACCCCTTTCTGATGGGCGTGCTGCACCGCATGGCAGACGTCGATGAAGACCCGGAGGCGTTCAGTCGTGGTGAGTTGCTCGGCGTCGCAGAAATCAGTGAGCGGTGATCCCTTCACCAGCTCCATCACGAAATAGGGGAGCCCATCAGGCGTCGTGCCGCCATCGAGCACCTTGGCGATGTTGGGATGGTCCATGACGGCGAGGGCCTGCCGTTCGGCTTCGAACCGGCCGATGACCGCTCGCGTGTCCATCCCCGCCTTGATGACCTTCAGCGCCACGCGCCGGCGCACGGGCTCCGTCTGCTCCGCGACGTAGACCAGCCCCATGCCACCCTGCGCCAGTTCGTGGAGAATGCGATAGCGCCCGATCTGCTCCGGGGCTGCCGGGATGCTCAGTGGCGGCGCGGACGATGCCGCCTGACCCTCAGTGGTGGACATGCGCAGTCCACGCGACGATCGGCAGCGGTTGAGCGGCGGGCGATGCGTGAGCGGCCACCGTGGCCCGCAGCGCCCGCTTGCGCAACTGGAGGCCAGGAGTGGCTCGGAGCCGCTTCATCACGATGGCTTAGAGGATGATGATGTCAGGATCGATGACCTCTTCCACGGCCTCGGTGCCGCGGACACGGCAGGTGAGGCGGACGTTATAGCCGTAGGTGCCCTTCGTTCGTGCGGCGCCTGACTTGCCGCTGTTGGCACCCTTGGCCCGCTCGCCGGCAAAGGGCCAGACCTGCGTCGGGTCCTTGAGGGTGATCTCGAGGGACTCGATGTCGACGTTGCCGGCCGCCGTCCATTCAATGTCGTCACCGACGTTGATGGTGATCTTCGCGGGCGTCACGAACCCCGGATTGATTCCCGACCCGCAGTGCACCTTGACGGTGCCGGTCTTTGCCGAGTGCGCGGCAGCCACCGGCGCCCGCTCCGCACCGA
Source organism: Gemmatimonadaceae bacterium (assembly GCA_031423355.1). Classification (GTDB taxonomy): domain Bacteria; phylum Gemmatimonadota; class Gemmatimonadetes; order Gemmatimonadales; family Gemmatimonadaceae; genus JACMLX01. The sequence continues at coordinate 4,553 of JANPFJ010000424.1, read as the reverse complement.
GCCAGAAACTGCCCGCGACGGCTGCAACGGCCATGAACCGGACCATATGAAACTCCACTGGTGACTGGTGAGCTGCGCTGGCCAGGAAGACCCTGGCACGGCCCACGGGGGGAGTCGTGACGGGGCCAGCAAAGCATACTGCAGGTCGGTTCAGATGAAGTCAATACAATGTGTGCTGTCGCGGTGACGGCGCCGCACACCTCCCGGGGCGTGTGCCCGCGGCGTCTGTGCAATCACGCGCCGGTCGGTTTTCGCATCACACGCATCACCCGCTCTACATGCTCCACGCGCGCGCTACCTTGACGCTGTCCCCATCGCGCCCGATCGGGCGTCCACGGCACGCTCACTCGAACGCCCGACCGATGAAATCCCTGCGCGTCATTGCACTCGTCCTCAGCTGCGCGGCGGCGACCCTTGCGTCGTCGGGTGAGCTTCGCGCCTCCGACGCCCCACGACGCTCGGTGCGCTCGACGCAACGCGCGCACGCACCCACGCTGCGACACGTCGTGTTGTTTGCGTTCAAGGCCACGGCAACGCGTGCCGACATCGCACGGATCGAGGCCGCCTTCGCGGCGCTGCCGAAGGAGATCGGTGTCGTGCGAGGATTCGAGTGGGGAACGAACGTCAGCCCCGAGAATCTGGCGAACGGATTCACCCACTGCTTCATCGTGTCGTTCGATGATGCCGCCGGTCGCGACGCGTATCTGCCGCATCCGGCGCACACGGCATTCGTCGCGCTGGCCGGGCCGTTCATCGAGAAGGCGCTGGTAGTGGACTTCGTCAGCACGCCGTAGCGACCCGCGGGCGCCGCCCCCGAACGAGCTTACTTCGGCATCAGGGCATCGAAGGCGGCGGTGCCACGCAGCGGCGCCCAGAACGGATCGTACTTGATGTACCACACCGGATGGGGCGGCTTGGTGCGCAGCGCTTGCTGGAGAAAGTCGATCGCTTTCGCCGGTTGGCCAAGCACGAGTTCGATGCGGGCGGCGTTGACCAGCGCATAGGGATAGGCGGCGGTGGCATCCGGAGCCGGCGGTGCGGCGAGCGTCACCGCCTCGCGCGCCTCTTTTCGCGCCGCGTCGGCCTGACCGGTGTACGCGAGCATGACGGCAAGGAGGATCCTGAATTCGCTGTTCGTCGGCGATTCCAGCGCCTGCTTGCGCGAGGCCGGCAATGCGGAATCCGCGTACGCGCGGGCGCGGTCCTTGTCGCCCGCTTGCCAATGCGCCGTCGCGAGCGACTGCGCCCACCAGGCGCGGTCATCGTCGAAGAACCCGGGGGTGAGCCGGAAGACGAGGGCGCGATCGGCATCGGTGAGGGCCCAGGTGAGTTCCTGACGGCCGGCCATCTGGGCGGTCAGCTGGGGCATCGAGCCGCCGGATGCGGCGAAGCTGCGGATTGCGTCGCGCGCTGCGTCGAGGCGACCCTGCGAGAGCTGCAGGTTGATCAGCGCACTGACGGCCGTGAGACTCGGGGACAGCGCGATACGCGCCGCCAGGGTCTGCTCCTGATCGCGGAAACGGGAGAGCGCGCCATAGCTTGAGGCGAGGCGATCGAGCGTCGCGACGGACCGCGGATCGCGCAGGCGTGCCCGCTCCAGGCGCGCGACCGCCGAGTCTCTCCGCCCCGCCTGCCCGTCCACGAACCCGACATCCGAAAGCACGTCCGGATCATCCGGTGCCGCACGCAGCGCCAGCTCGGCCTCCTGCGATGCCCGAGGGACGTCCTTCGCGACACGGAGGTAATAGCGGCTTGCCGCCATGCGCGTGCGCGGAGAATTGGGTGCCAGTTCGATGGCTCGGTCGAGCGCCTCCTTGGCGCGGCTCGCCCGTTCGTTCGTCGCGCTTGTGTTATAAAGGTTTGAATTGGCGTGGCTCAAGTCACTCCAGGCATCGGCGAACAGCGGATCGGCGGCGACAGCCTGCTCGAGCAGGGTGACCCGTTCGGGATTCCTCGTCCCCTCCGTGATCGGAATCGCACGGGCGCGCAGGTAGAACTGATACGCCCCGAGATTGGTCGTCGACTTGCTCGCGAGCTGCTCACGCTCCGCCGGCGCCAGCGCCACGCCCAGCGCACTGGCCACTCGAGAGGCGATCTGCGCCTGCACGCCAAAGACGTCCACCACATCGGCGTCGTACGTCTCCTGCCAGCGGACCTCGCCGGTGGCGGCGTTCAGCAGAGTGGGTACCACCTGCACGCGGCGGCCGCCATTGGTGCCAGGCGCCCAGCGCACGGTGCCCGTCAGCAGATAGGTGACGCCGAGCTCCTTTGCGATCTGATCGGGCCGCTTGCTGGTTCCCTTGTACTCCCCGGTGCTGGTACTGGCGATGACCGCGAGCCCGCGCACCGAGGAGAGCTTGCCGCGCACCTCATCCGCAATGCCGTCAGCGAAGTATGCATCAGCTGCGGCGCCGCGGTTCTCGAACGGCATGACGGCGAGCCGCGCAGACTCTGCAGCCACGCTTCCCGACGCAGCGCCTGAGCGGCCACGGAGCCAGAGTCCTGCGGCCGCCAGCATGATGACGGCACCGGCCGCGATGGCCCATGTCAGCGGTGTGCGGGTGGCAGCTCGCGGCAGCGGCGTGGCTGCGACGGCGGGAGTGGCCAGAACTGCGGGCGCGGTACCAGTGTTGCGCAATGCGTCGAGCGCCTGGATCAGCAGGTCAGCGCTCGCCGTGCGGCGCTCGGGATCGCGCGCCATGGCGTTCTGCACCACCGCATCCACCGCCGGCGTGATGCCGGAGCGAACCCCGGACAGCGCCTTCGGCGACTCCGTGAGGCTCTTGGTGAGGATCGCGCGCGGGGTGTCGCCGGTGAACGGTGCCGCGCCGGCCAGCATTTCGTAGAGCACGGCACCCACCGCGTAGACGTCAGCACGGCCGTCGACTGTGCGCTCACCGGCGGCCTGCTCGGGTGCCATGTACTGCGGGGTGCCGATCGCGAGGCCGGTCTTGGTCAGGTCGCCAGTGCCGCCGCTCTCCTCCACTGCGCGCGCGATGCCGAAATCGGCAACGAGGGCGTGCCCTTCGTTGAGCAGGATGTTGGCTGGCTTGATGTCACGATGCACGATGCCGCGGCGATGCGCATACGAGAGTGCCTCGGCCATTTCGCGCGCCAGACGCAGCGCTTCGTCCAGCGGCAGCGCCCCCTCGCGCTTGAGACGGTCACGCAGATTCTCGCCGTCGACGAAGGGCATGACGTAATAGAGAAAGCCCTGCGCCTCGCCGGAGTCGTACATCGGCAGGATGTTTGGATGCGTGAGCCGCGCGGCGATGCCGACCTCGCGCTCGAACCGTTCCGCTCCGAGCGTGGCCGAGAGATCCGGTCGCATCACCTTCACCGCCACCTGGCGCTGGTGCTTCAGGTCGTCCGCCAGATAGACGGTGGCCATGCCGCCCTCGCCGACGATTCGCAGCACACGGTACCGGCCCGCGAGCGCCCGCGTGACGGCGGAGACTTCGGTCACCGCCGTCGCACCCGTGCGGGCCGGTACGCCGGGCTCCGTGGGCGTGGGTGCCCCGCACGAGAGGCAGAACTTCGCTTCGTCCGGCAGCAGCGTGCGGCAGGACGGGCAGGTACGGGTGGCAGTCGACAAGCGGCGTCCGAAGGGGCGGGGGTGGTCGGCAGCAAGCGACCAGAGCATTTCGCGGAAAACTGCTCACCGTCGAGGTCGGGCGCAACCGACGTGAATCGTTGCCACGCCGCGGGCTGCGACGCCTGCCGCGGCAGCAATCCCGGCGCGTCGCGTGCCGGGTCTACGCCGCGCGAACTACGCCGCAGAGGAGGTCGCGCGGCGTCGTACCGGCGACTCGTGCTGCTCGGCCAACCACGCAGTCGCAGCGTCGGACGTCATGGGGCGGGCGAACAGGTAGCCCTGTCCCAGCTGGCACCCCAACTGGCGCAAGACGTCGCGCTGCGCGGTGTTCTCGACGCCCTCGGCCACTGTTCGCAGGCCAAGACTCTGTCCCATGGCGATGATTGTTCGTGCAAAGGCCTCGCCGGAGCCGGCCCGTGCGACGCCGTCCACGAAGGAACGATCGATCTTCAACACATCGAACGGAAACCGCTGCAGGTAGCTCAGACTCGAGTACCCGGTGCCGAAGTCATCGATCGCCAGCCTGAGGCCACGGGCTTTCAGCTGACGCAAGGTCGCAAGCGTCGCGTCGGTGTGATGCATGATCACCGTCTCGGTGATCTCGAGGGTGACGCATCGTGGTGGCGCGAGTGTCAGGCGCAACGCCTGCTCGATGACGTCGGTGAAATCAGGTTCCTGCAACTGACGGCCCGAGATGTTCACCGTCACCGAGGGCAGTGACTCCGGATCGCGACCGTTGGCGGCCCATGCTTTGCGCCACGCTTCCAACTGCAGACAGGCCTGCTTCAGCACCCAGGTGCCAAGTGGCACGATCAGGCCGGTCTGTTCGGCGAGCGGAATGAAGTCCACCGGCGACGTAAGCCCCCGCGCCGGATGCTGCCAGCGCAGCAACGCTTCCATGCCGCGGACTGCGCCATTCCCGAGTTCGACGATCGGCTGGTACACCAGCGCGAATCCC
>JANPFJ010000423.1:0-1943 GCA_031423355.1 Gemmatimonadaceae bacterium | reverse complement strand
GGTGAACGCACCGAGCCGCGTGGCCTTGACGGCGTCACTCAACCCGGCGCGCCCGCTCATCATCACCACCGGCAGCTCCGGAAACCGAGTCCGGAACTTCGCCAGCGCCTCCATCCCGTCGCTGTCGTTCGGCATCATCAGGTCGAGCAGCACCACGTCCGGCTCAGCTTCTTCCGCGCGCGTGAACGCGACGTGCCCGTCGGGTGCGTCGCGCACCTCATACCCTTTGGCGGCGAGCAGGGCACCCACCATGCGGCGGATGTTCGGCTCATCGTCAACGATCAGCACACTCGGCATCGGTCGTTCGTCAGCCCGGTGTCGAGCTGCGTTCGGTCAGTACCTTGGTCACGAATCGCTGCCCCTCACTGATCCGTTCGACCTCCACCGACATCGCCTCGACGGCCGATTCAATCCGGTGCAACCGATCCGTGACATCCCGGGACGGCAGCGCCTGCTGGGTGCTCGCGCGGCGGTTCACCAGCGCCTTCAGAAATCCGAACACCGGATACGCGGCGACCATCATGCAGAAGCCGACGATGGCCGTCGTCGCGATCGACTGCACGCCGGGCGGGATGTCCGAGGGGAACGGCATGCCCGTACTGGTAAAGATCTCCGGGTTACCATTGCCGAGTGTGATCTCCTTGCCATTCACGATGATGCGCCCCGGCGCCGGGATCTCGCTGCCGGAGATGATGACGGGTGCCTGCGCTGGCGCCGGTGCTTCAGGTGCCGTCGGCAGCGCTGGTGGCGCTGGCGGCTGACTCGCTTCCGGACGTTCCGGGCGCTCGGTAATTTCGGGATGTTCGGCGACCGGCACGGCCACCATCAGCACTCGCGATGCGTCAACCACGTGGTACCTCCAGAGGGGCGCGATCGGACAGCAGCCGCGTGGTGAAGCGCTGCCCTTCGCTGATACGTTCGACTTCAATGGCGACCGATTCGATCGCCGTCTCCATGCGCGCCATCCGCTGCGTCAGTTCGGCAGGCAATTCGGCCTTCTTCGAGACGCCGCGGGTGATGGCGCGGTAGCGCAGCAGCAGTCCGAACACGAGAACAATCGCGGTCGCGACGATGCCGATGCCAGCCACCACGAACGGCCCATCGGTGGCGCCCTGCTGGTCTGGCACGGGCATGCCCAGCGCCGACATCACCGCTTCCGGCGACGCGCCGTCGAGGGTGATGGTCTGGCCGTTCTTCTGGATGGTGATCACGCCGGTGTTGCCGCCTTCAGGGCCGGCTTGCGCCTCGTCGCGCTGGGCCTGTGCTGCATCGCGCGCTTGCTGTGCAAGGTCGCGTGCTTGCTGCGCGGCGTCGCGAGCCTGCTGCGCCGCTTCCTGCGCCTGAGCACGAATCTGCGCGCCGGCCTGTTCCGCTGGGTTCTGCAACATGCTCGGTTTCGACACTCGGCTCATGATGATCCCTCACTGCGGTTTTGCAGCAGCGCGTCGCCACGATCCGGCACCGCGACCGCAACCGCGGCCCCTTCCGCCAGCATCCGCGACGTGTAGCGCTGCCCTTCGCTGATCCGTTCAACCTCCACCGCGATCGACTCCAGTGCGTTCTCGATCCGCGCCATCCTGACGTCCGATTGCGCTGTTGCGGCCGCCGAGGCTGGGGCGCCGCGCATGGTGCGGCGGTACGCGAGTGTGATCGCGGTGAGCACCACGATGCTCCCCATCACGATGCCTGTCAGGCCGAGGACCTGCCAGCCTTCCAGTGGCGGCGGCGATCCCGACGGGCTGCCCATCCCGAGCGAGCTCAATTGCTCCGCCGTGGGATTGTCGAGGATGACCGTCTTGCCGTCGCGTTCGATCACGATCCGGCCGCCGGGCGCCAGCATGGGTGCCTCAGGTGCCTGAGCCGGCGGCAGTCCCGCCTGCGCTTCCATGGCGCGCAGCGCCGCCTTCTTCGCCGCCAGCTCCAGCCGCGCGTCAAGTTGCGCG
>JANPFJ010000422.1:0-12703 GCA_031423355.1 Gemmatimonadaceae bacterium | reverse complement strand
GCTGCGGCTGGTCCAGTTGGTGAACGTGAGCGGTTCCCCGCCCGACTCCGCCGCGGTCACCTTCGCCTCGATGCAGACGCCGGCAGGACTGGCGCGCGTGCGTCGGTACGCGGATGGGATCGGCGCCGGCAAGGAACTGGTACTACACCCAGGTCCTGACGGCGCGACGCCGGTGCAATCCACCCTGGTGCGGGATGCTCACGCGGCGGGTCTGCTGGTGCACGTCTGGACCATCCGGAGTGACCCGCCATTCCTCCCCGCGATGTGGCGTGGCGACCAGGGGGCGGAGGTCAGGGCCTTTGCCGCGGCGGGTGTGGATGGGCTGTTCACCGACTTCCCCATGAATGCCGTGAAGGTCCTGCGCCCCTAGCGTACCGCCGGGCAGCACAGTTGCCCTTTCGGCGATACAATTGCGGCATGTGGATCCTCATTCTTCCGATGCTGGCGCAGGTCCCCGAGGTGCGTACCGTCCTCGATGCCGAGCATGCGCGTGCAGCCGGCGTACCGTTTCTGTTGGACGCCGCGCGAAACCCGAGCCCTCGCGTGCAGCTGCGCGCGGCCCGGGCACTGGGCCGACTCGAAGACACGACGTATCGGAGCGCGCTCGTTCCGCTGACGCGCTCCGCCGATCGTACTGTCCGCTTGTCGGCGTTCGGTGCGCTGGCGCAGATGCGAGCGACACATCCCTTCGCCGAGGCGCTGGCCGGGGAGAGGGACGGCGCAGTCCGAGCGGCGATCTTCGAGTCCGCGGGCCGGGCCCGGCCGATTGCGCCAGATATCGAGGCGCTGCTTCAGCGCGGACTGAGTGACTCCGCACCTGAGGCGCGCGAAGGCGCGGCGCGCGGGTTGGAGACCCTTGTCCGTCTGAACCGCCGCACGCTTACGCCGAGCGCGGTGACGCTCAGTGCACTTCGTCAGGCGTTTGCCGTGAACACGAGCGAGGCGTTCCGCGAACTGGTGCTGCTGACGCTGATCGCAATCGGTGGTGTCGACGATGCCACGCGAGCGAGCGCGCGTAGCGATGCCAGCCCTCAGGTTCGTCGCCTCGGCGTGATGTCGAGCGGCGTCTGGATGGACGATTCATCGCCGCTGGTCCGCTTTGAAGGCGTGAAGTTCGTCAGCGCCTGTGATCAGTTGCTGCGACTGGCGCGTGACAGCAGCGACCACGTCGCCATGGCAGCCATCGCGCGGGCGGGGGCGCAGAAGTGCGCACCAGCAGAGCTCACGACGTTGGTGACGGGCGGCCGAACATGGCGAATCAGGGCGGCGGTACGCGAAGCGCTGATCGCGACCGACACGGCGGCGGCCGCGACTCACATCGCAGCGCTGGCGCGTGATTCGATCTGGCAAGTGCGCGCCAGGGCTGCCGCGCCAGCGGCCGCGCGACGTGATTCGGCCACGCTGGCCGCGCTCGCGCAGGACGCCAATCCGAACGTCGTGGCGCCGGCGCTGCAGACCGCCGACGACGTCCAGCGTGCGCTGCGCAGCGATCACGCGGGGCTGCTGCTGGCGGCTGCGACGCTGCTCGAGAAGGCGCCGTTTCGCAGCGCGATGCTGCCGCGGATGGTCGGCGCGTTCAACCGTCTCACCGCCGAAGGCAGCATGACGTTGCGCGACCCCCGCGTCGCGCTGCTGACACGCATCGGGGAGTCGCAGGATACGGCGACGAATGCGATGCTCCGCGAGACGCTCAACGATCGCGATCCCGCGGTCGCTGCAGTGGCATCGAAGATCCTGACGGCGCGAAGCGGGTCGAACGTGCCAGCCGCGACGCTTCGGTTGCCGGTTCCTCCGATTCCGCCGGCAGGGTACATCCGCGGGCTGGCTGGAGCCACCGCGCGCATCACGATGCGCGGGCTTGGCACGATGACGGTGGCCCTCCTTCCCGATGAGGCACCAGTCACCGTCGGTGTGTTCGCGCAGCTGGCGGAGTCCGGGCAGTACAACGGGCTGACCTTCCACCGCATCGTGTCCAACTTCGTCATTCAGGGCGGCAGTCCGGGTGCCGACGAGTACGATGGCCGCACGCGGGAGTTCATGCGCGATGAAGTCGGATTCGCGCGGAACGCGCGCGGGACGATCGGGATCTCGACGCGCGGCCGCGACACTGGCGACGGGCAGATCTACTTCAATCTGGTCGACAATTTCCGCCTCGATCGTGACTATACGGTGCTGGCGCGGATGGTGACCGGCTTCGAGGTCATGGATCGGGTGCAGGAAGGCGACGTCATCGAGCGCATCGAGATCGTACGGGCGCGTCGGACGCGTTGAGCGCGCTCTCGGCCGACCGACGGCTGGAGACCTGAAGGCGCCCGTCTGGCGGCGGTGCGCCAGACGGTGAAACGACGGGCAGGTTACTTCACCCGCTTGCCGCCCTGGATCACGACCTTCACGTCACGCATGACGGTCATGTCGGTCAGTGGATCGCCCCGAACCAGGATGATGTCGGCGAAACGGCCGGGCGCGATGACCCCGAAGTTCGCTTCGTTGCGCAGGAACCGGGCCGGCCACAGCGTTGCGCTCTGGATCGTCTCCATCGGTGACACGCCGAGTTCCACCCATTTCGCCATCTCACGCCAGGTCGCGTCGTTGTGGAACATGCTCGGGATGCCGGCATCGGTGCCGATCATCATGCGCACGCCGGACTGCACCAGCTGCGCGAACTTCGCCGGAAGGAGCGGAATGCGTGACGGGAAGAGTGCGTAATACGGCAGGTGTGGAATCCTGTCGAGCGACGCGCGAATCTCCTTCCACATCTCATCGGGCATGAATTCGTGCCATGCCGGATCGTCGACGCGCTCAGGGAACACGCTCCCCGTGAAGTACATCGTGTAGAGCGGGGAGATGGTCGGCGTCCAGTACAAGCCGGAATTCCGTTCGCGCAGCTTCTGCAGAATATCCTCCGGATAGCCTGGAGCCGTGCCAAGACCGGTGTGCTCGAAGTTGTCGACGTTGTACTTCAGGCCGACGCGGATCTCTTCCATGCGATGCGCGTGCGCAACGACCTGTTTCCCACGTTGGTGCGTCGTCGTGACAACGGCTTCGACCTCGGCGTCCGTCATCTGATCCTGATCGATCAGCTTGATCATATCGACGCCGGCATCGAGCAGCTGCGTGACACGTCGCCGTGCCTCTTCGGCGCCCCGGATGCCCCAGCGGAATGGCTTCTCATACTCTTCGTACGGTTCGTGCTGGATGAACGGTCCCGTCACGAACATCCGCGGTCCGGGGATTTCGCCGGCCGCGATCCGGCGCTTCACGCTGAGGATATCCTCAAGGCGGGCACCGAGATCACGGGCCGTCGTGACACCTGCGCTGAGCAGTTGTCGGGCAGCGATCGGCATGATCAGCGATGCATCGCGCGTGCCGTAGAGCGCGTCCCATCGCTTGTAGTCACCGTGCCCGAGGATGTGCAAATGCACGTGCATGTCGATCAGTCCTGGCATCACGGTGTGACCGTTGGCATTGATGACGGTGACACCCTGAGGAACCGCGACCTCCCCTTCCCTGCCGACGGTGACAATGCGCTCGCCAGCGACGAGCACGACGCCGTTCTCGATCACCGGCCCGCCGTATCCATCGATGATTCGCCCACCGACGATTGCCATCGTCACGCGCGGTGACACCTGTGCAGCAACGATACCCGGCGCGCCGAGCAACGCCCAGAGTCCGACCAGTGCGCGACGCGCGCCTGACATCACCGGCTCCCTCGCGTGCCAGCCCGCGCGGCCGTGGCAGCTGCGGGCGCCTGCGCGAGGGCGTTCCAGTTCGCGATCGCGTTGAACGCCATTGCCATCGCCCCCTGGTTCTGCCAACGGTACCATGGTCGGGTTCCCATCAGAATCACATGGCCGGAACCAACAGGAGCGTCAACGACGGCAGCACGACCGGCCATCTCGCTTCCACCGGCGATGAGGCCCGAGATGAGCACGGAGTCGGGATTCTGTGCCCAGCGAACAACGACCTTGGGTCGCAGCCGCTCGGTCTCGCCGACGATCGCGGGGTCCACGGGCTTGCCACCGATTCCCATCGCGGGGCCCGGCGCTGCGGGGATAGCCGGGCCGCCCCCACCGCCGCCAAATCCGCCGCCGCCGACCTGCAACACCGGCGCCTGCGAGAAGAACAACGGGAAGCTGCGGCGCTCGTAGCCGTAGAGCATCGGATGTGCTGCCGTGACGACCTCCCCGCGGAACACACCGCCGCGTGCGCGGAGATTCGGCGTATCGACGGCACTCACCGCCGAATGAAAGCCCATGTCGGCGACGAACTTCGAGGTGGCCCCTTCCGTGAACAGCAGGCCACCACGTTCCACGAAGCGGCGCAACGCGAGGAGCCCGTCAAATCCCATGCCGGGACGGACGTCATCAGTTTCGTCGACGCTGCCAAGGTGCGGTGTCTCGGCCGACTTCTTCCACGGCACGGCTGGTCCCGCCATCGAACGGCCGTTGAGCAGCGTCGCCGCATTGCCCCCGACATGCGGGTAGATGACCACATCGAAGCGTTCGAGCACACCAGCCGTCTTGATTTCCTGCTCCGAGATTCCGGTGTACGGCACACCGAGCCGGTCGAAGGCGTAACGCACCCAGCCTTCATCCTGTGTCGAGATCCACGAATGCATGATCGCAATCCGGGGGAGCGTGATCGGGTGCGATCGCACGGAGGGTTCAGCCGTCGCCACCGCGGCCAATCCAAGGGCGGCGACGCTTGCGCGCACGGATGGGGCGTCCGACACCAGGAAGGTGCCTGCGGCATACGACGTACCCTCGAGTGTAAAGGCCGTGTCGGCGACGCGAACGCGCGCACCGGCCACCTTCCACGGCAGCACCGATGACCGCCAGTCACCGAGATGTGGCACGACCAGGGTCGCACCGGTACCGGCAATCCTGCCTGCCACACTCGCATCCACCGTCAGCAGGCGCATCGGCTTCGTCAGCACCGTCGAATCGGCAATCTTGAGCGTCGTGATGTGACGGAGCAGATCCATCGTCCAGCCGGTATCGTCGTAGGGCTGCGGATCGGTGGGCTTGAAGCTCTGCAGCGCCAGCACCGTCCGTGGGAACTGCGTGTACGGCTGATCCAGCCGCACGATCCAGTCACCGCTCTCGACCTTCACCGAATCCTTGCCGGCACCGAGCGAGAATGCCTCGGTCGCTTCGTGCACCTCGGTGCCCTGCAGCCGGAAGAGGTTGACCATGTCGGCCGCTTCCGCCGCACGACGCTGACCGCGCGGCACGACGAAGGCATACGGCGCGGAACGTGCGCCGCGCGCGATGGTCCGCTCCGCCTTGGTGACGGCGTTCTCGAGGTACTTCTGTCGATTGTCGGCGACATGCCGCAGTGCGACCAAAACACCGGACTGCTGGTAGTTCACGTTGCTGCGGATACACCACTTCACGCCATTCACCGGCGGGTTCGGGCGATACCACTGCACCGACGTCGCAGTCGCCGGCAGTGCCACGCTGTTCACGCAGTCAGCGCCGCTCGAGGTGTAGGTCTCGTAGAAGCGGCCAATCGAGTTGTGCAGGTTGGCGATCGACAGCCCGTAATTGGGCGCCCAGCCATCATAGAACTGATACGTGAACACGCCCGGCAACCCGCGACGCGTGAGCTCGGTGATCTCGGAGTACGCGAGCGAGAACCACTCGTCGATCTGAATCGCATCGTACTCGGTATTGTATGGCCCAGTCCCGGTGCTCGTGTACAGGAACGGGACCGATTCGTGCAAATCGTGCGTGACGGTGGGGCGCCAGTCGAGAAAGGTCTTGAGAAACGACCGAGTCAACTCGAGGGTCAGCGCCATGCCATCACGATTGTTGTCGTGCGCCACGTACTTGCCCCAGTACGGCAACCCCACCCCGGCGGTGGTCGGCAGGTTCAGACGTCGGTTCTGCTGGTAGAAATCGACATAGTGGTCGCGTCCGTCGACCTCCCAGACCGGAATGATCATCGTGATGACGTTCTCGCGGATCTTGCGAATGTTCTCGCCTTCATCCACGGCCAGCCGGTACAGCATTTCGATCATGGCTTCGGGCGATCCCGTCTCGGTCGAGTGCAGCGCACCGCTCAGCAAGTAGACCGGCTTCCCCATCTTCACCAGTTCTGCACGTTCGGCGGCGGAGAGTCCACGCGAATCGGTCAGCTTCCGCAGGATTCCCTTGTACTCGTCGAGCCTCGCCATCGTCGCTTCATCCGCGATGATCGCCATGACCATCTCACGCCCTTCCTCGGACTTGCCCAGGCTGACGACCTGGACGCGATCACTGGCCGCGTCGACCGCGCGATAGTATGTCGCCGCCTCAGCACTGTAGGCGAGGCGCCCGATGGTGCCCGGCACGTAGCCGAGCGTCTGCAGCGGTGTCGGCACTTTCGTGGACGCCGGCAGATAGTCCACCATGTCGGTGATGAACTTGTATTGCGGATGCGTCGGGGTGAGCGCGATGATGCGTGCGGTGTACGCAGAATCGATCGCTTGTGCGCCGCGCTGGGCAGTGAGAGGCGCTGCTGCAAGAGCGGCGACGGTGAGGCCGAGCAATGTTCGCATTGGGGAGGTGGCGGGAGTTGCGCAGACTACGGGTGGCGTTGGGAAGTCGCTGCCAGCGTCAACGCGGGGCGATCGTGATCGACGCCAGCCGGACTTCGCTGGCTGCGCCGGGGACGGTCCAGGCGAGCACGATCCCGTCACCACGCCGCACCATCCGCGGGAAGCCGCTGGCCCGGCCGCCAGACAGCGGCGACACCGTCAGCGCCGGCTCGACCGTTCCGTCGGTGCGAACGATCCGGGCGCGGACGTCAGCGGAATCCTTGCCCATTCGTTCGATCCAGGTGACGAGGGCGTCGCCGCCATCGAGGAGCTCGACGTCCACCCGCCCCAAGGGCATTCCCCCATCGATCCGGATTGGCGCACCGAACGTCGCACCGGCGTCAGCGGAGAACACGAGCTGCACCTTCGCGGTATCGCGAGCGCCAGTAAACCAGACGGCCGCGACCCGCTCACTCTTGGCCGCAATGGCCGGGCCGTTCACCGGACAGGCGTCGATGACCCAGCCGTCGGCGTGGAGGGGCTTGGCCTCGGTCCAGGCGCCGTCGACGAAGCGACGGAGATAGATGTCCCTGGTCTCGGACTCTGAACGATCGCGGTAGAGGACCACCGGACCGCGCGAGGTGACCGCAGCGGCCGTCTGACAGCAGTCACAGGTCCGCAGGTCGAGAATCTCCTCCGGCCCGGCCACGGCGCCGGCCGTCGTCCAGCGCGACATTGCGAGGCGCATGGGCGGTCCGCGTTCACCGACCGTGCCGACGGGCGCCGGGCTGCCGTTCAGGAAGAGGATGTCAGCCGTCGAGTCTGCCCGAGGCAGGAGGGTCACGAAGCCATGTTCTGCCGGGATACCCGGTGCGTGTGCGGTCGTGCTCGGCGACCAGGTCCGCCCACCGTCAGCCGATTCGGAGAGCCGCACATCGTACGAATACCGGCCTGTACCATTCCGCTGCAGCCAATGGGCAAGGAGCTTTCCACTCGCCAGAGGGACCACTGACGGAAAGTCCGCCCAGTTCACGAACAGATCCTTCGCGCGGATGATGTCAGCACTCGCGCTCCAGGCGCCTGCCGAATCCAGCGTGGCAAGCCGCATGCTGACGGTGGCGGAGTCGGAGTCGCGCTCCAGCCAGCTGAGGATTAGCCTCTCTCCCCCGGCAAGGCTCAGATAGGGCTCAGCAGAGTTTGGCCCTGCCGGCGAGGTGAGCGGCGACACCGAGAGCCGCTGAACCGCTGGCGCTTCGCTTGCGGAGCATGCGACTGCGGAGGCGAGGACCGTAACGATCCGGAGAAACTGAGACACAGGCGAGCTCATCGTCGTTCAGTGATTGAAGGGTGACGCGAAGAAGGTGCCGGTTGCCGCAGGGGACGTCAACGCACCGCCGGGTCGCCCCCCCTCACCCGAACGGGCTCTGGTGCCGAGCCCTGCAGCATGCGTTCATTCATCGCCACCCGACTCCTCCCGCTCTCGTTCCGGCACCAATGTCCTCGCATTCTCCCGGCGACCCGCTCGCTCGACGCTCGTTCATGGCTCGGCTCACCGCAGGTGTTGCCGCCTTCACTGGCGCCACGGCGATCGCGCCAGAGCGTGTGCGAGCGATGCCCTCGCCTGCCGACCCGTGGCAGCCCACCCGGCACCCACAGGACGACTGGCTCGACCGAGTGCCTGGAAAGCACCGTTTCTTTTTCGATGTCATTTCTGCCGTCGGCACAGGTGACGCGATCACATTCGCCTCGAATTTTTTCGTCGCCAGCAAAATGGGTTACGGGCTCGAGGATGCCGACAACGCGGTCGTCATCTGCCTTCGGCACTTCGCGACGCCGTTCGCGTTTTCTGATGCGATCTGGGCGAAGTACGGTGGAGTGCTCGGCGAGCGCATCAAGTTCGTGGATCCGAAGACCACCGTTGCACCCGTGATCAATGTGTACCAGACCACGGGCTATGGGACGCTGCTCACGAATCGCGAGACGACGATCGCGGCGTTGGTACAGCGCGGAACGCACTTCGCGATCTGCGACATGGCGACGCGCGCGTTTTCGGTCCTGGTCGCCGGGAAGCTGCAGCTGAAGGCCGCGGACGTGTATGAGGAACTGCGGGCCTCTGCAATTCCGAACGCGCACTTCATGGCGGCAGGAATCGTCGCGGTCAATCGCGCGCAGGAGCGCGGCTACACCATTCAGTACATCGGCTGACGGCACTCGCGATGATCTCCGCCCCCGACTCCCCGGCAAGAGACCCGGCGCCACAGGAGATGAACCTGTTTGCGCTGGTCTTCCTGCTGGCTGCGGGTTATCTGGCGACGGCGCTGGGCGGACTGGCGATGAGCCGGCAGTCGGGGAACATCGCCACCCTGTGGCCACCGAACGGCATGCTGGTGGCGGCATTGCTGCTCTCGTCGCCGCGTCGCTGGAAGGATGTCCTGATCGCTGGTGCGTTCGGCAGCCTGCTGGCCAACCTGTTCAACGGGAACACGCTCCTGCCGGCGTGCTCGATCACGATTGCCAACATGATCGAGGCCGCGATCGCCGCGATGATCATCCGTCATCAGACTGGGCGACGGGTGCTGTTCCAGCACTCGAGCGATGTCGTCGTCCTGATCACGGCGGCAATCACATCGGCGCTGGTCGCCGGAGCCGTCAGCGCGACGTCGGCCAAGCTCCTCATGTATGCGCCATTCACCACGATCTTCATCAAGTGGGTCCTCGGCGACGTGCTCGGCCTGTTGGTCGTCATGCCAATCGCGGTCATCGCGCACGATCTGGTGAAGCACGGCCCCGATGTGATCATGCGCCAGCGCTCGCATGGAGAGTCGGCCGCAATCCTCGGCGTTGTCCTCGGGGTGAGTCTCGCGGTTTTTTCGCCGAATGTGCCACCGGTGCAGTTCCTCGTCATGCCGACCGTCCTCTTTGCGTCGTTTCGACTGGGGCCACTCGGCGCGGCGTTGTCGACCGTCATCGTCGCGGTGGTCGGGTCGCTCGGCACCGCGATCGCGGCCAAGGCGGGCGCACTTCCCGCCGACGAGGTCACTCTGCGGGTTTTCAACTTCCAGCTGAATCTCGCCGTGCTCTTTCTGACGGCGCTCCCGATTGGCTCGGCCATGGCGCAGCGACACCAGCTCGAGCGCGACCTTACGGAAGAGAAGGAACGTGCGGATCGATTCGCAAGCGAGATGGCCGCCCTTGCCAACGTTGATGACCTCACCGGACTCGCGACACGACGCTTCTTCCTCGACCAGCTCGACCTGATGGCCGCCACAGCGCGACGCATCAAGCAGCCGCTGACGCTGGCCATGATCGACATCGACCACTTCAAGCCGATCAACGACAAGTTCGGGCACGCGGTGGGTGACGCCGTCCTGATGGCGATCGGCGCTGCATGCCGGAGCGCCGTGCGCACCGACGACGTGATCGGACGGCTGGGCGGCGAGGAGTTCGCGATGCTGATGCCACTCACCGATCAGGAGACGGCGTTCCGGATCGTGGATCGCCTGCGGGAAGCGGTCGCGGCAATTTCCATCCCGACCAGCGATGGCCGCTCGGTCTCGGTGACGATCAGCATCGGCATGGCGATGTTTGCCGACCAGCTGCAGATCGATCGATTGCTCCTCGACGCAGACCGGGCGCTCTATCTGGCGAAGGAGCGGGGACGCAATCGCATCGTGCTGGCCGAGCGGTCACTCGTCGCGTCGCTCTTCTAGGGCGCTTCGCGGCAATCCGCCGATGCATGCGCGGTCGGATCAGCCGGTGCGCGTGTCGATCACACGACGCGCCTTACCCGTCTGTATCCGCTCGAGCGCCTGAGGCGCCAGGACGGACACGGTCACGCTGATGCCGACGTGGACCTTGATCCGGTGCTGCAGCTCGCCGGCAATGCGCACTGTGACATCGGGGGAGAGTGCGCCGTGGCCCATCTGCAGTTCACAGCGCACCTCGACCTGATCCAGCGGTCCGTCGCGCCGCACGTGAATCAGATACTGTCCGGAGAGCGCGCCATGCTCGAGGATGATTTCCTCGATCTGCGTGGGGAAGACGTTGACACCACGGATGATCAGCATGTCATCGCTGCGCCCGACGATTTTCGCCATGCGCCGGAATGATCGCGAGGTGGGCGGCAGCAGGCGGGTGAGGTCGCGGGTCCGATATCGAATCATCGGGAGCGCCTCCTTGGTCAACGAGGTGATGACGAGCTCTCCCTCATCGCCATCGGGCAGCACGGCGCCGGTCACAGGGTCGATGATCTCCGGATAGAAGTGATCTTCCCAGATGAC
Source organism: Gemmatimonadaceae bacterium (assembly GCA_031423355.1). Lineage (GTDB taxonomy): Bacteria > Gemmatimonadota > Gemmatimonadetes > Gemmatimonadales > Gemmatimonadaceae > JACMLX01. The sequence goes on along the minus strand of JANPFJ010000422.1, from coordinate 1,903 downwards.
GGGACCGTCCTTGCTTTCGATGCACTCACTGGCGACACCGGGCCCCATGACCTCGGAGAGCCCGTAGATGTCCACCGCATCGAGCCCGGCGCGCCGCTCGATCTCCGTCCGCATCGCGTTCGTCCAGGGCTCGGCACCGAAGATCCCGACCTGCAGCGACGACGATGCGGGATCAAGCCCCAGACGCTCGAACTGTTCGATGATCACCTGCATGTAGCTCGGTGTGACCATGATGATGTCAGGGCGGAAGTCCTGAATCAGCTGGACCTGCTTCTCGGTCTGCCCACCCGACATGGGGATGACGGTGCACCCAAGCCGCTCGGCGCCGTAATGCGCGCCGAGGCCACCGGTGAAGAGTCCGTACCCGTACGCGACATGCACGATGTCGCCGGCACGACCACCCGCCGCGCGGATGGACCGCGCCACAAGCTGCGCCCAAGTGTCTATGTCGCGCTGTGTGTATCCAACGACAGTCGGCTTGCCCGTGGTGCCCGACGACGCATGCACCCGCACGACCTGCTCGCGCGGCACGGCGAACATGCCAAACGGGTAGTTGTCCCGAAGGTCTGCCTTCGTCGTGAACGGGAAGCGGGCGAGATCGTCAAACCCGCGGAGATCGTCCGGATGCACCCCTGCCGCATCGAACGCGCGACGGTAGTGCGTCACGTTCTCGTAGGCGTGACGCACCGTCCATTTCAGACGCTGCAGTTGCACTGCGTCCACTTCGTCCCGGCTGGCGATCTCGATCGGCTCGAGGTCGCCGGGCGATGGTCGGGTGACGGGCATCAGGCTCCGGGTGATCGTCGAGGCACTCTGCGAACTACGAAACTCAGGTCGAGGCAGCCACGGCCCGTTGCACCAGCGTCAGAATGGTGTACACCGCCACCGCCTCGCCATCCTGATTCATGACTTCGACATCCCAGTGCACCACGCCCTGCGGGATCTGATCTTCGCGATCCTCCTTGGCGGTCTTCTGTTTGCAGGTCAGGCGCGCAAGGATCGTGTCGCCGATGTATACCGGTTTCACGAATCGCAGCCCCTCGAGGCCGTAGTTCGCGAGCACCGGGCCTGGTGCCGGATCGACGAACAGCCCCGCCGCCGCCGACAGCACGAAGTAGCCGTGCGCCACGCGCTTGCCGAACAGCGACGCCTGTGCGGCGATGTCGTCCATGTGCGCGTAGAAGAAGTCGCCGGAGATACCAGCGAAATTCACCACATCAGCCTCCGTCACGGTGCGACGATGTGTGATGAAAGTCTCGCCGATCCGCAGCTCGCCGAAGAATTTCCGGAACGGATGGATGCGATCTCGCAGCTCATCGGCCCCCTTGCTCCATTCGCGCGTGACGGCCGACACGGTCTGCGGTGATCCCTGAATTGCGGTGCGCTGCATATAGTGCATCACGCCGCGAACGCCGCCGAGTTCTTCTCCGCCGCCAGCGCGACCCGGCCCACCATGCACCATGCCAGGCATCGGTGACCCATGGCCCGTCGATTCCTTTGCACTATGCCGATTGACGAACATCAGTCGTCCATGATACGCGGCCGAGCCGAGCGCCATCGTGCGCACGACATCGTCCTGCGCGGTGAAGACCGATCCGACGAGACTGCCCTTCCCGAGCCGCGCCAGCGCGACCGCCTCGTCCACGCTCCGATATGGCATCACGGTGTTCACCGGCCCGAACGCTTCGACGTCGTGCGACGGTGTCCCGCCGAATGGCGCATTCGCGTACAGCAGCATCGCCGGATAGAACGCCCCACGTTCGGCGTCAGCACCAACCACGGTAAGTGTGCCGGGACCACCGAAGACGATCTCGGCGCCAGCCCGCAGCAGCGCGACGTTGCGTTCGACCTCACGCACCTGGCTCTTGCCGGCGAGCGGGCCCATTCGGACGCCTTCCGTGGC
>JANPFJ010000421.1:0-1180 GCA_031423355.1 Gemmatimonadaceae bacterium | reverse complement strand
TCTGTGAGATCGAACCGCTGATTCCCAAAGTGGTGTCCACGTGGTTTGTGAAAGAGAACAACAACGTGGCCAAGGATCCTCGAACGCAAATCTACTTTGATGATGCGCGCAGCTTTGTCCTCACGTCTGATGAACAGTTCGACGTGATTACGTCAGATCCCATCAACCCGTGGGTGAAAGGCGCCGCGTCGCTGTACACGCGCGAGTACTTCGAGGCCGTGCGCGCGCACCTCAAGCCCGGTGGCGTGGTCACGCAATGGGTCCCGTTGTACGAAAGCACGCTCGACGCCGTGCGCAGTGAGCTGGCCACCTTCTTCGAAGTGTTCCCCGACGGAACCGTCTGGGCCAATACCATTGACGGTCGCGGCTACGACGTCGTGCTGCTGGGTCATGGCGGCCCGTCCACGATCGATATTCGGGCCATGGAGCAACGCTTCCAGCAGGTGGGGTACCGGAAAGTCGGTGCGTCGCTGATTGAGTCGGGGTTTGAGACCCCAATCGATCTCTTCTCTACGTATGCGGGCAGCGGGCGCGAGCTGCAGGCGTGGCTGAAAGGCGCGGAGATCAACACGGACAAGAATCTGCGGCTCCAGTATCTCGCAGGCGTTGGACTGAACAACTATACCGCGGCGGACATTTTTGATGAGATCGTCAAGCTCCGCACGTTCCCCGATGCCTTGTTTGATGCGGAACCGGCGTGGAAGGCGACCTTACGCCATGCCGTTGGCGCGGGGCGCTAACTAACGCAAGGCGTTCCGTGATCAGGAGCTGCACGACAGCATCGAACAGCCCGCTTTGTGGCGAGCCCACTCTGGGCGCAACGCGTCGAATGGCGAGGTGTCCGCGCCATGTTCATAGGGGGTTCGCAGCGCCGTCAGCAGTGCGCCAATGCCCGAGAAATCACCCTGCTCGGCGGCATCGATCGCTTGCTGCGATAGAAAGTTGCGGAGGACGATGGACGGATTGACGGCGCGCATTGCGCGCTCACGGCGCTCCGGCTCGGAGGCACCATGGCTCACGCGCTCATGCCACGTTTTCAGCCACGCACGAAGTTCGTCTTCGCGGGCGGCCGCTTTGGCGGCGTCATAGAACACATCGCCAAGCAGCTGTGATGCTGAACGGTCGGGTGGGAGTACCCGCGGCATACCACCAAGCGCTCGGAAGAATCTCGTGAAGTCCA
>JANPFJ010000420.1:0-3046 GCA_031423355.1 Gemmatimonadaceae bacterium | reverse complement strand
CGCCACACGACAGCGTCAGGTACGGTTTGGAATCCCGGCTGACCTCTAGCAGGGGCCGGTAGCGTCTCGTACCGCGCTTCGCGTACGCGTCCACAATCTCCGCCAGATCGAGACCGGCACGCGCCGTGAGTGCCCGCAGCGCATCCTCCAGCCCGTTGTCGGTAATCAGGCCGATAGGGATGGTCGCGTCGTGTATTCGCGTCATGCTGTCGTAACCGCGAATCCGCCAGAACCTCGGGGCGCGCTTCACTCGCATACATGCCTCCCGGATGCGTTGATTTTTGCGTATTTCGCTGATTCCGATCACTCGTTTCGGTCCAAGTCGATCAGTCGTTTCGCTCCATGTCGATCACCCGGTTCGGTCGATGTCGATCAGGGGTGACGTGGGGCCACGGACGCGGGGTTAGTCAGCGGGAGAGTCGGTGGAATCGGGCGTGGCGAGGCGGCGGAGGGAGCCGCCGGAGAGGGTGATGCGGTGGGCATGGTGGACCAGCCGGTCGAGGATGGCATCGCCAAACGTGGGGTCCCCGATGCTCGTGTGCCAGTGTTCGACGGGCAGCTGGCTGGTGATCAGCGTGGCCCGCCGGCCGACGCGATCCTCGATCAGCTCAAGCAGATCGCGCCGTTCCCGGTCGCCGAGGGGGGCGAGGCCCCAGTCGTCCAGGATGAGGAGATCGGTCTTCGCGAGCATCAGCATCAGCTTTCCGTACGAGCCGTCGGCCCGGGCGTGCACGAGGTCTTCGCTCAGCAGGCGGGGGAGGCGGACGTAGCGCACCGTGTGCCCCTGCCGACACGCCATGTGCCCCAGCGCACATGCGAGCCAGGACTTGCCGGTGCCGGTCGGGCCGACGAGGAGGAGCGTCTGATGCTGTCGGATCCAGTCGCCGCCGGCGAGTTGTAAGAGCCGCGATTTCTCGAGGCCACGCTTCGTGCGGAAGTTCACATCTTCGATGCACGCACTGCTGTAGCGCAGTCTCGCGAGTTGCAGCAGGCGTGTGAGGCGACGGTCGTGGCGGACCGCCTGTTCACGGTCGAGCAGCAGCGCGAGGCGTTCGTCAAACGAGAGGGCCGCGAGGTCAGGCTGGCCGCGTTGCTCATCGAGTGCCGTGGCCATGCCGAGCAGTTTGAGGGCGTGCAGCGTCGTGAGCGTGTGTTCGATCAGCATACCGGATCCGGGAAGAGGGCGAGCGACACGTCAGGCGTGTCGTAGTAGGCCGCGCCGCGGAGATACGCATGCGTGGCCGGGAGGTGTGTCGTCGGCGCGATGCCCTCGAGTGGCTGCGAGTCGAGGCCTGTGGCCAAGATCGATTTCACGGAGCGATAGCTGATCGTGCCGGCGTCGCACGCGCGCCGACACGCGGCTTCGAGTCGCGCGGCGTCGTAGCGCCGCTTCAGCGCGAAGAGGCCCAGGCAGGTGCGATAGCTCTGCTCGGGATGCGCGTAGCGCGCGAGCAGACCCTCGACCATCTGCGCCGTCGCCGGTCCGATGCTGGTGCCCCACGCGATCAGGCGTGACGGCGTCCACTCGACGTGGCGGTCATGCGCTTTGGAGCGATGCCCGGGATCAGTGGTGAAGCGACCCTTGAGCGCACTGCGCGCGTGCACCGCGACGCGCGTCTCGCGATGCAGGATCTCCACCATCGACGCGGTCAATCGTACGGTGACCGTCGCGCCCGTGAGGCGATACGGGACGCTGTAGGCGTGGCCCTCGACGGAGATGTGATAGTCGATGTTCACCTTGGCCGTGCGCCACTCACACAGCTCATAGCGCGTGGGCGGCAGCGGGCGCAGCGTCGCGCGCTCGGTCGCCTCGAAGACACTGCGGCGACTGCCGGCGAGTTTCTGAAAGGGCCGCGTGTTCACGCGCTCGAGCGCAAACGCGATGGCGTGCGCCAGCTCGGCGAGCGAGTGAAACACGTCGTGCCGCAGCGGCGCGAGGATTTCACGCTCGACGATCTGCACCGCCGTCTCGACCTTCGCCTTGTCGCGCGGATGCCGGACGCGCGCGGGCAGGATCGCGGTGCCGTAGTGCGTCGCGAAATCCTGATACGTCGCGTGCACGATGGGCTCGTAGTAGCACGGCGACGTGACCCCCGACTTCAGATTGTCGGGCACGATCAGCGCCGTCACCCCGCCGAAGTATTCGACCATGTGGACATGCGAGCCGATCCAATCCGGCAGCGCCTGCGTCCAGGTCGGCTCGGCGAAAATGAGATGACTCGCGCCGAGTGCGCCGACAAAGATCTGCGCGTCGCGCACGGTCTCGGTCGCGACGTCGTGCACGGGCATCGTCAGCCCCGCGTAATCGACGAAGGTCTTCTCGCCCGCGACGTGGACCTGCCGCAGCGCGGGCTCCAGCGTGTCGGCCCACGTGCGGTAGTGCTGACAGAATTGGGTGTACTGGTAGCCGTCCGGGGTCTGCCGCTTGTACTCAATCCAGAGCAGCTGGAGGGTGACGCCCTTCTGCTTCAACTCGGCATGGAGCGTCGCCCAGTCGGGCACTGCGCGGCCCCGGGCCGCCGGCCCGTCGGGTGCAAACAGCCGCGCCTCGACCGCGGCCTCGTCGATGTCCGGTGGCACGGGCCACGGCAGCCCCGTCCCGCGGAACCGGCGGAGGTAGTCGTTCACGGTGCTCTGGGAGAGCCCAAGGGCGCGGGCGATCTCGCGCTGGCTCCGGCTCTGGTCGTACGCGAGGCGGAAGGCCTCGAACACCTGTCGCATGGGAAGTCGCTCTGCTGGCACTGCCTCGCTCCGGGGATGGAAGTCCCGGAGGAGTAGTGCCGGCGGTGAGCGCCCGTGCTCCCTCGTCACGCCCTGATCGGCTTCGACCGAAACAGGTGATCGGCTTGGACCGAAATGGGTGATCGGCTTGGACCGAAACAGGTGATCGGCTTCAGCCGAAATGGGTGATCGACTTCAGCCGAAATCCGCAATTTTCTCCAACGGAACTCTATGGGAACTCTACAGGCTGGAATCGCCCTCGAAATACGCACAAAAAGCAAAGCCCCGCACCGACCGAAGTCGCTGCGGGGCGTTCCCATGGTGG
>JANPFJ010000419.1:0-5782 GCA_031423355.1 Gemmatimonadaceae bacterium | reverse complement strand
TCTCGCACCGTGATGCTGAGTGGTGATCATACCAGCAACGTGGCGAGCGTCGCGAAGGAACTCGGCATCACCGATGCGCGCGGTGACCTGTTGCCGGAGGACAAGGTGACGGTGGTGCGGGAGTTTCAGGCGAAGGGTGAGAAGGTGGTGATGATCGGCGATGGGACGAACGATGCGCCGGCACTGAGCACCGCCGAAGTCGGTATCGCCTTGGCGGGGCACGGCGGCGGTATCACGGCCGAGGCCGCGGACATCGTGCTGCTGGTGGATGAGATCACGCGGGTGGCGGATGCGATTCGCGCCAGCAAGGACACGATGCGGATTGCGAAGCAGTCGATCGGGGTGGGGCTTGGGTTGAGCGCGATCGGGATGATTGTCGCGGCACTTGGCTTCCTGACGCCGACGATGGGGGCGCTGGGGCAGGAGGTGATCGACGTGGCGGTAATCCTGAACGCGTTGCGGGCGTCGCGGGGGTAGTCTCTGCGGTTCCGGACGCGACTTCGGCCCCAGTTGTTGATGGAGACCCGGAGCCGGGCGCGTCAACCGCTTCGGCTCACACGCCGTGACGTCCGGCGCAGCAGTCGGTTCCGCTGGGTGCTGAACCGTCCGTTGCGTCTCTACATCATTGGTATTTTCTTATGCGCTGTGAGTTCTGGGTCAACACGCTGAGGGGATAGACGATGCGGCATTTGGCACGAGTCGGGGCGCGTATCGGTGCGCTGCTGTTTGGGGCCGTGCTCACGGCATCGAGCGCTGCGGCGCAGGCGCGCGCCACGTCGCAGCAGACGATGGCGCAGGAGGCGCGGGTGTCGAAGGATGCCGCGCGGATGACGGCCCTCGGCAAGGTGCCGGGTGGGAGGATGAGCACGATCGAGCTACGGCGCGGGGTGGCGGGGAAGCTGGTGTACACGGCGATCATCACGGTGCCGGGGCAGACGCCGAAGAGCGAGGTGGTGGTGGACGCGATGACGGGTATGGTGATCAGCAAGCGGCCGTAGTGGCGCGCGGGCCTGTTTCGCTGCGCGATTGAAGCGGGGGGCGTGGTGGGTTAGGTTTATGGATTGTTGTTGGGCCTGCGCTGGGTGGCGGGCAGAGACGGGACGTAGCGCAGTCCGGTAGCGCACCTGAATGGGGTTCAGGGGGTCGCGGGTTCGAATCCCGCCGTCCCGATGGGGATAACCCGTTGGTATGTCGTGAGTTCAGAGGGTCAGCGTATCCAACGATTTTGGAGTGCGGATACGCTTTGAGATATGTTCTGTCCCCGCGGCGGTCATCAGCGGATGTCTGAATCGAAAAAAACGCGCGACCTCCATGTCAGGGGGTCGCGCGTCTTCTTTGTGCCGATTGAATGCTTTCTTTCGGACGAGAGCGGGTTGGTGTGTCGTCGCCTCGAGGCGTCGCGGTCGCCGATGTCGGCACGGATCGAGCGGGCACGCGCCGGCGGCTCCTCTCCGGACTCGACGAAGGTGGTGCGCGCGTGCGGCATCAGCCGCTGCCCTTCGCGCAGGAGGGGCACGTCGGACGGATCGAGGTACACCTCGTCACGCGTGCTGCCGTGCGTCATCGCGCCGAGTTTCGTGGGGCCGGTGCTGAGATCCTTGACGCGCGACGATGGCGTCCAGCCGTCGTAGATGTTGGCGAACGCTCGGCGCCAGCACTACTGCGCGCGCGCTTCGACATGCTCGATGCTGAGGATGACCTCCAACTCCGCATGCCAGTCGTTCATGGTCTTGTCATCGATGCGCGGCAACGCTCCTGCGTCAGGTTGACGTCACGCTGGTCGCGGATGTGCGATCATTACCTCGCTCGAGAGCCATGCCGTAGTTCAACGCCGACGCGCTACCTGAATACGGCATTGATTACCGGCATCTGCGCGCGCTCGGCGGACGGCGTCATCATCACAAGGGCACTCCGCCCTCACTCAAGACCTATTGACGCGTGATGGCGTTCCGGAACTGTTCCGACAACGACGAATCTGACGAATTCCACACCGTGCTGCTCGCGCTGTGCGAGTTCGCGCGCGACGATCAATGTGTCATCATGTGTGCCGAGGTGGTGTGATGGCGCTGTCATCGCCGGATCATCACCGACCACCAGTTGGCCGGTGGCAGGCACGTCGATCACATCTTGAGACTGGGCGGAGCAGGCGGCGACAGCTTGATTCTCACGGCAGTTGCTGACGATGCTTGCCGTTGCCGACCGGACCCACCGTCAGCGCATCATCCGGCGGTCCATTCGCAACAAAAGCTGGCGTTAATTGGCAATCTGCTACTAGAACCGCATGTTGAAGTGCGCAACACGCTCCGCCTCCGCGAGTCCGAGGCTGCGATGGACCGCGTGACTGTTGAGGTTCCGGGTCGAAGCATCTGATATGCCGCACCGCAATGGCGACATCGGCTGCGACGGGCGGCATTTCGTGATGATCAGCACCAAGGCTGGTGGCGAACCGGAGACCGTCGTCGTGCTCAACTTCATAGGTAGTTTCCCCGATACGGTGCGTGCGGCCGACAGTGCGCATTGACGTCATCGGCGGTGTGACCGTCGCGGACGTGCACGGCGCGACGGAGGCGCGGCAAGCACACTCGACTACGTCACTACGCGACCACGCGACTCGGATAATCCTGCGCATGTCGCGGTCGTGTACGCTTCGGCCGTGCACCGCTTTGGTGATCGTCCAAGGTCAGGGAACGAATCGCGATCGCATCGGTTAGCAGGGTGTCGATGATCGCGCCGATGTCACTCTGCGGATCAATCGACAGCATCAGTACGCTACACTCGTCCAGATGCCGCGCAGTGTCCCTGCGTACCGACGTCGCACTTGGCGTGCTGCATTCCTCCCGTTCGTGTTACTCACACAAAACCAGGTGGACCCATGAAGGATATCATCGACACCGCCGTTGCTGCAGGCACGTTCAAGACGCTCGCCACCGCACTGACGGCCGCAGGACTGATCGACACGCTGAAGGGTCCAGGGCCGTTCACCGTGATGGCACCAACCGATGAGGCGTTCGCGAAGATCGCGGCCCCCGACCTGGAGGCGCTGCTCGCCGACAAGGAGCAGCTGACCGCCGTGCTCACGTATCACGTCGTGGCCGGCAACGTGCCTTCTGCAACGGTCACGACGCTGCACGAAGCGACGACCGTCGAAGGCAGCAAGATCCTGATCACGGTCGAGGGCGGCAAGGTGGTGCTGAATGGAACGAGCCATGTCACCGCCACCGACATCGCCGCATCAAATGGCGTGATTCACGTCATCGACACGGTCCTGATGCCGCCGGTAGCTGCGGCCGCAGCGCACTGATCGCAACCAGACTCCGGCGCGGCTGCATACTGCCACGCCGCAGTCTGGTTGGCGAGTGTCATTCATCATCGCGGAACTCGCCTGCCTTTGCACGCTGCGTCGCATCCGTCCGTAGCCAACCAGCGTCTCTGAACGCGTTGGAGCAGAGTGCTACGGGACAAGAATCTGACAGACTTCTGCTTCGCCCTAAAGTGCGGAATAACCCGTAGACACAACCACACGACAACGAGGCTCACCCATGAAAATCGCAACCCAGACCAGTGCCGAACTCACCGATGTCGCCAAGCTGATCGAAAACATCCCGATCGCCATGCTGACCACGCTGGAGGACGACGGCGCCTTGGCCAGTCGCCCGATGACCGCGTTGGAAATGGATGCCCACGGCGCGCTGTGGTTCTTCACCGACGTGCAGTCCTCGAAAGTGGATCATCTGCGCGCGGTCAATCTCAGTTTCACCGACAAGGATAAAGGCGCCTATGTGTCATTGTCGGGCCATGGCGAAATCGATACTGACCGTGCGCGCATCCAGAGCCTATGGACCGTGTTCGCAAAGCCCTGGTTTCCTGATGGCCCGGACTCGAGCAACCTGGCGCTGCTGAAGTTCATTCCGGATACGGCCGACTACTGGGATGGGCCCAGCAGCAGGATGGTGCGGGCGTTCGGGATGATCGCCTCCGTCATCGCGGGCAAGCCCGTGGCGCTGGGCGAGCATGGATCGCACACCGCCTTATCGCCCTCCACCCGGGCCTGAGCGCCATCGCGGCCGCAGCCGCCAGCGGCAAGGCCCTGATGAACTGGGCGACGCCGGTTTCGCAGCCGTTGACCCGTCAAATCCGGTGCGTTCGGCAATGAACAGGCACGTCGTCGCCCTGCGCGCACCGTCAAGTCTCCAGCCAGTGAAAAGGAATCGAGATGGCCTATCAAAGCATCAACCCCAATGACGGCAAGTTGCTCAAGAGCTTTGAGCACCTGACTCCAGCGCAGCTGGAGAAATCCCTTGCGGGCGCGCAGCACTGCTATCAGACCTGGAAGCACAGGACGTATGCCGAACGGGCCGTTGTAATGAACAAAGCCGCTGCGCTCTTGCACGCGCATGTCGACGATTTCGCCAAACTCGCAACGCTGGAAATGGGCAAGCGCATCGACGAGGCACGCGGTGAAGTCAAGTTCAGCGGCGATATCCTGGCCTACTACGCCGAGCATGCCGAGAGCTTTCTGGCGCCCATCAAGCTGCACCCAAGGCTGGGTGAAGCACACATGGAAAACTCGCCCTTGGGCGTGCTGCTCTGCGTCGAGCCGTGGAACTTCCCGTACTACCAACTGGCCCGCGTGGCTGGCGCGCAGTTGATGGCGGGCAACGTGCTCGTGGTCAAACATGCGGGTTGCGTGCCGCAATGCGCCATTGCGTTCGAAAAGCTGCTGCTGGACGCGGACGCGCCGCTCGGCACCTACACCAACCTGCTGATCTCACATGAGCAGTCCGAGCGCGTCATCGACGACCCGCGCATCAAGGGCGTGGCACTGACGGGCGGCGTGGCTGCCGGGCGTTTGGTGGCAGCCCGCGCCGGACAGAACATGAAGAAGTCAGTGATGGAGCTGGGTGGCAGCGACGCCTTCATCGTGCTCGACGACGCCGACCTGGACGAGACGCTGCCCTGGGCCGTGTGGGGCCGCATGTACAACGCCGGCCAGACCTGCTGTGCGGCCAAACGCTTCATCGTCATGGAGTCAGTTGCCGACCGGTTTCTGGCGAAATTCAAGACCGCACTCGAGGCCCTGGAGCCTGGCGACCCAATGATGGAGGCGACCACACTTGGCCCCTTGTCCACGGAGGCGGCGCTGTTGCAGTTGCTGGCACAAGTCGACGCAGCCGTGAAGGGCGGCGCCAAGCTGCTGATGGGCGGCAAGCGCATCGATCGGCCAGGCTGGTTCATGCAGGCCACCATCCTCACCGACATCGCCCCAGGCAACCCCGCGTTCCGTGACGAGTTCTTCGGCCCGGTGGTGTCGTTCTTCCGCGTGAAGAGCGAAGAAGAAGCCATCGCGCTGGCCAACGATTCCGACTTCGGTCTGGCGGGCTCGGTGTGGACCAGGGACGAAGCACGCGGCAAGCGCGTGGCGAGCCAGATCGACGCCGGAATGATGTTCGTCAACAACATCGACTGGGCCGACGCCGACCTGCCCTTCGGCGGCATCAAGAATTCGGGCTACGGGCGTGAACTGGGCAGCATGGGCATCCAGGAATTCGTGAACAAGAAACTCGTTCGCAGCGGCGCCATCGCTGCGCCGGTCTGAGCTCGCAAACCAAGGAATCAGATGCACAAGCACGCTCCCCCATCCGAAGCCAGCGAAGCGCCTGTCTGGTTCATCACCGGCTGCTCCACAGGCTTCGGGCTGGAACTCGCCAGGCAGGCCATCGAACGTGGCTACCGCACGGTGGTGACTGCCCGCGACCTCGCCAAGCTGCAGGGCTTTGTTGCG
>JANPFJ010000418.1:0-1870 GCA_031423355.1 Gemmatimonadaceae bacterium | reverse complement strand
CAGCGGGACACCGAGTGGGATGACACTGCTGCTCAACGGCGATGTGTACGCGCCGGAGCACCTGGGCCACCGGCACATCCTGATCGGTGGCGGGATAGTGCTGTACATCGGGACGGAGCGGCCGTCGTTTCCGAAGTACCTCGGCGTGGAGGAGATCGACCTCGAGGGGCGTCGGGTGATTCCGGGGTTGATCGACGGGCATTGCCATGTCACCGGTGGTGGTGGTGAGGCGGGGCCAGCGAGCAAGGTTCCGGCTCCGCTGGCCGATTCGTATCGGGCGGCTGGCGTCACCACCGTCGTCGGGGTGCTCGGCACCGATGATGTCACGCGGACCACGGCGGAGCTGGTGGCGGGAGTCCGCGCGCTTCGGGCGCAGGGGATCAACGCGTACTGTCACACGGGTGGGTACCATCTGCCGCTGACGACTCTCACGGGGTCAGTGCGATCGGACATCGTGAACATCGATTGCATCATCGGGGTGGGCGAGGTCGCGATCTCGGATCATCGGTCGTCGCAGCCGACGTTGCAGGAGTTACTGCGGATTGCTTCGGATGCTCACGTGGCTGGGCTGATGACGGGGAAAGCCGGCATTCTCCATCTGCATGTCGGAGATGGGCCGCGAGGGTTGGAACTGATTCGCGAAGCGCTTTCCGTCTCTGAGATACCCGCTCGCGTGTTCAATCCGACGCATGTGAATCGCCGGAAGGCGTTGATGCATGAGGCGATTGCGTTGGTGAAGGAGTTTGGGTGTTACATCGACATTACTGACTTCCCTGTTGCCGAAGGCGAAGACGCGTACTCGGCGGCTGATGCGTTGGAGGTGTACTGGGAGTCGGGGGCGCCTCTTGACCGGGTTACGGTTTCGTCAGATGGCGGGGGGTGTTTGCCGGTGTTTGACGGGGATGGGCAGGTGGTGTCGATGGAGGTGGGGGATTGTTCGGGGTTGATGCGGACGGTGGCGGAGCTGGGGCGGCGGGGGCGCGCGGTTGAAACGATTCTGGCGCCGTTTACGAGTTCGGTTGGGCAGCTGCTACGGTTCGACAGCTCCGGGACGTTGCGAAGTGGCGCGAGCGCGGATCTTGTCTGCTCGGCGGATGCGACGCAGCGAGCACGCGTGTTCATTCGCGGGGTATCGACGGAGCACGGATAGGCGGTGGCGCGGCGGGGCGCGATCATCAGCGCGGCGGGGCGCGATCATCAGCGCGGCGGGGCGCGATCATCAGCGCGGCGGGGCGCGATCATCAGCGCGGCGGGGCGCGATCATCAGCGCGCCGGGGCTGCCGATGATGCTCGGCTGGCGCGGGTCCTGGCAGACCGGAGACGCTACGCGGCGCTCGCGTCGATCTCCTCGATGCTGACGTAGGGTAGCTGCGCCGTGGCGGCGGCATGCTCGATGGTCATGCTGACGAGATTGCCGCCCTTGTCGAGGTCGACATAGACATTGGCCGCAATCTCACGCGTCTCATCCACTTCCGCGTCGGAGAACTCGAGCAGCGCGGTATCGGTGTCCTTGAAGTATTTGACGTTCATGGCGTAAACCTGCGGTCGAAGAAGGCGTTGTGGACGGTTTCTCCGTCGGGGAGCAGGACAACGCGCAGGTACCGGCTTTCGTCTGGAATGTAAACCCACCGTCGGATGCGACCATCCTTCTGGCGTGATTCGGCCACCGGCGATGTGATCGCCTCAGCGATCCACTCGTCGTGAATGCGAGCCCGGTCCGCCCTCAGGCGGGTGAACCGGAAGTACTCGGTCATCTTCAGCACGCCCGTATCTCGACTGTGTCATGGCCAGCTGCGTCGCGCCCAAAGCCCCGGCGCTGGCAGGACGAGTATGCGGGGCGCGATCAGTCAGGCGTCAGTTGCGGGTTGGG
>JANPFJ010000417.1:0-1226 GCA_031423355.1 Gemmatimonadaceae bacterium | reverse complement strand
CACATCGGCTTTGGGTCGCCCAACAAGCAGGACATGGCAAAGGCGCACGGCGAGCCGTTAGGCAAAGACGAAATCGCGCTCACGAAGGCAGCGTACGGATGGGCCTATCGCGAGTCGTTTACCGTGCCCGCGGAAGCGCGTGCACATTGGGCCGAGCGTGTGGCCACGCGCAGTGCGTCGCACGGCGAGTGGCAGACGCGTTGGGATGCCTATGCGGCAGCGCACCCCGAGCTGGCGGCGGAATTCGAGCGGCGTATGCGCGGTGAGTTGCGGGCCGATGCCGCGACGGCATTCCCCACGTTTGACGCGAAGAGTGGCAACGTAGCCAGTCGTGCGTCGAGTGGTGTAGTGATCAACGCGATCGCTTCGGCCGTTCCCGAGTTGATTGGTGGATCAGCCGACCTCGCGGGATCAAACCTCACCGTGGTGAAGGGTGCGCCGTTTTTTACGGCGCAGCATCCGGCTGGTCGTAACTTCGAGTTCGGTATTCGTGAGCATGGCATGGGTGCGATCATGAATGGCATGTCGCTCCACGGCGGTGTCATTCCGTACGGCGGCACGTTTCTGGTGTTCGCGGATTACATGCGCCCGCCGATTCGCTTGGCGGCGCTGATGCAGACCCAGGCGATCTACGTGTTCACGCACGACTCGATTGGTCTTGGCGAGGACGGTCCCACGCACCAGCCCATTGAGCACCTTGCCGCGCTGCGCATCATCCCCAATCTGTTGGTGCTGCGCCCCGCCGATGCCGATGAGGTGGCTGAGTGCTGGCGTATTGCGCTCAGTCACAAGACTGGACCGACGGCCCTGGTGCTCACGCGCCAGAAGCTCGCATACATGGGCGCGCCCGATGCGGCGCGTGCTGGTGTTCCGCACGGCGCGTATGTGGTCGCCGACAGCACGGGGACGCCCGATGTGGTGTTGCTCGCAACGGGATCGGAGGTGGAGATCGCCATCGCTGCCCGTGCGCAGCTCGCGGCCACTGGCGTGTCGGCTCGCGTGGTGAGCGCCCCGAGTTTGGAGTTATTCGCACAGCAAGACGCCTTGTATCGCGCGAGCGTGTTGCCGGCTGGCGTGCCGCGTGTCGCGGTGGAGGCGGCGCACCCGGCGAGTTGGTATCGGTGGGTTGGTGATACGGGTGCGATCGTGGGGATCGAGACCTTTGGAGCGAGCGCGCCGGCACCGGTGTTGTACGAGGAGTTTGGGATTGCGGCTGACAAGGTGGC
>JANPFJ010000416.1:0-3642 GCA_031423355.1 Gemmatimonadaceae bacterium | reverse complement strand
TATCGTTGACGCGTTCGGCCACGAACTGCTCGATCTCGATCGTGCCCTGCGTGAACTCGAGTTGCGCAATCCGCGCTCGGCACGTGTCGTGGAATGCCGCTTCTTCGCCGGCATGACGGTCGAAGACACGGCTCGTGCACTCGACATCTCGGAGCGCACGGTGAAGTCGGACTGGGCACTGGCGCGCGCCTGGCTCCACGACAAACTCGCTGAGTCCGGCGCATGAGTGCCCCCACCGACCCCGATGTCGACATGGATCGCGCCCGGTGGCCGCTGGTCGAGCAATTCTTCGCCGTTGCCCTCGATACGCCACCCGAGCAACGCGATGCCATGCTCGACTCGGACTGCCACGATCACGGTGTCCGCGCCGAGGTGCGTCGGCTCCTCGCGCGCCACGAGTCGCTCACGTCGTCCGACCCGGCGCAGCACCCGTTCCTGGCGGCGCTTGATGTCGACAGCGCCCTCCGACTCCTCGAAAAGGGCACTGCGCAGCCCGACCCGACCACGATCGGTCGATATGTCGTCCAACGCCGACTGGGCCGCGGGGCGACCGGCGCCGTCTTTCTGGCGTGGGATCCCCAGCTGCATCGACGGGTGGCGATCAAGGTGCTCTCACCATGGCTGAGCGCCGATCACGCCGGCGCCCAACGATTCGTGAACGAGGCCCGCGCCGCATCGAACCTCGAGCATCCGCGGATCGCGCCGGTCTACGCGATCGAGACCACGGCGGAGAACGGGCTGTACATCGTGATGGCCTACCTCGAGGGCATCACCCTCCGGGAGCGGCTGGCGGCTGGCGCACTGCCGTTGGACGAAGCGGTCCGCATTACCGCCGAGATCGCCGATGTGCTGAGCGCCGCCCATACGCATGGGATCATCCATCGCGACATCAAGCCGGAAAACATCCTGCTCACCGATCGTGGTGCCTGCCTCCTCGACTTCGGCATCGCAAAACTGGAAGGCGAGACGCTCACCACGCCTGGCACGGCCATCGGCACCACGGCGTACATGAGCCCGGAACAGAGTCGCGGCGATGTGGTCGATCACCGGACCGACCTCTGGTCACTCGGTGTGGTGCTCTACGAGATGCTGACCGGGGAGCGGCCCTTCCGCGGTGACCGGAGCGACGCGCTGATTCATGGCATTCGACACGATCGTCACGCCTCGCTGAACACACTCCGCGCCGACGTCCCCGCACACATCGTCGCCATCGTCGACCAGTCACTCGCGAAGGAGGTGGAGGGTCGGCCGACGTCAGCGGCGGTGATGCAGCAGCAGCTGCTCAACCCACCACGCCTTACCCTGGGCGAGATCGACAGGGGTCGACGCGCGCCCTGGGTGCGGCAGTCGATGATCGCGGCGGCGATCGCCGTACCACTGATTCTCGCCAGCCTGTGGCGCGGCCGTGACGCGGACGCCCGCACCGGAGCCACCACCACTCGCCGGAGCGCACTGGCGGCGCCAGCACCACTGCTCGCGCTGCTGCCCTTCGTCAGCGGTGACTCATCGCCCGATCGGGCATACATCACCACGGGCCTGAACGACGCCCTGCGTCTCGATCTCACGCGTGGCACGGTGTTCCGTGTCGCCGCCGCCGAGGCAGTGCGACGGGCCGTGACGGGCTCGGCGGATGTCCAGACGATCGCCGCGCGGCTTGGCGCGGCGGCAGTCCTGCGCGGGACGACGCGTGACAGCGGCGGTGCCATCTGGATCGACGCTGAGTTGCTCGCTGGCGCGGACGGCAGAACGCGCTGGTCCGCACGCTTCCGACGCGATGCCGACGATGAGCGCGTGGTCGTCGATTCAATTCACGCAGCGATTCTCGCGACGATCGCGGCGCCTGCTGCGACGCGAGCCCCTGACGCAGCGAGACGCACCGCCGTCGATCCCCTCGCCTACGATCTGTTTCTGCGCGGACGGTTCGCCTATGATCAACGCACGACGCAGGGGCTTGCCGATGCGATGCGATACTTCCGCGAGGCGATCGCGCGTGACTCGTCCTTTGCCCGCGCGTATGTCGGCCTTGCCGACGTGTACTCCGCCACGCAAACGGCGGTCCCCACGGAGCGGTACCGTCTGGTGAAACCGCTGGTTGCGCGCGCACTGGCCGCCGACAGCAATCTGGCCGAAGCACAGCGGACCGCCGGATGGATCGCCATGTGGTACGATCACGACTGGACGACGGCCGAGCGACACCTGCGCCGCGCGCTGGAACTCGATCCAGGTGACATCTGGATCTACCACAGCTATGCCGCCTGGTACGCGGCGGTGGGCCGCACACGCGAGAGCCTCGCGATGACACGCAGCGCAACGGCGCTCGACCCGCTCAGCAGCGCGACCGCCACCCACATCGGCCTGCATCTGCTCTGGAATCGGCAATACACCGAATCGATCGCCGTTCTCGAGCACGCCCTGACGGTGGATACCACGTGGGGCCGCACACATTCGGTGCTGGGCCGCGCTTACCTCGCCGTTGGACGATACGACGACGCGCTTCGGTCGCTTCGGCGCGTCAAGTATGACTACGCGGCCTTCGAACCCGAAGCGCTTCTGACCTACGGACTCGGCATCGCGGGGCATACCGCTGAAGCGCGGACGCGCATTGCGACGATGGAAGCCCGCGCACGCGGTGAATCGGTGCATCCAACCGACATGATGGTGGCCTATCTCGGGATCGGTGACACGGTGCACGCGCTCGACTGGGCGGAGCGCCTGCCGGACGATCGTGGCGCGATGTTCTTCCTCCTCGCGGACTCCATCTACGATCCGCTCCGGACCAGTGTGCGGTTTCAGCGCGTGCTCGAACGCCTCGGCCTGAGCGAGTACGCGCAACGCGCCAGCGATCGGACCGCATCGCTGGCGCGTTAGTGGGCTGCGACGCGACGTGCGTCGATCTCGCCGTTACTGTTCGATCTTCACCACCTCGCCGATGCCAGCCACATTGCCGAAGTTCGACACGTAGAGTGTGCCATGGGCGCCGAGCAGGATGCCAGTCGGACGCGTGAGTGCGGTGGTGATCACCGTGCGCGTTCCGTCTGGTGCCTGCTTCACCACGGCACCGGGACCGCCGAAGAACGGACCGCTGGCATACTGCAGCACGTACAGGCTTCCGTCATGCCCGAAGGTGAAGTCCGTCACCTGCGTCAGACCGCCGGCAAAGACGGTCGGCGCCTCGCCCTCGACCACGCGATAGATGATGGCCGCGCCGGGCAGGAAGGGTACGCCGGACAGCGTGCTGACATAGAGTGCGCCATCAGGTCCGCGCTTCACTTCCGTCGGTACCGCTTCTGAGCGAGCAAACGGCGGATTGAATGGACCCGGTGGCACAGTCACCGAAGGGAAGACGGCCACCAGCGAGACGCGACCGTTCGGCTGCACACGCAGCAGCGAGTTCCCTCCCGCATCCACGATGTACTGTCGCCCCCCTTCGGAGAGCATGCCGTACGGGTTCGAATCAATCGGACCGCCAGCCGGATTGTTCGCCGCCTCGAATGCGCTGATGTCCGCTTCGACAGTCCATCGCCCGTTGGGCCGCACCATGATGATGCTTCCGAAGCCGGTTGCGAGTGCACCCAGGCCGGCCCGTGCCGCCGGATCAGCGCCCCAGCCGATCGACACCCTCGACAAACCGAATGCGGCAAA
>JANPFJ010000415.1:0-3147 GCA_031423355.1 Gemmatimonadaceae bacterium | reverse complement strand
CAGCTGTCGTCGTCGGGGTTGTACGGCGACCAGCGCAAGCGCCTGGCCGCACGCGACACCGTCAATGTGATCGTCACGGAATGGGTGGCGTCGCTCGACCGGGCCGATGTGCTGCGGCGCTGCCTCGACGAGGAAGTGCCGGTGGGCAAGGTGAACAGCATCGCCGATATCTTCGAGGATGAGCACTACATCGCGCGCGGCAACCTGGCCCGCATCATCGACGATGAACTGGGCGAGATCGTCGTTCCCGGCGTGGTGCCCACACTGTCGGCCACGCCAGGCCGGATCACGAATCTCGGGCCCACGCTCGGCAACGCGACGGACGCCGTGATGCGTGAGCTCCTGGGGCTGACGGCCGCTGAATTGCAGCGGCTGCGTCAGCAGAAAATCATCTGAGGCCACCGACCATGCCCCCACAGGATCCTGCGGCCCTGCCACTGGCCGGCATTCGCGTGATGGACGTTGCCACCGTCATCGCCGCGCCATACTGCGCGACCATTCTGGGCGAGTTCGGAGCCGATGTGTTGAAGGTCGAGCACCCGATTGGTGGTGACGCGCTTCGCCGCTTCGGGACTCCGTCGCAGCGGGGCGATACGCTGGTGTGGATGAGCGAGTCGCGGAACAAGCGTTCGGTGACCCTCGACCTCCGCAAGCCGGAAGGCGTCGCGCTCTTCAAGGAGCTGATCACGAAGACCGACGTGCTCTGCGAGAACTTCCGGACCGGCACGCTCGAGAAGTGGGGCCTGGGTTGGGACGTCCTCCACGCGATCAACCCGCGACTGATCATGCTGCGGGTCACCGGCTATGGACAGACCGGCCCCTACAGCGACCGCCCGGGTTTTGCGCGCGTGGCGCATGCGGTGGGTGGCATCGCCTATCTCGCCGGTATGCCGAAGGGCACGCCGGTCACGCCGGGATCAACCACGCTCGGCGACTACATGACGGGGCTCTACGGATGCCTCGGCGTGCTGATGGCACTGCGCCATCGCGATCTGACCGGCGAAGGGCAGTATGTGGATGCCGCACTCTACGAATCGGTGTTCCGGTGCACCGAAGAGTTGGCGCCGGCGTTCGCGATGTACGGCACCGTCCGTGAACGTCAGGGCTCGTCGCACAATGATTTCGCCTGCCCGCACGGGCACTTCGCGACGAAGGATGGCAAGTGGGTCGCCATCTCGACCGCCACCGACAAGCTGTTCCGGCGGCTCGCCATGGCGATGGGACGACCAGAGCTCGCCGCGTCGAGTACCTATGGCGAGCAGAAGACCCGACTGGAGCACCGCCACGATGTGAACGAGATCGTCCGCGACTGGTGCGGATCACTGACGCGCGAGCAGGTGCTCGAACGGTGCTATGCCACCGACACACCCGCCGGACCACTCAACAACATCGCCGACATTTTCGGCGATCGGCAGTTCCATGCGCGGCGGAACCTGGTCTCCTTCGACGATCCGGAGACCGGTGAGTCGATCATCGTCCCCTCCCCTGTCCCTGCCCTCTCCGAGACGCCGGGGAGCATTCGCAGCCTTGGTCCGAAACTCGGGGAGCACACGGAAGAGGTGCTGGCGGAAGTGCTGGGCATGACGTCGGCGCAGATTGCCGACCTTCGCGCGAAGCGTGTCATCTGAGCACGCGACGCCGTCAGCGCAGCGCGCCAGGGCAACGCCCATGACCGGCATTCTTCACGGGCTGCGGGTGGTGGAAGGATCGGCGTTCGTCGCGGCGCCGCTCGGCGGCATGACGCTGGCACAGCTGGGTGCCGATGTGATCCGCTTCGATCCGATCGGCGGCGGCCTTGACTACGGTCGCTGGCCGCTGACCAACGACGGTGCGCACAGTCTGTTCTGGACGGGGCTCAACAAGGGGAAACGTTCAATTGCGGTGGACTTCCGCACACCGCGAGGGCAGGAGCTCCTGACGCGTCTGATCGCGGCACCGGGCCCTGACGCCGGGATCTTCAGCACCAACTTCCCCGCCAAGGGATGGTTGAGCTACGAGCAGCTGTCGTCGCACCGGGCAGACCTGATCATGGTCAACCTGCTCGGTCGCCGCGATGGTGGGTCCGAGGTGGATTACACCGTCAACCCTGCCATCGGATTCCCCGCGCTCACCGGACCGACGGAGTCGCTCGAGCCGGTGAATCACGTCTTTCCGGCGTGGGATGCGATTGCGGGCAACATGCTGGCCGTCGCCATCCTCGCCGCCGATCGGCACCGTACGCGGCATGGCGCGGGGCAACTCGTCACGCTGGCCCTGAAGGATGTGGGGCTCGCGATGCTCGGGCATCTCGGCATGATTGCCGAGGTGATGGTGAATGACAGTGATCGATCGCGGTATGGCAACTACCTCTACGGGGCATTCGGCCGGGACTTCGTCACGGGCGATGGCGAGCGCGTGATGGTGGTGGGGCTGACCGACATGCAGTGGAAGACTCTGGTGAAGGCAACAGGCAGCGCCGACGCCATCGCGGCCCTCAGCTCGCGGCTGGCGCTCGACCTGGACGATGAAGGCAATCGCTTCCGTGCGCGCGAAGAGATCGCCGAGCTCCTCGCGCCATGGTTTGCAATGCGCACACTGCACGACGCCGGCACGGCGCTCGATGCCGCACGGGTGACGTGGGGGGCGTATCGCACGGTGCGGCAAGCCCTCGCGCACGACAGCGACCTGTCCGCCGACAACCCCATGTTCGCCATGCTCCACCAGCCAGGCGTGGGTGACATGCTTGCACCGGCGTCGCCGCTGCACTTCAGCCGCGTCGACCGCGTCCCGGTCGGCCCGGCGCCGCAGCTTGGGCAGCACACCGACGAGATCCTGCTGGAGATTCTTGGATTGACAGAGGCCGATGTGGGAGTCCTGCACGATGACGGCATCGTGGCGGGCCCCCGGAATTGACCACCGCCCGATGCGGTGCCGCGTGCTGAACCACCACCTGGAGATCATGTCGTGAAGCTTCCCGTGAATTTCTACAAGCCGCTCGCGATCGGCGCTCCGCAGCCCCTGCGCGAGCTGCCGATCCGTCCGGAGCGCGTGATCCACTTCTTCCCGCCGCATCTGGAAAAGATTCGCGCCAAGCTGCCGGAGACGGCGCGGCAGGTCGATGTCCTCTGCGGCAATCTGGAAGATGCGATTCCGGTCGATGCGAAGGAG
>JANPFJ010000414.1:0-1309 GCA_031423355.1 Gemmatimonadaceae bacterium | reverse complement strand
CTTCGCCCAGCTGCTGATCATCTGGTACGGCAACATCGGCGAAGAGACACACTTCTTCCGCCTCCGCCTGATTGATCCGTGGCTCCCGATCTCGATGTAGCGCTGCAGATAGGTGCCGAGCAACGAAGCGACGCCGAAGAGAATGTTCGTCGGAATGAACATCTTGGCGCCCTTCGAGATCAGTCCGGGGAATGGCGCCACGAACACCAGCATCAGCACCGCGAACGAGATCGGGAGCCACGGATCAATCAGGCGGAGGCGGAAGAAGTGTGTCTCTTCGCCGATGTTGCCGTACCAGATGATCAGCAGCTGGGCGAAGGTGGTGTAGCCCCAGAAAGCGGTCCAGCCGAACCGGAGCTTACCAAGGTCGTGGATCTGCAGGTCGCCCATCACTTCGTAGATCGTCGGGCTGTTGAAGTGCTTCCGCCACATGAAGAAGATCAGGCTGAAGCTCATCAGCGCGCCCATGATCCCGGTCATGAAGCTCCACCAGCCCCACAACGTGGAGAAGAAGAACACGTCGAGCGCCATCGACAGATCGTAGTGCAGCAGCATCCAGCCGAAACCGAAGACGATCGTCATCGCGACGGCAATCTTGCCCTGCAGCGAGTGCTGATTGTGCAGTTCGCGGCGTTCCTCGCCCCAGCCCGATCGCATCTTCGCGCGAAGCCCAGCCGCCCACTTTGCTCCCCACTCAGGCAGCTGGGCGACATCGATGCGCAGTGAGTTGTAGACGAACCAGATCTGCAGCGCATACAGCGCCGTCAGAATCCCGATTTCCCTGAGGGCAAAGAAGGTGTGGTTGCCGAGCCAGAACATCCGCTCCGAGTTCGGCAGCGCATTCGGATCGGCGATCCACGGAAAGATGTGCTTGCCGCCGACGGTGAGGCTGAGCACCAGAAACAGCCACGACACCGGCAGGAACGCGACGTAGCCTTCCATCATGCGTGCGATCGACCGCGACCAGCGCGCAGTGACGATGCGGAAGATCGCGACGAACATGATCGCGCCGGAACTGATCGCGCTGAAGTACAACCAGTGGAAGTGGAATGCGCGCCAGATGCGATCCGGCGACATCAGCAGCCCGGCAATGAACGCGGCCAGACCAACGGCTGTCGAGACCAGCGCCGCGGACTTGATCCAGGCGGCGATCGGCTTCGACGAAGCCGCGAGCAGATCCGCCTTCGGCGGATAGGTCGGATTGTGGATACTCACTAGTGCTTCCCCTGCGGAGCAGGCGCCGCCGCCGGCACGTCACCGGCTGGCTTCGGTGCCATTGTGGGTGTGGTGGTCGGACGCCACATCGGAG
>JANPFJ010000413.1:0-1110 GCA_031423355.1 Gemmatimonadaceae bacterium | reverse complement strand
GTGCCGGCCGCGGTCGAGAGCGCGTTGGCCATTCTGGCGTGGTCGAACAGCGGCGAGCGTGACTTGGCCCGTGGGTTGACGAGGACGAACTCCGTCCCCGCCGGCCTGACGCTGCGATAGATGAACTTGCCATCAGGCAGCCAGGTCAGGCCGGGAGCCGTCCCACCAATCACGAGCGGATTGACGGCCGAGCCCAGCATGCGGGCGGCGCGATCGTAGTCGTTGGCGGTGAAGGTGCGGCGAGCCTGCCCGGCAGCGATGGTGCTGGCGGCCAGCGAAAGCAGGAGAACCAGCAGGAGAACCAGCGGTACCGTGCGCGTCTGGGAGCCGGAGAAGCGGCGCATGCAGGATCGGTGAGAGAGTGTTTCAGCGGCGGAGGGCAGCACGCCGTTGGTGAAATGGAACTTGCCAGTGGTGCGCAGGCTCGGCAACGTGCCTGGCGCCGACGGTGTCATATGCCTCTCCAGTCGGTTTCGTTGCGTCCCGGGGCGGACGCGCTCCCTTGCCGTATCCGTGGTGACTTCTTCTCTGTTGGTGCTATCGGCCCTCGCCCTCGCGCTGCCTCCCGGTGAACCGCACGCCGGCACCGTCTATGACGGTCGACGCGGAGCACTCGCGATCACCACGCCACGGGACGCGGCCAGCACTGTGGTTGATGGTGTGCTCGACGAGCCGGTCTGGCGCAAGGCCGCACTGCTGACGGGATTCTCGCAGTTCTTTCCGACCGACGGCGTTCCCGCCCGTGACAGTACCGAGATCTTCGTCTTCTATTCCGCCACGGCACTCCACGTCGGTATTCGTGCCTACGCCGCACCCGGGACCGTGCGCTACACGCTGGCCGATCGCGACAAGATCACCCAGGACGACAACATCCAGCTCTTCCTCGGCACTTACAACGATTCCCGACAGGCGCTGGTCTTCGGAGTGAACCCGATCGGCATTCAGAGTGACGGCGTGCTGAACGAGACAGGCGCCAGCACTGGCGGCGGGTTCTCGGCCAGCACACCGAAAGCCCGCGAGAGCACGGATCTCGCGCCGGATTACGTCTGGAAGTCCAAAGGGCACGCCACTGACTACGGCTACGAAGTCGAGATCGAGATTCCGTTCAAG
>JANPFJ010000412.1:0-1554 GCA_031423355.1 Gemmatimonadaceae bacterium | reverse complement strand
ACGGACTTCCCACATTGCAGACCTCCGCAATGTGAAAGCGTCCGGCGTCGCGCCGGGCGGCGGCGGTGTTCAGGAGATGTCTGAGTTGCAACCCGTCTCGCGAGCTGGCTGCGATCGCGCGGTGCCATTTGAACAGAATTGTCCGGTCGCGCTACTTCCCGCCTTTCAACTTCCTGAGGGTCTCCAGCGTGCCCCGATGCGCCGGCCGCACAGCCGTCGACCGCTCAAATGCCACAATCGCGCCAGCGGTGTCGCGCCTGGCGAGCAGCATTGATCCAAGGGCGGCCCACGCGCGCCCGCTCGATGGGTACAACTCGGTGTTCAGGCGCCGGAATTCAACGGCGGTTGACGTATCCGCAGCGGCCATCGATCCAAGCTGATCGACAATGCCTTCCGGCGGGAGGACGCGGTAGCCAAGCATCGTCGAGACCTGCGCGTAGTGCGCGGTGACGGACGCTGGCCGCGACATCGCCTGCTGCATGTCGAGTTTGTAGCCCGCGAAGATGAATCGCAGCGCATCGTACTCGGCGATCAGCGGCACCGAGCCATGATCGTCACCCGCGTAATAGTTGAAGCCATACCGAATTCCTGATGCATTGTAGGCCTCGACGATGCGATTGAACTGGACGATCGAGGCGTAGTGGCCATTGGGCAGCGAATCGTCGGCCCCAAGTGTGTTGGCGAGCGCCACGTACAGTGCGCGGCCCGGCGGCTGCTTCTGACTGAAGTACGGCTTCGCCTGTGTCAGCAGCAGCCGCTTGTCCCACCACAGACTGGGGTCGATGGCGACGTACGAGTTGAAGGTCGCCGGCATCGTGTACAGCGCATCGATCGCCGCGATCCCTCCAAGCGAATGCCCGACGAGCATCCGGTAGGGGGACGTGCGATATGCGGAATCGACGCGCGGAATCAGCTCGGTCTGCATGAACCGGAGAAAATCGCTGAGTCCACCACCGCCGGCGTAGCTGCTGGACGGTTTCCCGTTGTGGTCGACCGTCGTATTGGTCGGCGACAGGTCGCGCATCCGGTTCGTGTTCGGTATCGCGACGACAATCATCTCGGGAATCACCCGGCTGCCATTGATGCCCGTCGCCAATGCCTGTATCAGCCCCGTGACGGAATGAAAGTGCGCGTCACCATCGAGCAGATAGAGCACCGGGTAGGTGCGCGGCGTGTACGTGGTGTCAGCGTACGACGGCGGCGTGTAGACCAGATACGGACGCTTCTCCTTCAGCGTCGCTGACCAGACGGTGTCGATGCGGCCGATCGTGATGGCGCTGCCGGGCGTGGACTGCGCGACGATCCGGAGCGGAAGGACGAGCGCCACCGCGAGACGCAGGACCCAGCGTATCACGGCACCACACCCGGCGCCACACCCGGATACTTGATGCCGAGCTGCTCGAGATACGTCCCGAACTTCGTCGCGTCATAGTAGAACGGCCGCATCAACTCGCGATACCGCGCCATTTTCTCGGCGTTCAGCCAGATCGCCGGCTGATCACTCGCCGCCATCAGCGGACGGTACTTGATGTCCTTCGTCTGCACATTGACGAA
>JANPFJ010000411.1:0-3364 GCA_031423355.1 Gemmatimonadaceae bacterium | reverse complement strand
GTCTTTCGAGGCGGCGCCTGGCCTCAGCCACCCGCGGCTGAAACTCGGGCTCCGCGTCCTTCCAGAGCGCGATGAACGTACGGTAGTTGGTGACGGCTTTCGCAGTGTCGCCCTTGGCTTCGTAGAGTTGGCCGAGGCGCTCGTGGACCATCGCCCGTAGGAAGTAGGCGTCATAGACGAACATGGTTCGCCGATGCAGTGGAATGGCGAGATACCGTTCCATGGTCACGACAGTGGAGTCGGCCCGATTCGCCGCGTCGAACGCGCGGGCCAGATTGATCAGCGCACATTCCCTGCAAAAGGCCGGGACGCCGGAGGTATCCGTATCACTGGCCCGAAACTCGCGAACTGCATCGGCGAAGCGCCCTTCCGCAAGCGCGATATTGCCGCGTGCTTCATGCCAGGTATTACTCGCTGCGCCCCGTACCCCACCCGGCGTCGTGGACTCCCAGCGCGCCAGCACCGCCTTCGCTTTCCCCACCGCACCGGCCCGCGCGTACAGATCCGCAATTTCAAGGCTGGTGGGACCGCCCCTAAATGTTTGCGATCCGGCGGACTGCGTGCCAGCGACCGCGTCAAGACGCCGGATTCCCTCCGACATGCGGCCTCGAAAAAAGATGTCGTTACGCGCGCGCGCAACACTGTCTGACGTAGGATCAACGATGCCCTGAGCGCGCCGCATCGTGAGAACTTCCGCGCGCAACTGCGCCGCACGGGTCGGTTGTCCTCGTAGTTGTGCCTCTCGGACTAGCACGTAGATCCCCTCCACTCTGGCGCGCGGATTGCTCGACCGACGCATCGCTTCGCCCAGCGGGCGCACCGAGTCGATCATGCCCCTGGCAAAGGCCAGCATTACCCGCGCTGCCTGCAGGTTCTGATTCTCATCAGTCACCGCCACGCCTCGGGTCACCGAGTCGATCAACGCCTGAGCCGCGTGAGGGTCGCCGGCCCGCACGAACACCCCCTGTGTCAGGATAGTTGTCGCATGACCGATGCACCGTCATCGGTATCCTGAACAACACCGTAGGGGGTGTAGGTGAGGACATGATGACATCATACAGTCCCGCATTCAAGGCGCGGGTGGTCCAGCGGTTAGTGGGACCCCGCGCGATCAGCGCGAATCGGTTGGCGCCGTCGGTCGGCGTCTCACAGGAAACCCTCTCACGCTGGCTCCGCGAGGCGCATAGTGTTGAGGGTATGACCAACAGCAAACGCCGGATCAAGTGGACGGGGGCCGAGAAGCTGCGCGTGGTGATCGCCGCGCAGGGGCTCAGTGAAACGGAGTTGGGCACGCTGCTCCGACGCGAAGGCCTGCATGCCGCGCAACTGACGGAGTGGCGCGCGGCGGCGGAAACGGCGTTGGGGACCCCGGCGGGCCGCACGAACCCCGGGCCGTCGGCGGAGACGCAGCGCATTCAGACGCTTGAGCGTGAGCTGCGTCGGAAAGACCGCGCGCTCGCCGAGACGGCGGCGTTGCTGGTGCTCAAAACGCCGTCATCAACGTGCGCGGTCCACCGAGCAGCACGGGCGGCCTGGACGGCATGTTGCTGCCGCTCGTGATCGTGTCGAGTGTGCGCGCGATATCGGCCGCCTGCTGCGGCCTGGCACTCGGGTCCTTCTCCAGACACGACATGACCAGCGTGGCCAGTGACGCGGGCACATCGGTGCGGAATTCGGTGAGAGCCTTGGGCGCCTCGCTCATGTGCGCGGCGAGCATACGCTGCGGCGTGCGGTCGGCGAACACCGCCTGTCCGGCCAGCAGCTCATACGCCATCGCGCCCAGCGCGTAGAGGTCCGCGCGATGATCGATGTCCGGATCGCCGGCCGCCTGCTCGGGCGCCATGTAGGCGGGCGTTCCAATGCTCGTGCCGATCTGCGTGAGCGTCGCGCCGGCGCCGGATGTCCGTGAGGCGCTGATGGCTTTGGCGATGCCGAAGTCGGTGACGACCGCCACCCCGCCCGAGATGAGCACGTTGTCGGGCTTGATATCGCGATGCACGACGCCGCGCTGGTGCGCGTAGGCCAGGGCTTTGGCCACGTCGCGCAGAATGCCGATCACCTCCCCGACGGGCAGCGGACCGTGGCCCAGTCGCGCACGCAGCGAATCGCCCTCGACGAACGGCATCGTGTAGAACGGCAACCCGTTGGTGTCACCCGCAGTGTGGACGGGGACGATGTTCGCGTGCTGCAATGCAGCGACGGTTTGGATCTCGCGCTCGAAGCGCTCGACGCTGATGCCCTGTGCGAGCTCGGGCGAGAGCACCTTGACCACGACCTTGCGCTTGAGTCGCGTCTCCTCGGCCACGAACACCTTCGACATTCCGCCGCCGCCGAGTTCGCGCTCAATGGTGTAGCTGCCGCTCAATGTCGCCTGCAACTGGTCGCGCAGCTGGGTCATGGAGGAATCGAATCGGTTGGCATTCGGCCTGCAGGGACAGGGAACACTACCTGCCGACAGGCACGACCGCCACGATTCCGCGCGGTCAGTCGTCTGCGAACAGCACCGCGAGGGCGACGCATGGAGTCCCACAACACTCCGCCACTCTGCGTCGATGCTCAGAGACGAGCACGTTGGTATCGACGGCAATCATCGCCGCCCACCGTAGATCTCATCGCGCAGATCGGGCCACGACATGCGCTCGACTGGACGCTCCCCTGACTGCTGAGCGAGTCGCTTCGCTCGGTCAGTCGTCTGCGAACAGCACCGCAAGTGCCATGGCAAAGCCAGGCAACACGGTGTCGCCGAGGAGCGTATTGCTCAGGCCGAGGACTGTCACGCTGCCATCGGCGCGATAGACCACCACCTGCTCGCGCAGGGGATCGACGCTCCACACCAGGAGCGTGCCCGCTTCGAGCCAGTCGGCGACCTTGGCGACGACGGCGCCGGCCCGATCTCCAGGCGACCGCACTTCAACCGCGAGGTCAGGTGCGAACGGCGGAAATCCATCGGGCATACGATCGGGGTGGCGCTCCCGTGAGACGTAGGCCAGATCGGGCGCGCGTACTGTGTCCGGATTGCGGGCCAGTGTGAAGCCAGGATCGAGGGTGGCGAGTCGGCCGCGCTTTGTGGCCCACCCATTCGCTTGCTGTTCCTGCGCCAGATGGATGCCCAACGCGATGCCAAGGCGGAGGCCGACGTCCCCATGTCGAAAACTCGCCGGTTCGCGCACCACGAGCTGTCCGCGCACGAGCTCGACCCGCTTGCCAGGGACTGTGTAGCCGACCAGCTGCTCGGCGTTCATGCCATCGGGCGCGGTGATCATGGGGTGTCTCCGCCGTGAAGATCGAGTCCGGCGCAAGGGGCCGCGTCCAAACGACGAGTCTCTCTCGTCATGGAACGCACTCGCCCATGGAGTCGCGGTCG
>JANPFJ010000410.1:0-2861 GCA_031423355.1 Gemmatimonadaceae bacterium | reverse complement strand
CTGTTCGTCCAGTCGATCGACGAGGACGGGTTGAGAGGACTGGGAGGAGCCGTTCATGCATGTAAGTGTAGTTACATGTAATCATGATTGCAACTAAGTGCGATCCATCCATCCCCGGCTCGGCCAAAGTTCAGGCTCCGGGGGAGTCAAGGCAAGCGTACGACGACGACTCGCGTGTTTCAACACGCCGTCGTGAGATGTGCCGGTGACGGCGATCATGGCACCGAGAAGGTTCGTATCACACTGTCGAGTGGTCCGCGTTCAAATCGAAAGCGAGCCAAGATGACAGCAAACGGCGGCGCTGATGTGGCGCCGTCTGGCAGGAGCGCCAGTCGTAGCTGTAGGGTATCCGGTCCAAAGGAACTGAGCGCGACGATGCGAAACGTGCCGTCCGCACCCGTGCGTACCGGCAGCACGTCTGCACGGACGGGAAGGGAATCCCAGAAGGGTTTCCCCCGCGGTATGCCATCAACCACGATCCGTGCGTTGGATACCGGCCGGCCCGCGACATCTTGCAGCGCGCCGCGCACGATCACCGCCGAACGCGGCGGAGAACAACCACAGACGTCGGTCGGCGTGCTGCAGGCCGCAATCACGGCGGCGATACTCACGGCAAGATACCATCGCAGGCGATTCATCACCGCGCCCGCAGTCGATCCAACCCATCGAGGATCAATTCCAGTCCGAACGCAAACTCATGCGTGCCGTCGTGCGAGCCATTCGCCACCTGCACCGTGAGCTCGTGCATGTACGGATACTTGTCGGCCGGCAGCATCGCCAGGTAGCTCGCCGCGGCCGAGGCGTATTCCGCAGGGTCAAGCGGGAAGTTCTGGAGCTGCAGCGTGAAGCCGTAGATGTGGCCGTCCATCGCGTTCCAGGCGCGATCGGTTTCGGCCCACGACAGCCCCGCTTGGCGCAGCGTGCCGAGCGTGGCGTCGACGTAGCGCAGCATATTGGGACCGACGTTGATGCGCGACACGACGAGCATCGGCGCCCAGGGGTGCGCCAGCATCACCGCGTGCGCCGAGGTGGCGCGCGTGCGCATGGCGGCTTTCCAGTCGCCGCCCGGTGTTGGCAGCGTGATCTCGCCGATGATCAGGTCCACCATCCCGTCGAGGACGTCGTCTTTGTTGGCGACGTGATTGTAGAGCGACATCGCCTCGACCTTGAGCGTCGTCGCCAGCCGGCGCATCGACAGGGCGTCGAGGCCGTGCTTGTCGGCCAAGCGCACGGCCGCGCGCAGGACGCGCTCCCGGGTGAGCGGAGACCGTCGTGGAGTCCCTCGTGATGTGGGCATGCCGGGGAGATAACCCCGACTGACAGTGTACGTCAACCGCACCACGCCCTTGTGGTAGCAGGTCCTTACACTGTACGTTGTTACTTACAAGGTAAGCCTACGACCCTTTTCGCCAACATTCTCGATGCGTTCCCTTTTCGCCGCCCTGCTCACCCTCGCCGCCCCGCTCACCGCCCAGGAGTTGGCTGTGCCAGCCGACGCCGTCGGTACGGCGCCACATGCCACACTAGACAGTGCGCGGAGAAAATACTTCGTCGGCAGCACTCTGTTCATGCTCGCAAATGTTGTCCCCGACAATAATCCGCCGAACCTGGTGTATCTGAACGTCGGGTATCGCATGACAAGCAAGGATATCCTTTCCCTTGAACTCAAGACGTGGCGGTATGGCTGGCCCATTGGCATTCCGTATGGGAAATCATTTGAAGCCGAGGGCGAAGGCTTTCCGGGATATATACGTGAATACGGAGTGTCACTGAACTATCAACGGTTCTTACGGAAAGGTCTTTTCGCTCAGGTTGACGTGATGCCGGCGTTTCAATCGTTTGTCAATGAGAGCCGCACTAAGATCGACAACGGATTTCAAATCTTCAACACCTATTCCGTTGGCTATCGCGTGAAGTTGTTCAAAGACAGAGTGTTCTTTGATCCGTCAATTGCCATTACGCATCGTCCGTATCAGTCAACGATGCCGGTGTCGTTCAAGCAGGTTGACGATAAATGGTCGCGGTTCTTCTATGGGCAGCCGGGATTGCACTTTGGTTACAACTTCTAGTGATCTGCGGGTCTATGCGATTCAGAATCGCGAGCTGACGGTGGTACGGGAAGGGCCGACTGCGATGACCTGGCTGTGTAGTTCAGTATACTGTAGTGCAGTATGCTGAAGTGAGCGTGGCGCAGGGCTGGCGCCAACCGCCTTCACGGCCGCCGCGCGGCACCGGGCCGTCCAGGACGAGACTGGGATCGATCGCGATCGCACGCCGTGCATTCTCGTCAACGTCGAGCAGCACCTCGCTCCGGGCGAACTGGCGTGCGATCGCCGTCTTCCCACAGCCCTTCGGCCCCTCGATAATCTTTGGTCGCGGCGAAGGCTTCGTTACCACGCCACCAACCCGGTCCCACCTTGCGCCGCGATGGACTTACAGTGTAAGCTCTTGAAACGTACACCGTAAGCCCACCACGTACCACTGAGGATCTCCGTGATGCGATATCGTGCCGCCGTTGCCGTCCTGCTCGTTCTTGTCGCCCCGCTCTCCGCCCAGCAGGCGGCCGCGCCAGCCGACTCCCTCACGCCCACCACTGCCCGCTGGCACTTCGGTGTGGCCGCCGACCTCGGTCGCCCACTCGGCGCCTTCAAGCAGCAGGTCGGCCAGGCCGGCGGTGCGCAGGGGCACCTTCGCCTCCGCCTCGACCACGCCGGCCGAGTGTCGCTCCGCATGCAGGCGGGATGGCTAAACTATGGTCATGAAAGCCAGCCCATTTGTCTCGCCGCCACCCCGGGTTGCCGAGTGCAGGTGAACGTGACCACCGCCAACGGGATCCTCTCGGTCGGCGTCGGCCCCGAGAT
>JANPFJ010000409.1:0-1152 GCA_031423355.1 Gemmatimonadaceae bacterium | reverse complement strand
CGTTCGCGATCGATGCGCGCGCGCAGCGACTCGCCCTCGATGTACGGCATGCTGAACCACGGCAGCCCATGCAACGAGCCTACGGTGAGCACGGGCACGATGTGCGGGTGCTGCAGTCGCGCCAGTAACAGCGTTTCGCGGTGAAAGCGCTCCACGTTCACGACGGCCGCCAGTTCGCCGTGCAGGACCTTCAGCAAAACCTTGCGACTCAGCGCCACGTCCTCGGCAAGGAAGACGCGTGACATCCCGCCGCCGCCAAGTTCTCGGTCGAGCCGGTAGGTATCGCCGAGGGCGTGCTGGAGGTCGTCGAAGATGCTCATTGCGGTGGATTTAGTGGGCCAGCGCAGTGAAGTTAGGGGGCGCGTGCAACCGGCGCCACGGGCATGCTTCGTCGATATCCAGTATGCGGACGCCGTCCGTCGACGTGAAGGCATAGTGCATGTGCCCACACACCAGCGGCGGGCATCCCACATGCCGCCACACGTCCTCGACCACATCGGCGTTGGCGTCGCGCCAGTCGATGGACACGCCAAACTGCAGCTTGTTCACGGGGTTTGCTGATGCCGTGATGACCGACTGCGGCGGGACATGCGTCACCATGAGATCAATGTCCGTCCATGCGCGCGCGGTCCGCTTGCTCAGTCGTGATGTTCTCGTCATGAAACCAGTCCACGCCGAGTCGTCGGAACTTGTAGTCGATACTGGCAGCGCCACCAAGGCACCCAACGCGCAGGCCGACAAGCTCCAGCACACACCCGTCTGGCACAAAGTGCATGTTCGGCGCGACCTCAACCGGCGCGTCGGCGTTGAGCCACGGCATCGCGGGGTAGTGCTCATGATTGCCGCGAATCCAATACAGCGGTCGTCGCAACGATGCCCCTACGGCGTGCCACTGATCGCGAAGACCGGGATACCATCCCAGATCGCCCACCTGCAGGATCGGAATGCCGGCGGCGAGCTCGCGATCCAGCCGCACAATGGCGGTGGCGGAGCCGTGCACGTCGCCGAGCAGCACAAGTTGGGTGTTGGACATGTGATGTTTGTGGTACGGCTATTTTCGAAGAACCGCGCGTTCGACACTATACCACAGGCCAGCCGGGCACTCGATAGCAGCGCAGAAAACGAGAAAGGCCGTTACGGCTGCGGCGAATA
>JANPFJ010000408.1:0-1254 GCA_031423355.1 Gemmatimonadaceae bacterium | reverse complement strand
TCGTCACGCTGCAGGTGCGCACGCACGTCGCCCCACGCGCCAGCAGCAGCGGCGGCACGCGCGGTCGACAGCGTGAGATCGGAGACGGGATCCAGCATCACTGCGCTAGAACGCGATGGCGTGATTGGTGAACGACAGGATCTGCGCCTCGATTTCCTCGAGATCCCCGGAGACCTCGACCCGACTCGACAACCGCACCCACGGCTGACCAGCAAACTCCTGCTTCCAGATGGCGAACGTCGGCACGAGCAGCGTGTCTGCCCTGGTCACGAAGCCATCACGGTTGTAGTCCTCATCGGCGTTCTCGAAGTCCAGACGCAGCTCCGCTGGCTTCTCCGGATTGAATACCAGACCGCTCGGCGAATACTCGGTGATGATGCGTGACAGATCGCGGACGCGAATCGTGATCCGAATCGAATCCCCGAATGCGAATGCTCTTCCGTCCGGCCGACGGAGCAGCGACGCATCGGCAACCTTGAAGCTGAGGAATCGTACCGAGTCCGTCTTGCCCGGCTTCGGCCGATAGAACATCGAGACCTCGCGGTCCTTGCCGCGCACAGCCCAGAAGCTGACACTGTCTCCAGTCAGTGTCGCGCTCGGGGCCAAGCGGAGAAAGGTGAGTTGCGTTTCCGGCTTGGCGGGTGGATTCGTGCTGGGATCCACCGGCGTGCCCTCACTCGCCTTGCAGCTGATCAGAAACAGTGCTGCCATCACGCCAGGGACGGCGTTCCGGATGCGGGACATATCAGTACTCCTCTGTAGTGTCATGAGCTGGCGCGCCCTCGACAGGAACATCGACGAGACGCTGCAGGCGCTGCCGGCTGATGCCAAGCCGACGCGCCGCTTCACTCTTGTTGCCACCGCACCGCTCGATCATGGCCAGCCCCGCGCTGCGCACGAGCGTCCCCAATGGTGACGGCCAATCCAGTTCGCCGTGGGCGCCCGGGCTGGGCGTGCGCTGCGGTGCGCTTACCCCGCCCGCCAGATCCGCTTCCTCCAACCGTTTGCCATCCGAGACCAGCAACGCACGCTCGATCGCGTTTCGCACTTCGCGAACGTTTCCCGGCCATGGGCGCGAGGTCAGTGCGCGTACCGCACCGGCCGACAGCATCGGCGGCGGTTCGCTGCCGACTCACGCGCACACCGGCGGATGACTGCCTCTGCCAGCTCCACCACGTCGTCCAGCCGGTCGCGCAGCGGCGGTAGCTCGATCGACATGACGTTGAGCCGAGACCAGAGATCCTCACGAAATTC
>JANPFJ010000407.1:0-2742 GCA_031423355.1 Gemmatimonadaceae bacterium | reverse complement strand
GGATCGGAACGCCAAGCGCCGCGGCGAGCCGCGGCGCCTGAGTGCCTTTCCCCGCTCCGGGCTTGCCGAAGAGGACGATAACCATGTGCGAGCGGGGTGTCCGGTGAATTGGGCCGAGAAACCGCGAGTCGTGCGAAGCGGGGACGATGCGGCGGTCAGGTACCGCCGGTCGCCTGCCGTCCGCGGTAACGAACCTTGCCCTTCTTCATGAAACCATCGTACTGCCGAAGCAAGAGGTGCTGCTGCATCTGCGCCATCGTATCGAGCGCCACACCGACGACAATCAGCAAGCTGGTGCCGCCGAAGCTGAACGGCACGTTGATCAGCTTGCCAATGACCTGGGGCATCAGTGCAATCCCGGTCAGGAACAGCGCCCCCGGCAGCGTGATCCGGCTGACGACCTGATCGATGTACTCTGCCGTCTTCGCGCCTGGCTTGATGCCCGGAATGAAGCCACCCTGCTTCTTCAGGTTCTCGGACAGGTCGATCGGATTGAAGATGATCGACGTGTAGAAGTACGTGAAGAACAGGATCAGCACCGCGCTCAGCACGAAATACACCCCTGTGCCCGGCGAGAAGTACTCGGCGAAGCCCTTCAGGTTCTCGTTTCCGCTGAACGTCGCGATGGCACTTGGCACGACGATCACGGACTGCGCGAAGATGATCGGCATCACGCCGGCGGAGTTCAACCGAAGCGGGATGAAATTCCGCGCTTCCTGCCGCATGCGTCCGCGACTCACCGTTCGCTGCGGGATCTGGATCAGGATACGGCGCGCCGCCATCGTGATCGCCACCACGCCCGCGACCACCGCGATCATCACGACGCCGAGCACCAGCACCTGCAACGGGCCGATGGCGCCGCTGCTGAGGAAGCTGAAGGTCTGGAAGATGCCAGGCCAGAACCGCTCGACAATCGAGAAGAAGATGATCAGTGATGCGCCGTTGCCGAGACCGCGTTCCGTGATCTGCTCACCGAGCCACATCACGAACATTGCACCCGTCGTGAGGAACAGCGCCATCTGCACCTTGAACCAGAATCCTGGCGTGGCCACCGCACCGGGGAGGGATTCCGTGAACAGACCGAAGCCCCAGC
Organism: Gemmatimonadaceae bacterium; assembly: GCA_031423355.1. Classification (GTDB taxonomy): domain Bacteria; phylum Gemmatimonadota; class Gemmatimonadetes; order Gemmatimonadales; family Gemmatimonadaceae; genus JACMLX01. The sequence goes on along the minus strand of JANPFJ010000407.1, from coordinate 1,649 downwards.
CCTGCACAATCGCCAGACCCACTGTCGCATACCGCGTCCACTGCGTCAGCTTCTTCCGGCCTTCTTCGTCCTTCTGCATCTTGTCCACTTGCGGCAACACGGCACCGGCAATCTGGACGAAAATCGACGCCGAGATGTACGGCATGATCCCGAGCGCGAACACGGTCGCTCGGCTCAGGCCTCCACCGGAGAACAGATCGTACAGGCCGAGGATGCCACCGCTGCCCTGATTCTGAAAGAACGCCGTGACAGCCAGCACATCCACGCCTGGAGCGGTGATGTGCGAGCCGACGCGGTAAATCACCAGGCAGAGGAACGTAAAAACGATCTTCTGCCAGAGCTCCGGCGTGCGATAAATGTTCGCGACGGTGTCCGTCGCGGAGGCCTGTGCCATTCCCTACTCCTCGACGCGACCGCCGGCCGCCTCGATCTTTGCCTTGGCGCTGGCGCTGACCTTCACGCCGCGCACAGTGAACGCACCGGTCACCGCGCCGTTGCCGAGCAGCTTCGCCGGCCCCTTGTTCACATTCACCAGACCGGCCGCCAGCAACGTCTCCGTCGTGACCTCCGTCCCGGTCACCTTCGTCAGTTCGTCCAGGCGCACGATCTGGTTGACGATGCTGAACGGGTTGGTGAATCCACGCTTCGGAATGCGACGCGTGAGCGGCATCTGGCCACCTTCGAAGTGCGGCTTGCCGCCACCCGGGCCGTGATGTCCTGCGCGCGCCTTCTGTCCCTTGTGCCCCTTGCCTGCGGTCTTGCCCGTGCCGGAACCCGGGCCGCGACCGATACGCTTCCGGTTGCGGTGCGAACCTGGTGCTGGCATCAGGTTGTGCAGGCCCAGCTTTTCGATGGTCTCGCTCATGGCTCCGTTACTCGGTAACGATGGTCACTTCAAGCAAGTGACGCACCCGCTTGATCTGGCCACGCAAGGACGGACTGTCCTGTTGGACCACCTCGTCCTGATGATGCTTGAGGCCCAGTGCCTCGAGCGTCGCCTTCTGCACCTGCGGCTTGCCGATCCCGCTGCGCACCTGCTTGATGCGCAGCTTGCCGCTGGTCATTGGCAGGGTCTTCGGCGTGTGCTTCGGACCCTTCGTCGGACTCTTGATGAACGTACGCGGCATTTATGCAACCTCCTTCGACTTGGCACGGCTGAGGTACTGAATCGAGCTGACTTCAATACCGCGCTCGCGCGCGATCTGGTCAACCGTCACCAGCTCCGCCAGGCCAGCCATCACCGCGCGCACGAGGTTGTGCGGGTTGGTGCTGCCAAGGCTCTTGGTCAGAATGTCCTGGATACCGACGCACTCGAACACGGCGCGAACGGCACCACCGGCAATCACGCCGGCGCCCGGGGCGGCTGGCTTCATCATGACCTTGCCAGCGCCGTGCTTGCCGATCACTTCGTGCGGAATCGTCGCGCCGGTCAGCGGCACCGACACCATGTTGCGCTTGGCGCCCTCGACGGCCTTGCGGACCGCTTCGGATACTTCATTCGCCTTGCCGGTGGCGTACCCGACCTTGCCCTTGCCATCGCCCACGGCCACCAGGGCGTTGAACGAGAAGCGACGACCACCCTTCACCACCTTGGCCACGCGATTGATCGCGACCACGTTCTCGACGAGATCGGACTGCTCGCGCTCGCC
>JANPFJ010000406.1:0-2446 GCA_031423355.1 Gemmatimonadaceae bacterium | reverse complement strand
GATCGACGTTCACCAGAAGAGGAGTGTCAGGCCTCCAGCGTCAATTCACGGGCGTCCAGAAACGCATCGTAGACACCGTAGCGACGCAGATCGGCCGGAACACCGAGCACCGCATGGATCAACCGGGTCGCACCGTGCCATTCCTCCTCGCTGCTCGGACCTCCCATAGCGACCGCGTGCGTGAAATACAGGAACACGAGCTTGCTGGGGAGGCCGTTCGTGCGCGACAGGAACAGGTGGAACGCGAGGCGATTGGCATACTGGTAGAAGTTCACGCACCAGTCCGTCGTGCTCCTCGGCGCGAGAATCGAACGTGCAGCCTCCAGACTCGCGCGAATCTTCTTGAGCGACTCCGCGCTTGCCATCGTTTTCGGCGATACCGCTTCAGGGATGTGCGCCTTCGCCTCCAGCAGAATCGCAGTACCCGCCGTGGTGACGCCTAAACCGTCCCAGACTGGTCCACGACGCGGCCAGAAATCCGCCAGCGGCACCGTCAACGGTTCACGCAGCTCCAGCCTCCGGAATGCCTCCATGTCGCGGTACTCCGTGTACCCGTCGGCGGAGATAGGCGACGTCCACCGAACCGCTTCCTCCCCATCGAGAACACCCGCCCTCGTCAGCGCTGCGTGGAGGAGGTCTGGATGCGCGTTCACTGCGCGCTGAAGCAGGCGCTGACTTCCGAGCGTGTCTGACATGCGATCGTAATGGGCGTGAATATGAAGAAACGAAAGAACGACTGATCCACCAGAGCGTCTCCGGCGAGACCACGGACCACCTGAGCTATTCCCGCCAGACCTCCGCCCCCACCGGCAGCTCATTCAACTCACCCCGCGCCTCCCTCCACCCCGGATACGCCTGCTCGAGCACCCGCACGAACTCTTCCGAATGTGTCGGCGCCACGAGGTGCACCATCTCGTGCACCACCACGTACTCCAGCAGGTCCTTCGGCTTCTTCACGAGCTCCGTGTTCAGCCGGATCGTCCCCGCCTGATGGTTGCAACTCCCCCACTTCGTCTTCATCCGCTGCAGGAAGTACCCTGACACCTGCACCGAGAGCTTCGGCTCCCACGCTCGGATCAACTTCGGTACTTCGGCATGCAGCAGCGCCTTGTGCCACGCGTGCATCACCCGCGCCCGCTGATCGGCCGTGCTCCCCGGCCGCACCATCAGCGTGATCGCACGGTTGGCATGACGCACCGACGGCTTCCCGTCACGCTCGACGACCGAGAGCAGATACCGCCGCCCCCATAGGTAGTGACTCTCCCGCGACACGAACTCGCGCTGCGACTCACGCGCCTGCCCCAGCAGCTTCGCCTGCTGATCCCGAATCCATCCGAGCTTCGAGATCGCGTACGCCCGCGCCACCTCCGTCCGCGTCCCTGTTGGCGCCACCAGCGTCACCCGACCACTCGGCGGATGCACCGACAGGTGCACATGCTTCACTGCCTTCCGCGTCATGGCGATCACGATGTCGCCGAGCTCGATCACGTCGGTCATCCGTAGCCCACCTGCTGCTTGATGATCGCGAATAGCGCCGCCGTCGCCTCGCGGTCGCGGTCCATCGCCTTGAAGAGCGCGTTCTGTACTTGCGCCTCACGTGCCTGATCGCCCTTCCACCCCGAAGGCGCGTTCTCGCGAATCACGGTGTCGATCTTCAGCGCCAGCGCCGCCTGTTCCTCGGCACCGGTCGGGTACACGAAGGTCGTCCGTGGGAGCGAACCAAGGTTGTTGAAGATCACCGTCGCCTCGCGCCGACCGTGCAGCGAAGCCGGAGCGCCGTTCGCCGACTGCTTGGCGACGAGCTGCTTGGCCAGCACCTCCGCCTGTTTGAGGAACGCCTCGTACGCCGCCGTGTCCTCCCGGCTCTGCTTGATCAGATCGTCCAGCAACTTCGACATCTGCTCGTAGAACTTGGGGTCGGTGAGCTGATCCCGGATGATCGTCTTCCGGACGTTGTTGATGATCCCTTCGGCGATGCTGTTCCGTGACAGCGTTCCCTTCTGGTTCAGCTTGCGCGCGATCGCGTCGTGGATCCCCGTCACCACGATCAGCTCCGTCAGCGGCATATCACCCATCTCGCCGAACGGCACCGCCGCGTCAGCCTGGATGTAGGTGTTCAGCAGATACCGCATATCGGCTTCGTAGGGCTTGATGTCCAGCTCCTCGCCCGAATGCTTCTTGATCGCGCCGCGCATCTCAGCGTAATACGCCACCTCGGCAGTAATCGCCTCTGCGTCGCTGGCCGAGTAGCCCGCCTCCTCAAGGTTCTGCGCGACAGCGGTGTAACTGCGGACGAAGGTCGTGACCGCCTTGTAGAACGCCACTCTCAGCGGCTCGGTCGTCGTCAGCCCATCCGCCTTGGAAGCGTCACCGCAGAAGTAGTGGAGGAACTCCTCGATGCCACGCGGTGCGGGAACGGGCTCACACAGGTACCGCAACGCCTCAC
>JANPFJ010000405.1:0-35552 GCA_031423355.1 Gemmatimonadaceae bacterium | reverse complement strand
GTTACTTCCCCAGCGCCCGCCCGACCGCCAACCCGGCCAGCATCGCGCCCACGCTGAATATCAGGCTCGCCAGTACGTATGTCGTCACCATCGACGAACGGCCACCCTCGAGCCCATCGACGATGTCCATCGAGAATGCCGAAAACGTCGTGAAGCCACCGCAGAGGCCCGTCGTGATCAGGAGTCGCGTGGTCTCGCTGATGCCACCGCCTTGCAGTCCGTAGCGGATCGCCACGCCGAACACGAAACTGCCGATCACGTTGACGGCCAGCACGCCGACGGGGAATGACGATGTGATGCGTGTCGTCGCGAATGAGACCAGCAGCATTCGCAGCACCCCACCGATGGCGCTGCCACCAGCGACCGCCAGCACCGCGCGCCACCCCGGCATCACGCAGCCACCACAGTGTCCTGCTCATACTGTCGCGTACGCCACTGGCGCGGACGCTTGAGCGACGACAGCACGATGCGAATCGCGGCCAGCGGATCAGCGGTGAACGAGAGCCAGAAGGTCCAGTGGCGTTGCGCATACGATCCCGCCAATCCGAATTGCAGCAGCACACGTATCGCCACGAGCCCGAGGTTCATCCAGCACCACGCTGACGCCATGCTGTCACCCGACTGCCAGGATGGAACGCCCGCGAAGAACGCGAGCAACACCGCGGGGAGCGGCAGGAATTGCGTCAACAGTACGAAACAGACATCAAGAAACTGGGTCAGCGGTGTCGTACCGTCCTTGAGATCGATCGACCGTCCCCACTCACGCCACATCTGGCCGATGCCGCTGTAGGCGCGCACCCCGATGATCCGGGCACCGTCGAGGAAGCCGACACGCGCGCCGTTGCGCGCCATGTGTCTCGCCAGCGTCACATCATCGCACCAGCTCCGACGCGCGCTGCTGTACCCGCCGTGGGCCAGAAGCACGCTGCGCTTCGCCAGAAAGCACTGCCCGTTGGCCATCACGCGGTCCGGTGCCGGCGCCTTCTCGCCCGCTGCGCCAAAGCGATAGACCAGCGTCGTCAGCATCGCCGGTTGCAACCACTGCTCCGCGACGGTCATCTCATTGAAGCGTGGCGCAAAACTGACGGCGTCATAGCCGAGGGCGTCGGCCGCGTCGACGGCCGCGGCCACCAGGCCGGGTTGCGGCGTCGTATCAGCATCGATGCCCAGCACCCACTCACCCTTGGCGTGCCGCAGGCCGTGCTCGAGTGCCCACACCTTGCCAACCCACTCGGGTGGCAGGGGATCGTCATGCATCGGCACGATCCGCGAGTCCGTCGACGCTGCCTTCTGAATCAGCTCCCAGGTCCCGTCGGTGGAGCGACTGTCGACGATCAGCGCTTCCAGCATCGCCGGGCCCTGGCGGCGCAGTCCATCCAGACAGGGACCGATCCGGTGGACTTCATCCAGGCTCGTGACCACGACCGTCACCCGGCCGGCGTGGGCGTCGCCGAGCAAAGGCGGGATGGGAGGGCGCCGCGTGCGGCCCGGCAGCAGGCGCACAACCAGGAGCAGGGTCGCGAGCCCCTGAAGGAGCACCAGCGCGGCGAACGCAGCAGAAGCGAAGGTCACCCAGCGAATGTCGTTGGTCCCGGCAATGATTGGCAGGGGGAACATCCATTGGCCCGGCGGCATACCTTTGTGGCTCTACTGGCACCTGCCGTCTGCCGGGTGGCCATTTCACCCCAATCGCTTCCGCTCATGCGTCGTCTCCTCACGTTCTCCGCCGTCGTTCTCGCTTTCGCCACCCCTGCCGCCGCGCAGATGACCATGGCGCCGCCAGCCGCCGGCCGCCTCACGCCAGCCGCCTCGCCGCGCGCCATGACGGTGCTGAGCGTCAGCACCGGCGTTCGCGGTGCCGCGCCGCTCAAGGTGACGGTCGACTACGGCCAGCCCTTTGCTCGCGGCCGCGCCGTCGAAGGCGGGCTCATTCCGAATGGCCAGGTCTGGCGCACCGGTGCCAACGCGGCAACCGCGTTCACGACGGAAGCGAATCTCCAGATCGGCACGCTGATGGTGCCGAAGGGCAGCTACACGCTCTACTCGCTCTGGAGCCCGGCCGCCGGCATGCAGCTGATCGTCAACAAACAGACGGGGCAGTGGGGAACCGAGTACAAGCAGGACATGGATCTCGGCCGTGTCGCCATGACTGCGCGCACCCTGAACGACACGCGCGATGCGTTCGTGATTGCCATCGAGCCGGGTACCGCGACCACCGGGCCGGCGACGGCGACGCTGCGCATGTCCTGGGGCAAGACCGAGTTCTCGGCACCCGTGACGATCCTGCCGTAAGGGCTGTCAGGGAGGAGGGCCGGGGGCGAAGCGATGCTTTGCCTCCGGCCCTTCGTGTTTCCCGGCCCCCGCCGGCCCCCCCGGCCCGTGCCCACCCAAGGCTGCGAGCGGCTATCTTTTCCGGCTTGTAAGGGGTTCCTGCCTTCCCGCTGCACATATCCCGTTCATGCCGCATTCCCGATTGCACACGCTGCACGCTGCTGGTCAGAGCGTCTGGCTCGATTATATCGATCGTACGATTCTCGCCGACGGCGCCCTCACTCAGCAGATCGAGGCTGATGCCCTGACGGGCATGACGTCCAACCCGACGATTTTCGAGAAGGCGCTTGCCACCGGCACCGCCTATGACGCCCAGCTGGCGTCGGCGCCCGACAGCCTCACCCCCTGGCAGCTGTTCGAACTCGTCGAGAGCGATGATGTGCGCACCGCCTGCGATCAGTTCCGCGCCGTCTACGAGCAGTCCGGTGGCACCGATGGCTACGTCTCGATCGAAGTCTCGCCGAATGTGGCGCATGACGCGGACGCCACCGTCGAGGAGGCCCATCGCCTCTGGAAGCTCGTCAATCGACCGAATGTGATGATCAAGGTGCCGGGCACCGAAGAGGGCTCGAAGGCCCTCCGACGCCTGATTGCGGACGGTCTCAATGTCAACGTGACGTTGCTCTTCGCCGTCGATGCGTATCGTCGGGTGATCGAAGCGTATCTCTCCGGTCTCGAGGATCGCGCGAAGTCCGGTGGCGATCTCCACCGCGTTGGTAGCGTTGCCAGCTTCTTCATCAGCCGCGTCGACAACGAAGTTGATGCGCGGCTCGAGGCGTTGATCGCCGATGCGGATGATGCGTCGCGCTCACGGCTCGGCGCCCTCAAGGGCAAGGCCGCAATCGCCAACGCCAAGCTTGCATACGCGCTCTTCCAGAAGCACTTCTCAGGCGAGCGCTGGGAAACGCTGCGCGCGAAGTCAGCCCGTGTGCAGCGTCCGCTCTGGGCGAGCACCAGCGTCAAGAATCCGGCCTACCGCGATGTGATGTACGTCGAGCAGCTGATCGGCCCCGATACCGTCAACACCATGCCGCCGGCGACGATCACCGCCTTCCAGCATCATGGGGAGGCGGCACGGACGGTTGATCGTGATGTGGATGACGCACGCGAGCTGCTGCAGGCGCTGGCGAGTGAAGGGATCAGCATGCAGAGCGTCACCGACAAGCTGCTGGTCGAAGGGCTGGCCAGCTTCCAGAAGTCGTTCGACACCCTGCTGGCCGGCCTCGAGACGAAACTTCGGTCACTCGGACGAGAGCCCGTCGCGACCCTGTAGCATCTTCTGCTGTACCGCACCTGACGGTTGTACGACGCGTTCTCAATGCGGTTCGGAGGCTGTCTGCGAGTGCGGATGGCCTTCGACGCTTTCAGCCCTGGAATGGCATGGCTCGAAGTCTGGTTGGTACCATCGGCAGCGCAGTCACACTGGCTGCCACGATCTTCGTCTGTGCGCGCGGCGTCGGCAGTGCTGGGATTCCGCCAATCGGACCCCTGCTCGATCCGTTGCAGGGCGCGGCGGCGGCGGTGCGCTTCGGCGACCTGCCCGCGACCGAGTCGCAGCGTATCCCCGGCCTTGCGGCGGACACACGCGTCCTCTTCGATCAACGAGGCGTGCCCCATGTGTACGCCGGCAACACCCGTGACGCGTATCGGGCGCTTGGGTTTGCCGTGGCGCGTGACCGCCTCTTCCAGATGGAGCTCACGTATCGCGCGGCGTCCGGAACGTTGACCGAACTGGCTGGCGCACGCGCCCTGCCGCTCGACAAGGAAGCCCGCACACTGGGCCTCGGGTGGGCCGCCGAGCGAAAGTGGGCGGCCATCGACAGCAACAGCGAGGGTGGCAATGCCATGGTCGCCTTTGCGGAAGGCGTCAATGCGTACCGCGCCACACTCACGCCGGCCAGCACCCCCATCGAATACAAGCTGCTCGGCGCCCAGCCGATGGAGCGATGGGAGCCGAAGTACTCGGTGTACCTGCTGATGCGCATGGCGTTGACGCTGGCCTATGATCCCGACGATCTGCGACGGACGCGGGCGGCGGCGCTGGTCGGTCGCGACGCCGCTGACGCGCTCTTTCCGCGCAACAACCCGCTGCAGGAACCCATTCAACCGGTGGATGGTCGGACCGGGCCCCGTGAGGCATGGGCCACGCTGCCGGCGCCTGGCGGTCCGGATACGTCGCTGCTCGTCCCGGCGAAAGCCGCCAGTCTGCTCGAGCACACGGCGCTCGCGATGCCGGGAGCCGATCAGACCGGCGACGCGCTCGGCAGCAACAACTGGGCGATCGCGCCGCAACGCACCGCCAGTGGCGGTGCACTCCTGTCCGGCGATCCGCATCTCGATCTCTCCCTGCCGTCGATCTGGTACGAAGCGCACCTGGTCGTGAAGGATTCTCTCGATGTCTATGGCGTCACTTTTCCGGGCGCCCCGACGATCGTGATCGGCTTCAACCAGAACGTGGCCTGGACGTTTACCAACACGGGCGGAGACGTCGCGGATTACTTCCTTGAAGAAGTGGACAATCCGAAGGCACCCACACTGTACCGGCTCGATGGTCAGTGGCAGAAACTCACGCCGCGCGTGGAAACGTTTCGCAACGCCGCGGGGAAAACGATTGCCACCGACACCGTCTTCTACACGCACCGCGGACCCATGGCGCGCGAGAACGGTCGCTTCCTCAGCTTCCGCTGGACGGCGCATGATCCGTCGAATGAACTGGACGGGTTTGTCGCAGCCACGCGCGCCGCGAGTGTGCAGCAGTGGCAATCGGCGATGTTGCCATACAAGTCGCCAACCCAGAACATGCTCGTGGCCGATCGCAGCGGGACGATCGCACTCCGCTCGCACGGTGAGTATCCCGTCCGTCCGTCCGGCGAGGCGGGTGCCTACGTTCGCGATGGTCGCACGCGGGCCAGTGACTGGACGGGCCTCCTGCCGATCGACGACATGCCGCAGGTCACGAACCCGGCGCAGGGATTCATCGTCAGTGCCAACCAGCAGCCCTTCGATCCCGCGGTGGTGCCGGGCTACATCGGCGCCAACTGGCCCGATCCGTGGCGTGCGCTGCGCATCAACGAGTTGCTGCGCGCCGACAACCGCATCACGCCGGATCGCGTCCGTCAGATGCACATGGATCCGCTCAATGTGCGTGCGAGAATGATCGCGCCATACTTCGTCCGCGCGGCCGAGCGCAGTGGCAATGCCGCGCTCGGCCTGGCCGCGAAGATGCTGCGTGACTGGGACTATCGCTACACGCTCACCGCGCAGGCCCCGGTGCTCTTCGAAGCCGCGATGAAGCGCGCCGTACGCAACACCTGGGATGAGTTGAGCCCCGAGGCCGGGAAACCGGCGGTGGCGATCCCCGCCGGCGTGGTGTTCCTCGAATTGCTGCGTGATTCCAGCAGCATCTGGTGGGACGACCGTCGCACCGCAGGCAAGGCCGAGACACGCGATGCGTTGCTGGCCGACGCGCTGCAGAGCGCCTTCGATTCGCTCACGCTCACGTTGGGCGCCGTCGGCCCGGCATGGGAGTGGAGTCGCACCGGCGGGATCAACGTGCATCATCTCGTCAACCTCCCCGGCTTCAACCGTGATCATCTCGCAGTCACCTCTGGCTATGGCACCATCGCGCCGGCGTCCGGTGCCACCGGCAGCCATGGCGCGAGCTGGCGGATGATCGTCGAGCTGACCCGGGACCGTCGCACTGCGTGGGCGATCTATCCCGGCGGGCAGAGTGGCAATCCGGCCAGCGCGCGCTACGACGACCGGCTCGAGAAGTGGCGTACGGGGCAGCTCGATTCGCTGGTCGTCCCGGAGTCGGAGGCGGTGTTTGCAAAGGAGAGGATCCTCTCGACACTGCAGCTGCGACCCTAGCCGCCAGCGTCCCCCCTCGCGCACCGTTTTGCTGCATTCGCAACCCGCCCATCGCCTGACCATCACCTCTGCTCCACACCCATGTTCGCTGCTGTCGCCGTCCTCCTCTTCGTCGCTGCCGAGTTCCTGCTCGGCTGGTGGGCCCTGCCGGTCGTCGGCCTCATTCTGGGGCTGATCGGTGCCCGTCGAAAGGCCATCGGGACCACCGTCGCCGGCGCGGCGCTCATCGCCTGGGTGATCCTCTTCGCATGGAGCGCGACCCACGGCAACCTCGGCGCGTTCCTGTTGCAGCTCGCAGCCAGCATGAAGGTCAAGCCGGGCCCGTTCTTCGCGCTTTTGACTGTGCTTCCGGCGCTGCTCGCGGGTCCGGCTGCACGTCTCGGTGCCGGATTACGCCCAGAATCTGCCCGAAATACGGAAACTGGTACCGCATTGGCCCGTTAGTTCCGCTATCTTGGGTCGCGGGAGCCGGCACGTGGGCGTGCCAGTGCTGCCCACCGGCCCGGCCGCGACCGGCGCCGCTCCCACTCGACGCCGATCCCGTGTCCGTCATTGCTCCGAAAACGAAGATCGTCTGCACCCTCGGCCCCGCTTCTGCGACGCGCGAAAGCATCGGCAGCCTGATCGAAGCCGGCCTCAATGTGGCCCGGATCAACTTCTCCCATGGCACGCACGAGCAGCATGCGCAGACCATCGCGCTGGTGCGCGACCTGGCCCGCGAGCTGAAGCGGCCAGTCGCCATCCTCGGTGACCTCCAGGGCCCGCGTATCCGAATCGGCGTGCTGTCGCAGCCGCTGCAGCTGGTGCCCGGCCGCGAAGTCATCCTCGCGCACGAAGGTGAAGAGGAAGCCGGCGACATCCCGGTGACGTATACCCAGCTCTCGCATGACGTCAGCGCCGGCAGCCGCATCCTGATCAACGACGGGCTGCTTGAACTGAAGGTGCTGCAGGTGCTCGGCAAGCGCGTGCGCTGCGAAGTGGTCTTCGGTGGTGAGCTGAAGAGCAACAAGGGGATCAATCTCCCCGGCATCGCGGTGTCTGCACCGTCGATCACCGAGAAGGATCGCGCCGACGTCGCCTTCGCGGTTGAACAGGATCTCGACTACATCGCACTGAGCTTCGTTCGTCGCGCCGAAGATCTCTGGCAGCTGCGTGGACTCGTGCCAAGCAGCATGATGATCGTGGCCAAGGTGGAGAAGGACGTCGCGCTCAACAACATCGAGACGATTGTTGCCGCTTCGGACGCGATCATGGTCGCCCGTGGTGATCTTGGCGTCGAGTTGCCGTTCGAACGCGTCCCGGTCGCACAGAAGCAGATCATCGCGCTCTGCAATCGCATGGGCCGTCCGGTGATCACGGCCACGCAGATGCTCGAGTCGATGATCACGCATCCCCGACCCACCCGCGCCGAAGCCAGCGACGTCGCCAACGCGATTCTCGACGGCACCGACGCCGTCATGCTGTCGGCCGAAACCGCCGCCGGCGCCTATCCGCGCCTGGCGGTCGAAGCGATGCAGCGGATCATCATCGAGATCGAGCAGCGCTCCAAGCTCGATGCGGCGAACAAGGACAAGCGGCGCATGCCGGAGCACAAGCACGAAGTGGCCGAGGCAATCGCCTCGGCAGTCTCGGCCGCGGTGAAAATGCTGCACGCTCCGGCCATCGTCTGCTTCACCAAGAGTGGTTCCACGGCGCGTGTCGTATCCAGCATGCGACCGGCCGTCACGGTGGTCGCCTGCACCGATCTCGAGAAGACGTATCGGCAGCTGGCGCTGGTCTGGGGCGTCGTCCCCGAGTTGGTGCCGCGCAAGGACAACTACGAGGAGCTCGTGGTCGAAGGGCTGGCGGCGGTGCGCCGTCTCAATCTCGCCGATCCGGGCGATCACATCGTCGTCACTGCGGGTGTGCCGTTCGACACCCCGGGCACCACGAACTTCATGCGCGTGGAGACGGTGTGAGACTGACCTTCCTCGGCACCGGAACCAGTTTCGGGGTGCCGCAGGTTGGCTGCAACTGTGCTGTCTGTCGTTCCCCCGATCCGCGTGACAAGCGCACCCGGGTCGGGGCCGTGGTGGAGTCCGCTGGGGGAACGCGGCTGTTGCTGGATACGCCGCCGGAGCTGCGCGTGCAGCTGATTGCGAACGGAATCGATCGCGTTGATGCCGTGCTGTTCACACATGATCACGCCGATCACACGCACGGCCTGGACGACATCCGCGCCATCTCTGCGCGACGCGATGGGCCGTTGCCGATGTATGGTTCCGCGGAGACGATGCGCACGCTGCAGGAGAAGTTCCGCTATGTCTTCGATGACACCATGCGGCCGATGCCAGGCACACTGAAGCCCGAAGGCCAGCCGGTCATTGTCGTTCCTGGCACACCGGTCACGATTGGCGACGTGATCGTGCAGCCCTTCGCGGTGCCGCACGGTCGATTCGAAGTCACCGCCTTCCGCATTGGCCCACTCGGCTACGTCACCGACGCGAAGGCCCTTCCACCGGCCGCCGTCGACACGTTGCGCGGCGTGAAGGTGCTCGTGCTCAACGCGCTCTTCCGCACCCAGCATCCGACGCACCTGAGCATTCCCGAAGCGATTGCCGTCGCGCGCGAGATCGGCGCCGAGCGCACGTACCTGACGCATCTGACACACGACAATTTTCACGCCGACCTCGAAGCCGAGCTGCCGACGGGCATTTCGCCCGCCTTCGATGGGCTCACGGTGCGGGTGGAGTAGCGCGTGCCGCAGCCGGGCCTGGTCGCGTGGTGAGCCTGGCCCGTGTGACACTCACTTGTGCCGTGCGCCAGCTCTAGGGAGCTTTCGTAACTGGCCGCCGACGTTGTGCTCGAGATCGCTGTTCTCCCCTTTCTTCCTTTCGAGGCTGTGATGTCCGCTCCCGCCATCTCGTCGGCCCTGCTCGCCGACTGCGTCACCGTCGCCGGCTCGCAGGTGACCGTCACGCACCCTGAGCTGCTGGCCACCGACCGTATGGATGCGGTGATCGACGCCGCCGTCTTCGGCAGCGATGACGAGAAAGAGTACGCGCGCTGGTTGCTGTGGGAGGTCGGGCAGCATGTTGGCGTCCGACCGGCATCGATTCACGATCTCTACCTGGCACGCGGTGCCGGCAAGACCGGCGGCTACACCGTCCCGGCGATGAACATTCGTGCCGCGTCGTACGACACGATGCGCGCGATTTTCCGCACCGCGAACACGCTCGAAGCCGGCGCCTTCATTCTCGAAATCGCACGCTCCGAGATTGCCTACACCGATCAGCGGCCCACCGAGTACGTCGCGGTGATTCTGGCGGCGGCACTGCGCGAGGGCTTCCGTGGCCCGCTCTTCGTGCAGGGAGATCACTTCCAGGTGAACCACAAGAAGTTTGCCGTGGATCCAGTGCTCGAAGTGAACTCCGTCAAGCAGCTCGTCACCGAGGCCGTCGCGGCCGGCTTCTACAACATCGATGTCGACACCTCCACGCTGGTGGATCTGTCCAAGCCGACGCACGACGAACAGCAGGTGCCCAACTACATGACGGCGGTGGACATCTGTCGTTTCGTGCGCGCCAGCGAACCGGCCGGCGTGACGATCTCGCTCGGTGGCGAGATCGGCGAAGTGGGCACGGAGAACTCGACGCCGGACGAGCTGCACGCCTTCATGCAGGGCTTCGACCGTGTGCTGGCCGAGCAGGCGCCGGGTATGGCGGGGCTGTCGAAGATCAGTGTGCAGAGCGGTACCAGCCACGGGGGCACCGTGCTCCCGGACGGCAGCATCGCCGATGTGGCGCTCGATATCGACACCTTGCGCACGCTCGGCGAGATCGCGCGCGATTCCTACGGCATGTCCGGCGCAGTGCAGCACGGCGCCAGCACACTCCCCGACAACAAGTTCAATCTGTTCCCGGCGTCCGAAACGGCGGAAATTCATCTCGCGACGAATTTCCAGAACATGATGTTCGATCACCTGCCGGATGCGCTCCGCAAGGAGATCTACGATTGGCTGCACGTGAATGCCAAGGACGAGCGCAAGGCGACCGATACCGATGAGCAGTTCTTCTACAAGACGCGCAAGAAGGCGATCGGCCCGTTCAAGAAGCAGATGTGGGGCCTGCCCGCCGACATCAAGGCGAAGCTGGCGGCGGCCTATGATGCCAAGTTCACCTTCCTGTTCACGCAGCTGAAGGTCAACGGCACCAAGGCCGACGTGAAGCAGTTCGTGAAGCCTCCGCGCCTGCACAAGGTGTTCGGTGCCCCTGGCGTGGTCGCGGCACCCGACGATGCCGATCTCAGTGACTGAGCGTGGCTGACACGCCCCTCGGCGCGTCGGCGGCGGTCGCACCCTCCCGCGAGGATGCGACCGCTGCGTCGTCCGGGGCCTTTCGCCAGTTGCTCGATGCGGCCGTTGCCCGCGTGATCGCGGCGCTCGCACATGACCTCCGCAACTCACTCGGCGTGGTCTCGATGCAGGTCGAGGCGATTGCCGTCCGCGTCGCATCGCCGGTCACGGAGCTGTCCAAGATCGAAGGCCATGCCAGTGTCGCCTCCGATCACATTGAAAAGCTGGCCGAGATGCTGAATGCCCTGATTGCATTCGCCCGGGGCCGCACCTCCTCCGATCTTTCGGTGATCATCGCTGAAGCCGCGGCGCTGGTGCCGCTGCGTCCCGTGACGGTCTCGACGCCGCTGGTCGCGGTGGTTGGCTTCGACCCGCTCCTCGTTCGAGCCGTCGCGCTCGAGGTGCTGGTTCTGGCGCTCGCCCGTCCGGCCGCGCCCGAATTCCGCGTTACCACCGATGCAGCGGGCTCGACCTTGGTGCTGAATTCCGGGGGGCCGCTGGTCCCCGACGTCGCGCTGGAATGGGTTGTGCAGTTTCATGCGGTCGGTGGTCGACTCGACACCACACCCGACGGGCTGCGCCTGCACTTCCCGCCGATCGCCTGACCCATGACGGAACCTATGGCCACCCCCACGATCCTCATTGCCGACGACGAACCAGCCGTCACCACACCCCTCGAAGCGGTGCTGTCCGCCGATGGCTACAACGTCGTCGTGGTCAGCGACGGCAACGCGGCACTCGCTCGCCTGGAGCAGGATGATATCGCGCTGGTCCTCACCGACCTGAAGATGCCGGGCCTCGACGGCATGGCACTCCTCGAAGCGGTCCGTACGCGCGATCTGCTGGTGGAGTGCATCATCATCACCGGTGAGGCGTCGGTCGACACGGCGGTCGAGGCCATGCGTCACGGTGCCTACGACTACATCGAAAAGCCGCTCACCAAGCAGAAGCTGACGCGCCTCAAGGCGCTCATTCCGAAAGCCATCGAGAAGGAAGCGACGCGGCGCAAGAATCGCGAACTGTCGTCGCGGCTCGAAGGCCTCACCAGTTTCGGTGAGCTCATCGGACAGTCGGAACCGATGCGCGAAGTATATGGCCTGATCGAAGCCGTCGCGCCAACGAATGCGAGTGTGCTGGTGCTCGGCGAAAGCGGCACCGGCAAGGAGCTGGTCGCCCGTGCGCTCCACCAGAAGAGCGAGCGTGCCAAGGGGCCGTTCTATGCGCTGAACTGTGCGGCCTTGCCCAAGGAAATTCTCGAGAATGAACTCTTCGGGCATGAGAAGGGGGCGTTCACCGGTTCCGTGAACGAAAAGACCGGCGCGTTCGAAAATGCGAGTGGTGGCACCCTCTTCCTCGATGAACTGGCAGAGATGCCGGTCGACATCCAGGTCAAGTTGTTGCGCGCGCTCGAGACCCGGTCCATTCGCCGCCTCGGCGGCAAGAAGGAGATCCCGGTTGACATCCGCATCGTGGCGGCGACCAACAAGGACATCCAGAAGGCGATCGCGGGCAATGAACTGCGCGAAGATCTCTACTATCGTCTCGCCGTCGTCGAGTTCGTGCTGCCACCGCTTCGCGAGCGCGGAACCGACATTCTCATTCTCGCCGAGGCATTTCTCCAGCGATTTTCAAAGCAGAATGGCAAGCGCCTCACCGGTTTCGGCGATGGTGCCCGTGAGTGGATGGCGATGTATCCATGGCCGGGCAATGTGCGCGAGTTGAAGAACGCGATCGAGCGCGCCGTCATCCTGGCACGGACGACCGAGGTCAGCGCCAGCGATCTGCTGCCGCGGCACCTCCGTGGGACGGCCGAGAGCCTGGGGCCGGTCACCCTCTCCTTCGGCACCTCGGTGGCAGACGCGCGCCGACAGCTGGCACTGCGCACCTTTGCCCAGCTCGGTGGTGACGTCTCGAAAGCAGCGGCAATGCTTGGCCTGCAGGAATCGCAACTTCGGGACGAACTGATGGCCATGCTCTCCCTGCCCGATCCGTCAGGAGACGCCCCAGCCGAGGGGGGGGAAGGGAGTGACCGGGCGGCGGTCCGCCTCGTACGTTCCGACGATGGCAAGGCTGCCCCCGGACGCTGAGGTCCGGGAGGCGTCAGCCCGCTTCCATTCACACCACCCGCCGTATGCCGCGCCGAGATCTGGACGATGACGAGCAGATCATCATTGTCGAAGAAAGCGACTCCTCGGGAGTCATGACCTTCCTGCTCGGTGCTGCCATCGGCGCCGGGCTGGCGCTGATCTTCGCGCCGCAGAGCGGGGCGGAGACACGCCAGTCGATCAAGCGAGGGGCGAGGAAGGCCGGTGCAGCCACCAAGCGGGCGGGCGAGAAGGTCAGCGATGCGCTCGCGCAGGCCAAAGCCGACCTGGAAGCACGAATCGACTCCGCGAAATCCTCGCTCGACCTGAAGAAGGTGCAGGTGTCGCGCGCAGTCGACGCAGGGCGAGAGGCGGCGCAGGCGGCACGTGAAGATCTCGAGCGGCGCATGGCCGATCAGCGGACCGCCGACACGTCCCGGGCCCGCGAGCACGACGACGGTGCCTCGTAAGGGCTAACCAGGCGCCCCGATCGCCGCTGGCGCTGCCGCGCTGCGGCCAGCCGTGACACCACAGGACGGACAGTACTGGAAGAATGCGTTCTTCCGTGTGTCGCACGCGGCGCACGTGTCGTACAGTTTCATGCCGCAGTGCACACAGAAATTCGTCGTCGCGTTCGGGCTGCCGGTGATCGCACGCTCGCAGCCGGGGCACAGGTTCGCGCTCATCTTGCGCAGCGCGTCTTCGTAGCCCACCGACTGCCGGCGTTCTGTCTCGGTCTGCTGCTCGACCACCTGCCGCTTCGCCACGTACCGCTGCATCGCGCGAATGACATAGTGGCCGGCGATGAGGGTCAGGATGATGCCGACGATGTAGCGAACGTATCCGCCGTAACTCGGCAGATACGGCACGAGTTCGACAAAGAAGCCGAACGCAGCAAACAGCACGAACCCGCGCGCCAGCGGCCAGTACTGGCTCCTGCGCTTCTTCGCGATCAGCCAGATCCCGACCAGCAGCAGTGGCAGCGTCAGCGCCAGGCGAATGCCGAAAACCGTCAGCTCGCGCTGTAACTGCGCCCGGTTGTAGCGCGGCATTGCCTCGCGGCGGAGCGCCGACTCCGCGTCCTGCAACGAGTCGAGCGCCTGCATGATCACGAGGCGTCGCGCGTCCTGCACCTCGACGACCTTCTGGGCTGCGGCCTGCTGCGCCAGCAGCCCCTCGAGTTCACGTGTCTTCGCGATCCCTTCAGGGTCCTGTGCCGGATTGCTGGTCGCCGTGCGCGTGGACCGCCAGTTCTCATACGCCTGCTTCCGGTTGTCGATCGTCGTCCCACTCGAGTCGACGATCAGGGCTGCGGTATTCCGACGGTTGTCGACAGCCTTCACTTCATCCCGGAGCGCACTGCTTCGAACGCGCAGGGGGATCAGTCGCGCCTGATCCATGAACTGATCGGCAGACAACGATTGATCAACGCCCGGCAGTTCGCCGACGACCTTGCCACCGAGTCCGATCAGGAAACCGGCGAAGACGAGTGACACGGTCCACATCGCGATTGAAAACAGTCGCTCGGGGACACGAAGGCTCTTGAACATGTTAACCGGCTGGAGGAAAGCGGCGATCAGCGCCCGCGCAGCGTACCGAGCACGGACTGCAACGTCGTCCCGCGCGCAACACCCTGCACGCGGTCCTGCACCTTCGGGAACAACGTCTCGGCGTCCTGCTGAAACCGGGTGAACAGCGCCCGCATGTCAGCCGTCGAGAGCGAGCGGCCCTGCGCGTAGTACTGTGCCGCCGCATGACCGAGGGCGTAGGTCGCCGCGAAGCTCACCGAGGCGCCCGCCGCCGCGCCGGTCGCCCCGCCGAGTATGGTGCCGAGCAGCCCGCCGGCGAGGCGCCCGAAGGTCTTGCGCACCAGGCTTTCCATCAGCTGCGCCGCTGCGCAGAGGCCGAAGGTGGCCGCAAGATCCTTGACTTGCGCCGCGTCGAGCGGCTGACCGTGACGTTGTCCGATGGTGTAAACCATGCGCAACTGCAACGGCAGGATCGCCATGTTCGAGAGGCGATCCGGCAACAGTTCGAGCGCCGCGGTCAGGATGGCCTGATCGAGGATCATGGCATCGAGCTCGCCCGCTGCCGGCGGTTGTGCGGCGGCGGACGAAGGCACCGGGGGCTGCATCACCGTCCCCGTCAGCGCCGCGACCGCCGCGATCGTCGAAATCTCGCCCGTGGTGACTCCCGCATCGATGGTCGATGACAGCCGCTGCAGGAACTGCACCTCCTTCTCGCCAGCGACACCGTCCGCATTGCAGACCGCCACTGCAATCTCGTAGGCGGCCCTTCGCGCCTCGTCGCTGGACAGCGTGGCCGCCAGCTCGCGTACATCTCCGGGTGTCGTGGCCGCACGTTGCACGATCGCGTCTGCGTTCGGAAGCCCGAGGCGCGTGGCGGCCGCTGCGATCTGCCCCAGTTCCGTTGCGCTTCGCGCACCGTCGGACACGGCGGCTTGTGCTGCGATCGTGATGATGATCTCTGCGTCCGTCGGCGACATGTGGGGGGAGGGGTCGGGGAAGTCGAACGATCGGTGGTCGTGCGGTCGCTACGGCGCGCCCTGTCGATCACACCGTGGCGTGCCGTTCTTCGCCGCCTCCAGCAATTCCACCAGTTCCGTCGTCACGCTGACGCCACGGTCCTTCGCATAGAAACTGCTGCGATACGCATGCAGCGAGTCATCGCTGATCACCGTGCGATTCCTGTGGTTCCACTGGCGCAACGGCGCCGGCAGTTCCACCACACAACCGACATCGTTGCCACCCGCATCGAGCAGCACCAGCGTTGGCGTCGCGGTCCGGCCATCCAGCGAGCGATGTGCCTCCTGCACGGCGCGTCCCTCAGTCGGAAGCACGATGCGAAGCGAGAGCCCAGGCACCGAGTCGGCGAGGCGCGCGGCGTACGGCACGGAATTCATCGAATCACCACAACGGTCGATCGCAATGACGAGGAGCTGCCACGTACCGCCAACCGCTCGTGCCCGGGCAAGCAGCCCGGCGCTCACTTCGGCCTCACGCTGCAGCCGCAGCCAGCCTTCGCGCCGCGCGCTTGCCTTCTCCACAAACTCGCTGAAGGTCTGCCCGCGTTCGAACAACGTGCGCAGCATACTGTCTGCGATCGCAGGCAAAGGCACGCGGAGCCTCGGCGCGGGAACCGCAGTGGGCTGACAGGATACCAGTGAGGCGAGCAGGGCGGTGACGAGCATCGCGGTGGGGACTGAGGGAGCGTGAGCAGCTACGACGAAAGATCACGCCCTGACTGGGACACGCGCCACACCCAGTACATCAGCAGTGGCTGCAGCGGGAGCCGAAGCCAGCAGGCCGCCTGGAAGATCGGGCTGGCCCCACGATTCTGCGCCAGACGGAGCATCTCGATGTTGGCCGGCAGCACCGCCGCCAGCAGCAGGATCAGTCCCACTGCGGCGGCTGTTCGGGTTGTTGGCACGAGCAGGCCGAGCCCGCCGACCACTTCAAGGACGCCGCTCAGATACACCAGAAGTAGCGGGCTCGGCAGCCAGGCTGGCATGATCGCCATGTAGAACCGCGGAACCGCGAAGTGCAGGATGCCCGCCACGACGAAGCCCACGGCGGTCAGCATCAGGCCGGTTGAATACACGATGACACCTCGCTGGAGAGCCGGGATGATACTCCATCGGCGTGCCGTGCAGCGGTTCGTCTCCGTGGCACGACGCCGTAAATTGCTCAGGAAGGCGTTCCTGGACTGACGGCGACCAGCGCGCCGGGTGCGCCCGTCACTTGGGGCAGCCGCTTCAGGCGGCCGGTCCGCGCCAGAGCGGCCCCCATCTCTACCCATCTCCCGACCACCCGCGATGCCCACGCCGAGCCGAACACCGCTGCCACACGGGCTGACGTGAGTCGCGTCCGAAAAAAATCTCCGCGGAAGCCTGCCGGCACGGCCGCGGGCCCCACCGGCGGCGGCGTCGAGCCATTCACCGCGAAACACCCGGCGTCCCCGGTGGCCATCGCGAGGAGTTTCGTCGCGCAGGTCTGGAAGAGCCTCGGTGATGACGATGTCATGTTTCTGGCATCCGGCGTCTCCTTCAACCTGCTGCTGGCGGTCGTACCCTTCGTCCTGCTGCTGGCATCGGTGTCGACCCTGTTTCTCGGCACGACCCCCGACAGCGCGGCCGACGTCGCGCTCACCTTCCTCGATCGCCTCCTGCCGTCGAAGAACTGGAGCGAGGGCGATCTCGTGCGCGAGACGATCAGCGAGATCGCGCGCGTCGGCAGTGCCGTCACGCTCTATTCTGCCATCGGATTTCTCTGGTTCTCGACCCGGGTCTTCAGTTCAATGCGCAGCGTCTTTCAGCGCACGTTCGACGTGCCGAACGAACGAGGCATTCTCCATGGCAAGCTGTTCGACGTGGCCTGTTCGGCGCTCGCCGCGATCGGAATCACTGCCTATGGCTCGCTCAGCGCGTACATGCTCGCTGCCACGACACGCGGGGTGGCCGTCCTGACGCATCTCGGTGTGCGCGAGAGCGTGATGGGCCCGCTCGAATACGCTTTCGGACGGCTGATTGCGTTCCTCCTGGTCGTGTTGCTCTGCTTCGCCGCCTATCGACTGGTGCCGAACCGGCCGATTCCCTCGCGCACGGCATGGGTCGGCTCGATCACGACCAGCCTGCTCTTCGAGCTGGCGCGCATCGGCTTCGGCCGTTACGTCCAGACGTTCGCGCCGAGCTCACTGTACACCGGCGCCATCGCCACGCTGGTGGTCGTCACGCTCTGGACATACTACGCCTCACTGATTTTCATCATCGGCGCCGAGGTGGCGCAGGTGGTGGAGCTGAGGCGCCATCCGAAGACCACACCGACCAGATGATCGATCTCCGCAGCGATACCGTCACGCGTCCGACACAGGCAATGCGTGACGTGATGGCCACCGCCGACGTGGGCGACGACGTGCTGGATGGCGATCCGACGACGCGAGCCCTGGAAAGCGAAGTGGCCGCACTGCTCGGGAAGGATGCCGCCCTGTTCTTCCCCAGTGGCACGATGGCAAACCAGACGGCGCTCTGGCTGCATGCGGAGCAGGGCACGGAGGTCTTGTGCGACGCTCGGTCGCATGTCTATGACTGGGAGGAAGGCGGCGCGGCGGCGCTGCGTGGTGCCCAGCTGCGGCCCCTCATGCCGATCGGGCCGACCTTGCGCGCCGCAGATGTGGTGATGGGCTTTCGCAGCCCGTCGCGGTACGCGCCGACGGCGACGTTGCTCTGGCTCGAAAACACCCACAACGGTGCCGGCGGTCTGATCACACCGCTGCCTGATCTGGTGGCGCTCGCCGATGTCGGTCGGGGGGCAGGCCTCACGGTGCACATGGACGGCGCGAGACTCTGGAATGCCCATATCGCGACCGGCGTGTCATTGGCCGATTTCGCACGGCCTGTCGACTCCGTCATGGTGAGTTTCAGCAAGGGACTCGGCGCCCCGATCGGTGCCGCGCTGGTGGGTTCGCGGAGGCTGATCGACGCGGCGTGGAAAGTGCGCAAGCGATTCGGCGGAGGCATGCGCCAGTCGGGGATTCTCGCGGCCGGCGCGCTGCATGGGCTCCGGCAGCATCTTGCGCGCTTGCACGTCGACCACTCGAACGCCGCACGTTTCGCAGCGCTCGTCGACGGTGCGGGCGGCGCACGGCCCGTCACGCCGGAGACGAACATCGTCATGATCGACCTGCGGCCAGGCCAGCACGCTGACACGGTCGTTGCGACGGCAAAGGCAAACGGTGTGGCGGTCTCCGCCTGGTCGGCGACGCGTGTGCGGGCCGTGTTCCATCTCGACGTCTCGGCCGACGCTGCCGCCCGGGCAGGCCAGGTTGTGGCGGCGGCATTGGAACACTGAGCGCACCACGGTACCGCGTGCGGGTCTGAGCAGCGGTCCACTCGACGCGCGCGCGCGCGGTCGCTAGATTCGTTCTTGCTCCAGGTCCCGGAGGGCGTAGGCCCGCTAACCGCGTCAGGATCGAAAGGTAGCAGCGCCGTGTGGTGTCTTGCGTTGCTCCGTCAGGCCTGGAGTATCGCGCGGCTGTTCGATCGTCCGGATCCGGACGGCGACGCCGCGCGAGCTGTTTCTGTCAGTCCCAGCGTTCACGTTTCGGGCGTGGAGTGTCGGCGTGCGCGCAGTGCGCCGTCGGGGCACCTGCGCCGAGTCGATTGACCTTCGCGCCCCCCGGGAGGATTCCCAGCCCGTGATCGCGCTCGCCCGAAAGTACCGACCGAAGAACTTTGCGCAGGTCGCCGTGCAGACGCACGTGTCGAACACGCTCAAGGGCGCGATTGCGCGCGATCGCGTGGCGCACGGCTACCTGCTCTGCGGGCCCCGCGGTACCGGCAAGACCACGCTGGCGCGTGTTCTGGCGATGGCGCTGAATTGCGAGAACCGCAAGACGCGCGACGATGGTGAGCCCTGCGGCACCTGCGGCGCGTGCACGCGCATCTGGAGCGGCAGCGCCTCGCTGGATGTGATCGAGATTGACGCGGCGTCCAATCGTGGCGTCGACGATGCGCGTGATCTCCGCGAGCGAGCGATGTATGCCCCGTCGACCAGTGATGGCTACAAGGTCTACATCGTCGACGAAGCGCACATGCTCACGCGAGAGGCGTGGAATGCGTTGCTCAAGATTCTCGAGGAGCCGCCGCCGCGGGTGGTCTTCGTTTTCGCCACCACCGAACCGCAGAAGATCGCGCAAACGGCCGCGCCGGTGCTCAGCCGGCTGCAGCGCTTTGATCTGCGGCGCATCAATCCCGCCGAGATTCGCGAGCGCCTGGCGTCGGTCCTCGACGATGAGGGGGTGACGTATGAGCCCGATGCGCTGCAGATGCTCGCCCGCGCGGCCGACGGCGGCTTGCGGGATGCGCTCTCGCTGACCGATCAGGTGCTGGCCTTTGGCGACGACTCCAGGCTCACATCCGCGCGGGTCCGCGATGCGCTCGGCCTGGTGCCCGAAGATGAGTTGCTGGCCCTGCTGGCGATCATCGGGGAACGCCGCGCCGCCGACGTCTTCGGCGCGGTGGAGCGTTTGACGAATCTTGGTGTCGATCTGGTGCTGTTGCTCACCGGACTGGCTGACCTGGTGCGCGCCCAGCTCGCGATCGTGCTCGGCGGCGATCCAGGCGCGGTCTCCACCTCCGTTCGCGAACGCCTGACCGGCATGGCGCCGCAATGGCGCGCCGGCGATCTGCTGCGGGTGCTGCAGGCGACCGCCGATGTCGAAGCTCGACTCCGGAAGAGCAGCCAGCCGCAGCTCGTCTTCGAGACGCTTCTCGTTCGCCTCGCACTCCTGGATCGGACGTTGGCGTTGGAGGAGGTGCTGGCGGGGCTTGGTGACGTCGCGCCGCGTGCCGTCACCACCACGCGTGCCGCGCCGCCGGTCGCCGCGAGGGCGCTCGTCAACGAGACGCCGCGCGCCAGGGTCGCCCCCGACAAGGTCCCCGCGGACAAGTGGGCGTCGCCGCCTGGCCGCGCCGAACCCGCGCCGGAGAAGTGGGCTCCCCCTGCCGAACACGGCGGCGCTGTGACACCTGCGCCGCGGTCGCCGAGCACGGGTGGCATCCCGGCGCCGCCCGGACCGGACGCCCTCGGCCCGAGACGGGAGGCCAACGCCACGCCCAGGCCGGATGCGTCGGCGACCCCGATGCCCGACCTGCACCGCGTACTCGATGACTGGGATTCGGTCATCGCGGCCCTCAAGGTGCAAGGGCGCGGCATGCTGGCCGCACTGCTCGATCGCGTGCAGCCGACGGCGGTAACGGCGGGTGGATTGCTCACGCTCGAGTGCGACGATCCCGGCGATTTTCCGGTTGTGACTGATGGGTTGTCGCAGGTCACCGACGCCCTCCGTGACGTGATGCCGGCCATCACCCGCGTACAGGTCAAGCCCCCGGCCGATGGCGTGCCGGACGCGCCGCGCGCGCGATTGACGACCGAAGGCGTGAAGCAGGAGCGCGTCGCGGCGCTGTCAAAGCAGGACCCGGTCCTTGGCGCGGCGGTCGAGGCGCTCGATCTCGAACTGCTGGAGTAGCGACGATACTTCCGGTAGCTTCAACTGATTATTTCCCTCGCCCCACCCGACGATGGATATCATGAAAATGATGCAGCAAGCCCAGCAGATGCAGGGCAAGCTGGCTGAACTGCAGGATGAACTCGCCAAACGCACCGTCACCGGAGCGGCTGGCGGCGGCATGGTCTCGGTCGAGGCCGACGGCAAGGGCACGGTCAGGCGCGTCAAGATCGATCCCTCATTGCTCGCCGGCGGCGATGTCGAGCTGCTCGAGGATCTCGTGACGGTTGCCATCGGCGATGCCCAGCAGAAGGCGGCCGCGCTCGGTCAGGAAGAGATGGCACGCCTCGCGGGGGGCCTCGGCATTCCCGGGCTCAAGCTCCCATTCATGTGAGCTGTGTCGGCGATTGACGAGTTGGCGAGCGAACTCGCCCGACTCCCCGGGATCGGTCGCAAGACAGCACTCCGGCTCACGTACCACCTGCTCAAGCAGCCGCCGGCCCAGTGCCGCCGGCTTGCCGACGCGCTGGTTGGCCTGACGGAGCGCATCCGGCAGTGCGAGATCTGCTTCAACCTCACCGAGGCGCCGCGCTGCGCGATCTGTTCCGACCCCCGGCGTGACGGAAACACCATCTGCGCAGTCGAAGAGGCAGCCGATATTGGCGCGATCGAGCGCGCGGCCGAGTTCCGGGGAGTGTACCATGTCCTCGGAGGTCGGATTTCGCCGCTCGATGGCGTAGGTCCCGGCGATCTGACAATCGCCGCGCTCGTGGATCGGGTGCGTCGTGGTACCGTTTCAGAAGTCATTCTCGCGACCAACCCCTCGATGGAAGGCGAAGCCACCGCGATTCACCTGCAGCGACAGTTGCTGCCCACGGGCGTGCGCATCACGCGCATCGCACGCGGCTTGCCGGTTGGCGGCGACCTCGAGTATGCCGATGGTGTCACCATTGCGCAGGCATTGTCGGCGCGACGGGAGATGGCATGACGCGTGTCGTGCGCCAGCCATCGGCGCGGGGTGCACTCCCTTACGTACTGGCGGGTTTCGCCGGCGGCGTCGTGGTGGGTGCACTCGCCTGGCGCCGCCAGCAGGAAATGGCGCATGATCAGCTGTTCGCGGCCTCCGCCTTGCAGCGCGCCGCCGCGATCGGATGGCTGGTGCGCACGCCCTCCGCTGAAAACGCGCGACTCCTGCGCGACTACATTCGTTGGGAGCGTCGTCCGACGCTTCGCCGGCGCGCCGAACGTGCGCTGGCTCGACTTCTTCTTGCTCTCGAGTCGTGAGCGCCAATATGTCTCGCGCATCACATTGGTCTTTCACGCAGGATGACGCGGATTCCATCACGCGCATTCTGCAGGGCTTTCTTCAGGAGACGAACAGCCGCAGCGCGCTGCTCGTCGATCGCGCGGGGCAGCTCGTGACCACCGTCGGGGAGCAGCCGCAGTTCGATGCCACCGCCTTCGCGACACTGGCGGCGGCGGACTTCAGCGCGAACGATCAACTGGCACGGCTGATCGGCGAGACGGACTTCACGACGCTGTTCCATCAGGGCGAACGTGATTCGATGTACGTCGCCGATGTCGCACGGCGGCTGATCCTGGTGGTGTTGTTCGATCAGCGGACGACGCTCGGGCTGGTGCGTCTGCGCCTGAAGGCTGCGGTCAATGAGCTCAACCAGGTCTTCACGCGACCGCAGGAATCACAGTCTGCCGATTTCAGTGCTTCCCACCTGCTTGCCGGTGCCGAAGATGACATCGATCGGCTCTTCAGTTAATCCGACCCCCACGCCATGTCGGTCATCAATTACGCGTCGCGAGAAATCAACTGCAAGATCGTGTACTACGGTCCCGGCCTCGGCGGCAAGACGACGAATCTCGAGCATGTGTATGCGCGTGTTGCGCCGGACACGCGCGGCAAGCTGATCTCGCTCGCCACGGAGAATGAACGGACGCTGTTCTTTGACTTTCTGCCAGTTGATCTGGGGACGATTCGCGGATTCAAGACACGCTTCCATCTCTACACCGTGCCGGGCCAGGTCTACTACAACGCCAGCCGAAAGCTCATCCTGAAGGGCGTCGACGGCGTGGTGTTCGTGGCCGACTCCCAGGTGGACCGGCAGGAAGCGAATGTCGAAGCCATGCAGAACCTGTATGACAACATGGCCGAGTACGGGTATGACATCACGCGCATGCCATTCGTGATCCAGTACAACAAACGCGATCTGCCGAATGCCTCCCCCATCGAAGATCTGGATGCGCTGCTGAATCCGGGCTTCGAGGTCGTCGACGCTGCGCGTCAACGGCAGATGGAAGACCCCAACAATCCCGGCAGGCTGCTCATCGAGCAGCTTCCCACCGGGGAATGGATCGAGCGCGTCTCGAGCGTCGAAGCGGTGGCAGTGGCGGGCGACGGCGTCTTCGATACGTTGAAGGCAATCAGCAAGCTGGTCCTCAAGAGTCTCGCGTCCTCGAGCTGACCCCCGGCGGTCCCGTGAACCTTCCGAACGCTCTCACTGTTGGCCGCATCGCCATCACGCCCCTGGTGGCTGTGTTGCCGTTCGTCAACGGGTCGACGGTTCGGGCGATTGCATTCGCGCTCTTCGTCATCGCCGCCGTCACGGACTATGTCGATGGCTATCTCGCACGGCGTGAGAACCTGATCACTGATCTCGGCAAGTGGCTCGATCCGCTGGCGGACAAGCTGCTGTTGCTGGGCACCTTCGTCCCGATGTATTACCTGATGCGCGGCGCCGGGGCACCGATGCTGCAGCAGGCGGCGCAGACGCTGCCGCCGACTGGCCGCTTTCCGACGTTGCTGGCGTCGATGTGGCTCTCGCTTCCCCTCTGGGTCGTGCTGGTCGTCCTTGGACGCGAAGCATTCATGACCGGGTTCCGCGAGCTGGCCAAGCGTCGTGGCGTACTGATCGCATCCATCGGTCCAGCCAAGTGGAAGACCACCTTCCAGAGCATCTGGATCGGGGCGGCGTATTGCTGGTTCTTCGCCGCCACGCTGGCGCGTGAGCAAGGCTGGAATGGGAACTGGTGGTCTGCCTTTGCGTACTTCAACGGCGCAGTCGTCGCCGTCAGCATGGTGGGTGCGGTCGCGCTGACCCTCTGGTCGCTCGGGCTCTACGTCCAGCGCTACGGCAGCGTGATCGCTGCCCCGACCCGCAGTCACGCGGGCTAATCCGTTCCGGGGCTTGTTGCATGACAGAATCCGTTGAGATCGTCACGATCGGTGACGAACTCCTGCTGGGCACGACGGTCGACACCAACGCCGTGTTCCTCGCCCGTGCGCTCGGGGAGATTGGCGTCCCGGTTGCGCGCCGCGCGACCGTCGCCGATGATCCCGACGCGATTGCCGATGCGGTGCAACAGGCCCTCGTGCGCTCCGGTGGCGTGATCACCACCGGTGGGCTGGGGCCGACGGCGGATGATCTCACACGCCCGGTGCTCGCCCGCCTCTTTGGCCGCGCATTGCACGAGGACCCGGCGATCGTCGCTGCGCTGCACGCGCTCTGGGCCTCGCGCGGACGCGGCGGGCCACTGCCACCGTCGAACCTCCAGCAGGCGCTGGTCCCGGATGGCGCGGAGGTGCTCGCGAACGCGCAGGGCACGGCGCCGGGACTGCGCCTCACCGATGACCAGGGCCGCTGGGTGATCATGCTGCCCGGCGTACCGCGTGAACTGCGACACATGACGACGGTGCACATCGTACCGTGGCTGGCATCGCGCGGCGGTGGCACGGTACTCCGATCCCGCTCTGTGCGAACCACCAGCATTGCAGAGAGTGCGCTGGCAGAGAAGCTCGGACCGATGAAGCGCGAGGTCGAGGGGCTGCCACTGGCGTATCTGCCTGGACACGATGGTGTCGATCTGCGGGTCACGGCTCGTGGGCTCTCAGCCGCCGATGCGGCGGCGCGACTGGATGCGGCGATCGCACACATTCGCGACGCCGTCGGGATCCACGCCTATGCGACGGATGGCGTCTCGATGGCGTCGGTCGTGCTCGACCTGTGCGCGGCAAGTGGCGACACCATCGCCGTGGCGGAGAGTTGCACCGGGGGACTGCTCGCCGCGCGGCTCACCGAAGTCCCCGGTTCGAGCCGGGTGGTGCTCGGCGGCGTGATCGCGTATGCCAATTCGGTCAAGGAGCAGGAGCTTGGCGTCGCAGCGGAGGACATCGAGACACATGGCGCCGTCAGCGAATGCGTCGCCGTGCAGATGGCGCGCGGCGTTCGCGGCATGACGGGCGCCACCATCGGCGTGGGGATCACCGGGATCGCTGGGCCTGATGGTGGCACACCGGAGAAGCCGGTCGGCACCGTCTGGATCGCGCTCGACGTGCGTGGCGAGACGAAGGCGCTGCGCGCCATCTACATCGGCGACCGCGCTGAGATCCGCCACCGGGCGACCCAGGTCGCAATGGACCTGGTTCGGCGCGCACTGCTGACCCACGCGTGACACAAACTGCATTCCGTCGCGTAGATTTGGCAGACGATGTCCCCGCTGCCGCGCCCCAGCTGCCAGAGCGGCAGACCCGATGGGAACGCTGGTTGCGATAGGTCATCTTCCAGTCGTTGCCCGAGCCTGCCCGCGTTGCGAATGCGCGCCTGACCCCCAGGAGTTCACCCGATGGACCTGAATACTGCCTCCTCCGATCCCCAACCGTCTCTCGACGACGTCGTCGAGGCCACCGCGTCGGATCCGATGGCAGCGGTGGTGGCGGAGCTCGAGACGCTGCGTGGGCAGATCGAGGCCGCGAATGACAAGTACCTGCGCCTCGCCGCCGAATACGACAATTTCCGCAGGCGCACGATGAAGGAACGCCAGGACGAGCGCGGACGGGCGCAGGCGGATCTCGTGAAGCTGCTGATGGATCCGCTCGACGACCTGACGCGCTTTGCGAACGTCGATGTGGCGAGTGCGAGCATTCCGATGATGGTGGAAGGGGCGGCGCTGGTCGCCCGCAAGGTGTTCAAGGAATTGAATGCGGGCGGGCTCACGGTGATTGATCCGGCCGATCAGCCATTCGATCCCGCGATGCACGAAGCCGTGACCACGCAGCCGGCCACATCGGCTGAGCAGGATCACACGGTGGGCGCCGTGTATCAGGTCGGCTACATGTACAATGGAATGCTCCTCCGCCCCGCGCGGGTTGTCGTGCGGCAGTGGAACGGTTGACCGCCACCTCGCGCTGACGCGCACCCATGGCTCCCTCGAACGCTGACTTTTACGCGGTGCTCGGTGTCTCGTCCACGGCCACCGGCGACGAGATCAAGAAGCAGTACCGGCGACTCGCAAAGAAGTATCATCCCGATTCGAACAAGTCGGACCCAAAGGCTGCCGAGCGCTTCAAGGAGATCTCCGAGGCCTATACCGTGCTGGGCGACGACACGAAGCGGAAGCAATACGACGACATGCGCAAGTACGGGGCAGTCGGCGGCTTTGGCGACGCGTGGCGCAACGCACAGGCCAGTGCCCGTCGGCCAGCATCATCGACCCCAGGGAGCGCGGCCGGTGGGCCGGGCCCGGGCAATGCGCGCTTCGATGACTTCGACATTGGCGGTCTCGGCGGGCTTGGTGATCTCTTCGGCAGCGTGTTCGGCGGACGCGCGAAAGGCGCACGATCGGTCGAACGCGGACAGGATGTCGAGCTCACGGTCGAGATTCCGTTCCGCACCGCGGCGACC
This sequence comes from Gemmatimonadaceae bacterium, assembly GCA_031423355.1. Lineage (GTDB taxonomy): Bacteria > Gemmatimonadota > Gemmatimonadetes > Gemmatimonadales > Gemmatimonadaceae > JACMLX01. Next base: position 9,216 of record JANPFJ010000405.1, on the reverse strand, counting down.
GGTGGCAAGGTCCCGGTGGAACTCGATCTTGTCGAAGAGTGCCCGGTCTGCAAGGGAAACGGCGCCGCGCCGGGCGCGAAGGTCCAGACCTGTGGTGAGTGCAGTGGTCGCGGAACGATCAGCTTCGGTCAGGGTGGGTTCGCGGTCAACCGGCCATGCCCGGCCTGCCTTGGTCGCGGAACGATTCCAAGCGAAAAGTGCGGCGCGTGCAACGGGGCTGGCCAGGTGCGCTCGCGGCGCAGGGTCAACATCACTGTGCCAAGCGGTGCCGAGAGCGGCTCGCGCGTCCGGCTCAAGGAACAGGGTTCGCGCGGACAGAACGGCGGGCCCACTGGCGATCTGATCATCACCTTTCAGGTGCTGGCCGACCGCGCCTATTCCCGCGATGGCCTGGACCTGATTCTGGGTGTGCCGATCAACATCGCGCAGGCGACGCTTGGTTCAAAGATCCAGCTGAAGACCCTCGATGGCACGCGGGTCGCGCTGCGCATACCCAGCGGAACGCCGAGCGGGAAGCGATTCCGGGTGCGTGGCCAGGGGATCGAGAAGGAGGGGAAGCGCGGCGATCTGCTCGTCGACGTCCAGATCACCGTCCCCGAGACGCTCAGTGAAGCGCAGGAAAAGCTGATGCGTGAGTTCGCTGAGGCCGGAGGCATGAAGTTCTGACGTCCGAGACGCCAGCGACCGGAGCCGCGACCGCGTGGCGTACGCATCGCGCGGCGATCGAAGCGTTCGCACACGAAACCGGCGTCCGCGCCGACGCCGCGCATGACATGGCACATGTCTCCCGGGTCGTGTCGATGGCTGAGCGATTGGCGGCGGAGGAATCCGCGGCGATCGACATCGTATTGCCGGCCGCCTGGCTGCACGACTGCGTGCACGTTTCGGTCACGTCACCCGATCGGCCACGGGCCTCGCTGATGGCGGCCGATGTCGCCGTCCATCTGCTGCGGCGCATCGGCTATCCCGACGGGCTGCATGATGGGATTCATCACGCCATCGCGGCCCACAGCTTCAGCGCGCGCATTGCCCCGCACACCGTCGAAGCGTGCGTGGTCCAGGATGCAGATCGGCTGGATGCACTTGGCGCCATTGGGATTGCGCGCTGCCTCATGCTGGGTGGTCAGATGGGGCGCGTGCTCTATGACGTGGCCGACCCGTTCGCCGAACAGCGACCGCCCGACGATCGCGTGGCGAGCCTCGATCATTTCTATACCAAGCTGCTGACGCTTGGCCAGACGATGCAGACCGACTCCGGTCGCCGCGAGGGCGCCCGCCGCACGGAGTACATGCGCGGGTACCTGACGCAACTGCGCAGCGAAATCTGACGCATCGCGCGTGGTGCGCTACCGAACGTCGAACACGTACTTCTGGAGCTGTTCGATCTGTGCTTCGGCCTCGGTGACCTCGAAGGCAAGGATGTCGCCTGATGTCACTACGCCAACGAGCCCGCCATCGTGCATCACCGGCAGGTGACGGATCCGGCGGGTCGTCATCATGGCCCGGCACACCGGAATCTTCACATCGGCGGTGATCGTCAGGCACTCGGTGGTCATCACGTCGCTGACCAGCGTCGTCTTCGGGTCGCGACCGGCCGCGACCACTCGACGCATGATATCACGCTCGGTGAAAATGCCAACGAGCACGGAGTCCCGCATCACGACGACGCCTCCGATCCCTTTCTCGTTCATGAGGTGCGCCGCGTCGAGCACGGTATTCTCAGGGGCTACTGCGATCACCGCGGTGCCTTTCCTGACGAGCAGATCCTTGACGCTGGGCATACAGAAGCCTCGTGAGCGATTGGATTGGGAGCATACCGCGTGGGACCGCAGGCCGCCAGTTACGCCACGACCGGGAGGCTCAGGCGGCGCGGGGCGAGCGATCCTGACTCGATGAACCCGCCACCGAGCAGCCGCTCTCCGTCGTAGAGCACCATCGACTGGCCGGGGGTGATGGCGCTCAACGGTGCGTCGAGTGCGAGCTCGATCTCGTCGCCGTCGACCCGCACGATTTCTGCCGGAACGGGCGCCGCCCGGTGACGATGCTGTACCGAAACGCGGTCGCCAACACCCAACGGCGCGGAGGACATCCAGCGCACGCCTCTCGCGACCAGCCCGCGCCCCAGCAGCGCCTCGCGCGGACCGAGCACCACCGAGCGCGTCTCGGGCACGATCGCGACCACGAACATCGGCGCGGCGAATCCGCCGGGCACACCCTTGCGCTGCCCGATCGTGAAGCGTGCGTATCCATCGTGTTCGCCAACTGCCCGGCCGTCCTGCAGCACGAATGGCCCCCGCTGCAACGCTGGCGCATCGTCCCCCAGTTCGCGCCGGATGATCTTCAGGTGATCACCGTCCGGGACGAAACAGATATCCTGACTCTCCGATTTCTCGGCGATGACTTCGAGGCCCAGTCGATGGGCGATGGCGCGCGTTTCGGCCTTGGTCTGATGCCCGACCGGCAGCAGCAGCCGCTCGACGACGTGACGCTCCACGCCCCAGAGGAAGTACGTCTGGTCCTTGTTGTGATCGAGGCCGCGGTACATGTCGCCGTCGTGCGCGCGGGCGTAGTGCCCGGTGGCGATCCAGTCGCAGTCGAGTGCCTCGGCCTTGCGGACCAGATCACGGAACTTCGTGAACGTATTGCACCGGACGCAGGGGATCGGTGTGCGTCCGCGGCTGTATTCATCAACGAAATCCTGCACCACGTCACGGCTGAACGCGCTCTCGAGATTGAGCACGTAGTGCGGCACACCGAGCTGCTGGCAGACGCGGCGCGCATCGTTGACACTGTCGAGCGAGCAGCAGGGACGGTCCGGCAGGTCCTCGCCATGGCAGAACAGCTTCATGGTGGCGCCAATGATCTCGTACCCCTGCTCGTGCAGCAGCGCGGCCGCGACCGAACTGTCAACACCACCGCTCATCGCGACCAGCACTCGGCGCCCCGCCATCCGACTACGCGGCGCCCGCGAGGCGTCGGGCCTTCTCGACCAGTGCCGGAAAGACCTCGCTCACGCGTGCGATATCGGCCTCGGTGCTCAGCATGCCGACCGAGAGCCGCACCGCGGCGCCGGCCAGGCCGCGTGATACGCCCATCGCGCTGAGCACATGACTCGGCGACACGCTCCCACTCTGGCACGCCGATCCACCACTGGCGGCAATGCCGGCGAGGTCGAGCGCCATCAGCAGGCTTTCGCTGTCGGTGCCCGGCACACTCAGATTCAGGATGTGCGGCGCGCGCTGGACCGCCGCGCCATGAATGACGGCGTCAGGCACGCGCGCAAGAATCGCGGCCTGCAGCGCATCGCGCATCGCGCCGAGCCGCGCGCACTCACTCTCGCGCTCAGCCAGCTGCAACTCCGCGGCCACCGCCAAGCCGACGGCGAACGCAACATTTTCCGTACCGGGTCGACGCCCGCGATCCTGTGATCCACCATGGAACAACGGTTCGAACGGCGTGCCGCGACGGATGTACATCGCGCCGATACCCTTCGGCGCACCGATCTTGTGTCCACTCAGGCACAGCAGATCGATCGGCAGCTGTCGCACATCGATCGGGACTTTCCCAAACGCCTGCACCGCATCCGTGTGCATCAGCGCGCCGACGTCATGCGCCCGGGCGCCGATGGCGGGAACATCCTGCACCACGCCGATCTCGTTGTTGATCCACATGACGGACGCGACTGCGACAGCCTCGTCAATGGTGCCATCGAGCGACCGGAGATCGATGATGCCGTCGGCCGTGACCGGCAACAGGCGCTCCTCGCCTCCCTCACGCGCAATCTGGTGAACGACCTCGAGCACCGCCTTGTGCTCGGTCGGGCTGGTGACGACCGCGTTGCGACCCTGGGCCCGCCGCATCCTCCACGGACCGATGATGGCGAGGTTGTCGCCCTCGGTACCGCCGGAGGTGAAGACGATCTCGTCAGGCTGCGCGTGCAGGCAGGCCGCAACCCGCGAGCGGGCTTCGTCGAGTGCCGTGCGGGCATCGCGGCCGTAGCGGTGCACACTGGACGGATTGCCGAACCGCGCCCCGAAAAAGGGCGTCATGGCCTCCAGCACTTCCGGACGAACCGGAGTGGTGGCGGCGTGATCGAGGTAGATAGGCGGTGCCATGACGGAGCAAGATAGGACCGCGCCGACCGAAGTGCCTACGGTTCGGCTGCGTCCAGTACTGCCCGCACGGGGGCTGCGTCGGCGCCAGAAACCAGAACGGGGTAGGCGCTGAGCCGGTATTCGCCAACCGGGACCCCGTCGAGCGCGAGGTTTTCGAGCACGTAGGCGCCGCCGCCAAAAAGGGCGTGATGGACGACGAGGTCGGTCGCGGTCCGTGTGTCCACGCTCGGCGCGTCGGTGCCGAAGAGCCGGAGCCCTCCACGGGCGAGCCAGGCTGCGGCTTCTGCCGTGAGTGCAGGCCAGGCATCCGGAAACTGCCCCGATGCCACGCTCCACCCGGTATGCAGCAGCAGCCGTGCCGGGAGTTCGCGGCCCCGCAGTGCCTCTTCAAGCCACTCAGGGGTGATTGTGCTGCCGGGTGGCACCCCTCGGGCATCGATTAGGGTGGCGGCGCCATGGAACGCCGCCAGTGGCAGGTGTTCGCTGGCCGCGCCGGTCGGGGAGACGTGCAACGGCGCATCGGCGTGTGTGCCTACGTGCCAGCTCGTCACCACCCGGCCGACGTTCACGCTGGCGCCCGTCGCCATGTCCCACGCCCAGCCACAGGAGTACGGCGTATCGCCAGGCCAGGGTGGCGTATCCGCACCATAGGCGACGCTGATGTCGTAGCTGGTCACCGCCCCGTCGCGGCTCAGAACGTCGACACGTCGAGCGACGCGATGTCCTCGACGCGCACGGTTTCGGTGGTGTGAAATGGCTCGCCGTACCGCGCACGGATCATCGTGCCGTAGTGCGCCGCCTGATGGCGGATCACGTCCAGGAGCGGTTCGCCGTTCGGGTACACTTCACCCGCCTGCGTGGCGCCGTCGAACTGTGAGCGATAGCAGCGGATCGCCGCCAGCTTCTGTTCGAACACGTCGCTGATGTCCACGATGAACGACGGCGCAATCGCATCTTCACGGTACGTGAGGCAGTGCACCACTTTGCGCGGCCGGAATGCCGGGAGCTCCGGCAGCCGATTCTTCAGCCCGGCCAGAAAGCAGGCGTCGCGCACCAGCTGCGCGGCGGCGATGTGATCGGGGTGTCGACCCTCACGAGCATGTGTGATCACGATCGTGGGGCGATGGTGCCGGATCGCTCCGATGACGGCATCGCGCGTCGCGGAGGTATTGACGAGATGGGCGTCCGGCAGGCGCAGGTTCTCGCGCACCGAGACCCCGAGAATGCGCGCCGCTTCCTGCGCTTCCGCCGCGCGGATTTCCACCGTGCCACGGCTGCCGGTTTCGCCCGCCGTCAGGTCGACAATGCCAACGCGCCGACCGCGGGCGACGCTCGCCAGCAGCGTCCCGCCGCATGCGAGCTCCACGTCGTCGGGATGCGCCATGATGGCGAGGACATCGAGTGCATCGGTCATACGCTGAAATCTAACCGGATGCAGAGCGGCGCTGCCGAAGGGTCAGTCCACGCCGGCTGGAACGTCGCGCTCCAGTGACACTGCGTCCAGCAGTGCTCCGGCGTCATGACGCTGTGTCTGGCGAAGCCGGGCCAGTGCCAGTGCCCGTCGTGCGATCCGCTCGCCGGCCGCGACACAGTCACCGACGCTGACGCCCCGCCGGAACTGCCCGTCAACAATCAGCCCCGGCACGATCGCTTCGATGGCGTCGGCGGCGTACCCATGTGCATCGTGGCCGAGATTGTATTGTGGAATGGCGTGCGGCCAGGTGGTGCGTTGGACGAGCGTCGGCGCGCCACGCACGCCGAGCAACTCCGCCAGCTCGGGCAGGACGATGCCAAGCAGCGACTCGGTGCTGGCGCTCCCGAGTTCCGGTCGGCGCGTACCACCGAGAAAACAGGTGAGCAGGACATGCCCCTCCGGCGCACGATTCGCGAAGAGCGTGCTCGAAAAAAGCACGCCAAGCGTCGTCCGCTGTTCGACGCTCGGAATCAGGCAGCCGAAACCATCGAGCGCGTGCGCGACGTCTGCACGCCTGAAGCCGAGCGCCAGCGAAATCACCGGGGGATAGGGCAATGATGCGAGTTGAGCCATCGCCGCTGCGGTATCGCCGGGCAGACGGATTCCCGCCAATGCATGCATCGGCAGCGTTGACACGACGACATCGGCTGGCAGCGTGAACATCCCGGCATCACGCTCGACCGTGACCAGACTCGGGCCACCATTGCCTGATTCGATGGCCGTCACGCGCGCACGGCGCAGAATGTTTCCAGTCCCGAGCGCCTCGGCCAGCGCCACGGGCAACGTGCCCATACCGTCGAGGAACGAGATGATCCCGGGTCGGGCCGGAGCGCCGCCGCTCTGCCCGCGCGTACGACGCGCCAGTCGTGCGCCTGCGATCATTCCCCGCACGAGCGACCCATGGGCTCGTTCGAGCGCGGCCAGCCGCGGAAATGCGTGCGCAACACTGAGCCGTTCGGGGTCACCCGCATACACGCCTGAGACAAAGGGATCCACCGCATACGCGAGCGGCTCGACACCAAGCCGGCGTCGAACGAACGTCGCAACGGATTCGTCGGCCTCGTCGGTCCGCGGACGGATGAATGGCTCGCGCAGGATGCGAAGCTTGGCGCCGAGACTGAAGAGCGGGGAGCGCAGCATGGCCGGCGGCGACATCGGCACGGCGAGCGGATGGCCATCGCGAACGATGAACCGGCGTTGTGCCTGGGGTGCCGCGGGGCGCACGAACGCGGTCAGTCCGATGGCGTCGATCAGTGCTGACAACTCGCCGGTGAGCATGCACGAGTTCGGCCCATGTTCGACGAGATACCCGTCATGGCGGCTGGTCTGCATCACGCCGCCAACATCATCGGTCGCCTCGACCAGCGTCACGTCCGCTCCGGCCTGGCGCAGGTGCCACGCCGTCGTGAGCCCGGTCACCCCGGCTCCGCAGACGATGACGTGGGGCGCGGCCGACACGTCGATCAGTCTGCGAGCCAGTCGCGCGGCGCGAGCATTCGCAGCAGCGCCGATTCAAAGCTGTCGTCGGGCCAGCTCGGGGCGTACGGCCAGGCGGCGAGTGGCGGCATACTCATCAGCACACTCTCGATGCGCGCGGCGGTGTGGAGCCCGAAGTGTGTGCCGCGATCATGCACCAGATTGAACTCCACGTACCGTCCGCGCCGCACCAGCTGGAACGCGCGTTCCCGGTCGCCGTACGCCTCCTGCCGGCGCCGCTCGACGATGGGCCCGTAGGCCTCGATCAGGCTGCGGCCGACGGCATCCACGAATGCCATCGTGGTGTCCGGATCCATTCCGCTCTCATCCTCGCCTGGCCGGAGATGGTCGAAAAATATGCCGCCGCAGCCCCGCGTTTCGTTCTCGCGGTGCGTGTTCCGGAAGTATTCGTCGCACCACGGTTTGAAGCGTGGGTGGAGCGAGGGATGGAAACTGTCGCAAATGGAGGCCAACGTGCGATGAAAGTGCTGCACGTCGTCAGGGAACGGATACATCGGTGTGATGTCGGTCCCACCACCATACCAGGCGTCGCGCAGGTTCCCTTCGTCATCGCTGAGCTCGAAGTAGCGCACGTTGAGGTGCACCGTCGGGATCATCGGACTGCGGGGATGGAACACCAGACTGACGCCAGTCGCGAAGAACTGCGACTCACCATCCGACACACCGCGCCCACCGAGCTTGGCAGCGGCGGCGGCGGGCAGGCGGCCATACACCACGCTGCGATTCACGCCACCCTTCTCGAACGTGGCGCCGTCGATCATCACACGCGAATGGCCACCGCCCCCCTCGGCGCGGTCCCACTGATCTTCGCGGAACGCGCTGCCGCCGTCCAGTCGGGCAAACAGTGCGGTGATGTCCTCATGCACGTCGGCGATCCACGCAATCGCCCGGGCGCGGCGCGCCTCACCGGGCGTCGCGTGTTCGGACGACGTGAGACTCGCAGACGCCGGCGCGGTCATGATGCCAGGCGTTCCTTGGCCCGAAGCACCGGCGCGGACGCATGCGGCGAACGCCACTCACGCACCGTGTCAATGAAGGCCTTCGCATTCTGCACCGGGATATCCGGCAGAATCCCGTGTCCGAGGTTCGCGATATGCCCGCGGCCACCAAACTCCTCGAGCATCCGGAGCGTGCGTGCGCGGATGGTGCTCGGTGGCGCATACAGGAGGCAGGGGTCGAGGTTGCCCTGCAGTGCGACCGGGAGGTGCTCCATCCGCTTGCGGGCCTCAGCCGCACCGATCTGCCAATCGACGCCGATCACGTCGGCCATCGTCGCCTGGGCAAGTTCTTCCATTGCCCATCCGGCACCCGGCGCGAAGACGATCAGCGGCACACCAGCGGTGCGCGCGATCGACGCGACGCGCGCCAGATACGGCAGCGCAAACTGCCGGAACTCGTGCGGTGCCAGCGCGCCGGCCCAGCTCTCGAAGATCTGCAGCGCCTGCGCGCCCGCTGCCGCCTGCGCCACCAGAAAATTGCCGACCGCCGTCGCCAGCTTGTTGAGCAGCGCGTGCGCATCCTGCGGGGCTTCGTACAGCATGCGCTTGGCCACTGCAAACTGCTTGGTGCCGCGCCCTTCCACCATGTACGCCGCCAGCGTCCACGGTCCGCCGGCGAAGCCGATCAGTGGCACGCGTCCGTCGAGTTCGCGGCGCGTCATGCGCACGGCATCGAGCATGTAGCCAAGGCCTTCTTCCGGCACCACGTGATGCAGTCGCGCGATCGCATCGCTGTTGCGCAGCGGTGACGAGAACACGGGGCCAACGCCTTCGTCCACCGTGAGATCCATGCCCATCGCCTGCGGTACCACGAGGATGTCGCTGAAGATGATGGCGGCATCGACACCCATGATATCCACCGGCTGCAGCGTGACTTCCGTCGCCAGCTCCGGATTGCGGCACATCTCGAGGAACCCGCCGGACTTGGCGCGGACGGCACGGTACTCGGGCAGGTAACGCCCGGCCTGACGCATCATCCAGACCGGAGGACGCTCGACGATTTCACGCCGACAGGCACGGAGAAAGAGGTCGCTGCGCCGCGATGTGGACGATGGCGTGTCGGTGGCGAGGGCGGGGGACGGCTTGCTCGTCATGGCGCGGGTCAGGAGTTCGGTTGAACGAATGCGGACGC
>JANPFJ010000404.1:0-1729 GCA_031423355.1 Gemmatimonadaceae bacterium | reverse complement strand
ATGACCCGTCGCGAACTCGAAGATTCCGAGTGCTGCGAGGGTGAGGCAGCTGATAGATAGACCAACAACAAGTGCGGTACGGCTCTGGGAGGGCTGTGCGGTTCGTGCCAAAGTGAACATGACGCCAACGCCAAGAAAGAGAGCGCCAGATCGTCTTCCAATGAGACCAACTGGATAGAAATATTCAACAGCCCAAATTTCGGGCAACAAGCTCGGCGCAAGGAGCCATGAGCCAGCGAGAGCGAAGCAGATGACCGCGGCAAAGATGGCGAGACTTCGGAAGCTCAGGTACATGGCAGATCCGTATGCTGGCAGGCCTAACGACTTAAACTATACCGCAGGAGAAAATAACAATTGCGAGCGAAGCGAGCATCATTAAATCGCTTGTCTGTATCAGCGAGTGTTAGCAACTGTCTTGAAAGTCAAGCGTGCGCGGCGTGCAGCGCGGCGAATTCTGGATTCCACCGTGTGGCGGTCCGCACCATCACATTGAGAATCGTCAACAACTTTCGCATGCAGGCCACGAGGGCCAGTTTTTTCGGCTTGCCCGCGGCCACGAGTCGTTGATAGAAGGGTTTGATCACGGGATTCCGTCGTGCGGCCACGAGTGCCGCCATGTACAGCACGGCGCGCACGGGGGCGCGTCCGCCCTGCACGAAGCGTCGTCCTCGCAATGTGCCCGAATCACGACTCAGCGGCGCCGCGCCCGCGAGTTTCGCGATCTCGCGTCGCGAGAGCCGACCGAGTTCCGAGAGATCGGCGAGCAAGGTCCGCGACAGGATGGGGCCGACGCCTGGCACGCTCCGCAGGAGCTCGTCTTGCGCCCGCCAGACGGGCGACTGCCGGATCGCGGTTTCCAGTTCGGTATCCGCCCGTCCAAGTTCGCGCTCGAGAAATGCGATGTGCGTCGTCAGGCTTTTCTTCACGGGCTGCTTCCCAGCGCCGAACACTTGGCCGAGGCGATTACGCTCGGCCCCCAGCATCTCCAGCAACTGCCGCCGCCGGGTGAGCAATACATCGAGCTCCTGCGCATCCACCGTCGGCAGAGCACGGAGCGCCGGGCGCACCACTTCGGCGATCCTTTTCAACTACACCGCGGCGGGCGGGGCGGGCGGCGACAGCATGGTGGCCACCTCCGGCCCCAATATCGGCTACGCCGACGGTTATCGGCTGCCCGGCACCATTCCCGCGACAGGCACCACGGTTTACACCGCCACCGTCACCGGTTTCGCCGATGGCAGCGGCTTTGAATCCTACGTGACCTTCGCGCTGCTGGGCGTTCCCACGGGTTCGCCCATTTTCTTCCACGTCTCATCCAGCAACACCTCCATCGCCGGCGCGGCCAATTCTAATCAGATTGACGACAACTGCGGCGGCCCGGACGGCAAGATCGGCGCTTTCGCGTTTTACCAGTCGTCGATGACGCCCGACCGCTCGAGCAGCGTCGCCCCCGGCAGTCCCGCGATGGTGGATTATCTCCATACCCTGACCAACACCGGCACGCTGGCCGACACCTACAACTTTGTCGCGCAGTCTTCCCAGGGATTCCGGGTCGATCTGTATGACAACGCCACCAACACGTTGATGGGCACCGATCTGCTGGGGAACGGCGTATGGTCCGGCATCCCGGTCGCATACAACAGCGACGCCGACGGCCGGCCTGATGTCTCGCTCGCCGGGGGCGCCAGCTTCGTGCTCCGAGTGCATCTCACCGCCACGGCAGGCGCGA
>JANPFJ010000403.1:0-5390 GCA_031423355.1 Gemmatimonadaceae bacterium | reverse complement strand
TGCCCGCCGCGACTCTCCTTCCGTAGCAGCGCGGCCTGCACGATCAGGCGGGCCGTCTGCACCATGTTCAACTCTTCCGTCGCGCCATCGGGGAGGCGCGCCTCGATCGCATCCACTTCCTTGACGGCGGTGCGCAACCCGCGTGCTGTCCGATCGATGCCGGCGTATTGCCACATCACACGCCGTACGTCGTCGGCAGCCACCTGCGCCGCACCGCGGTCCAGCAACAGCGGCACGTCCCAGCGCTCGAGCGGCAGCGCGGCGATGCCATGCGGCTTGAGCTGCGCCGCATCGCGAGAGACACGCTCGGCGAACACCAGGCCTTCCAGCAGCGAGTTCGAGGCCAGCCGGTTCGCGCCGTGCACCCCGGTGCAAGCCACTTCCCCGCAGGCGTACATCCCAGGAATCGTAGTGCGGCCATCGAGATTGGTGACGATGCCGCCCATCATGTAGTGCGCCGCCGGCGTGACGGGAATCAGATCCTTTCGGGGATCGACACCTCGGGCCGTGCAGAGATGGAAGATGCCGGGGAAACGTGTGTCGAATCCGGAAATCGCACGCGCATCCAGATGCACGACGCCCGTTCGCTGCTGCGCGCGGAAGATCTCGCGGGCAACGATGTCGCGCGGCGCCAGTTCGGCCAGCTTGTGCTTCTCCGGCATGAATCGCTTGCCAGTTCCGTCCAGCAGAATTGCCCCTTCGCCGCGCACCGCCTCGCTCACCAGCGCGAGGGGATTTTCACTCGTCGCCAGCGCCGTCGGATGAAACTGCACGAACTCCATATCGGCCAAACGCGCGCCGGCACGATGCGCGATGGCAAATCCATCACCGGTGGCGACGGTCGGATTGGTCGTGTGGCGATACACCTGCCCGAGTCCGCCGGTTGCCATCACGATCGCTTCCGCGTAGACCTCGACCGGTCGGCCATCAACCGCGGCACGCACACCGATGCAGCGCCCGTTGACGAGGATCAGATCGAGGACGCGCGCCGTCTCGAGCACATGCACGTTCGGTGACGCCTGGACGCGTTCGATCAGTGTGCGTGAGACTTCGGCGCCGGTCTGGTCGCCGCGTGCGTGCACGATCCGGCGGCGTGAGTGCGCCGCTTCCTTGCCAAGCTTGAAGTCACCGCGTGCGTTGAGATCGAACTGCGCACCGGCTTCGACCAATTCGCGCACGCGATCAGGGCCTTCGGTGACGAGCACATCGACGGCGCTGACGTCGCAGAGCGCCGCGCCCGCCGCGAGCGTATCGCGACGGTGCAGTTCCGGACTGTCGCCTGCACCGAGTGCCGCAGCAATGCCACCCTGCGCCCACATGGTATTCGAGTCACGGAGCGTGCGCTTGGTCATCAGCAGCACCGGCCCCTGCTCGGCGCAGCGCCAGGCGGTGAACAGGCCCGCCACGCCGCTGCCAACGACCAGCACACGGGTTGTCATGCGCTGAACCATCAGCGTCCGCCCTCGACCGGTGCGACAGGCACCACACGGCCGCGGCGGCGCAGTACCGGGCCGATACGGGCGATCTGGACGGATGGTTGTTGCGGTGCAGCAAGTGGCGCGGGACCGCCGATGGCTTCAGGTGCCTCGGCGGCGACGAAACGATAGAGCTGTGCGGGGCGGCCGGTAACGCTGACGCGCTGCTCGCGGGTTGGCTTGACGATGCCGAGCACGTCGACCTTGCGCCGAAAGTTTCGCTTGTCGAGTTCGCGCCCCGTGATGACTTCGTACACGCGTTGCAGCTCGCTGAGGGAAAATCGTTGCGGCAGAAGCTGAAAGCCCACGGTGGTGTACTCCAGCTTGTTGCGAAGTCGGGTCAACGCGTAGTCGATGATCCGACGGTGGTCGAGGATCAGCTGTGGCAGCGCCGCGATCGGCCACCACTGCGCATCGCGTCCGCCGAGTTCGCGGACGGCATCGACGGCGACGAGGGCGTAGTGTGCCACGCTGATGACGCGGCCATCGGGATTTCGCTCGACGTCGCCGAAGGTGAACAGCTGCTCGAGCCAGACCTCACTCGCACCCGCCACGGCAGTCAGGGCGCGACGCGCGGCAAGGTCGAGCGGCTCATCGGCCCGGACCAGGTCACTCGGCAACCGCCAGGCGGCTTCGTCCGGCGCGAGCAGGACGTGCAGCGCGTCTTCACGGATCGTGAACACTGCCACGTCGACCCCGACCCGGATGGGGTCGAGCGGCGGTAACGGCCGGGACTGGTTCGTGTCAACCATACACGAGGATAGTGTACGACACACACGAATGCAAACATGGCAAGCAGTCCCACCCCATTTCCTGATCCGGGCAAGATCTCGCGCGTGATGTGCGGTGGCCGGGGCGACGGATGTCCCTGATCGCCCGCATTCGCTTGCCGCACCCATCGGCAGTGACGACCTTTCCCGGCTCATGCGCCCTCTCCTCACCGCCCTGGTCATCCTGACCTTCGTCCATGGCGGACTGCTCCTTGTTCAGCCTGCCAGCGCCCCGACGCTCGAAGCGACCGGCACCGGACCATCGGTGGGCGTCGTCTTCGACATGGGCGGCCGCGGCGACAAGTCGTTCAATGACGGCGCCTACCTCGGCGCCGACAGCGCGACCCGGCAGTTGGCGGCGCGGGTGCAATTCATCGAGCCCGGCGACGGCTCGGACCGGGAAGCCGGCCTTCGACTGCTGGCCTCCGAGCGACGCGCGCTGGTGGTCGGCGTCGGCTTCATTTTCAGCGATGATCTGACGGAGTTGGCTCGCGAGTATCCGGACGTGAACTTCGCCGGTGTCGACTTCGCACTCAGCTACGACGCCAAGGGCAACGTGATTGCACCGCCGCCGAACGTGGCGGCGCTCAAGTTTCGCGAGGAAGAGGGCGCGTTTCTGGTTGGTGCGATGGCAGCACTCGTCGGCGGCTCGAAGAAGCTCGGCTTTCTCGGCGGCATGGACATTCTGCTCATCCACAAGTTCGAAGCCGGATACAAAGCTGGCGTGAAACACGTCTGCCCGGAGTGCACGGTGATTGCGCAGTATGCCGGCGTGACGCCCGAGGCCTTCCGCAATCCGAGCAAGGGCAAGGAACTGGCGCTGAGCCAGTATCAGCAGGGCGTGAATGTGATTTTTCACGCCAGCGGATCGACGGGCCTCGGCATGTTCGAAGCAGCGCGCGCGATGGGCCGCGGGCACTATGGCATCGGTGTCGACGCGGACCAATTCGGCGAAGCGCCGGGATTCGTCCTGACGTCGATGGTGAAGGGTGTGGACAACGTGGTGTACGACACGATCCGTCGCGTGAAGGACGGCACGTTTGAGGGCGGCGTCTTCTCGTACGGGCTGAAGGAGAAGGGTGTCGGCTACGTATACGACGCCAACAACAAGGCGCTGATTCCGGACAACGTGCGTGCCCGGCTGCTCGGGCTCGAAGCGGATATCGTGTCGGGGAAGATCACCGTGCCAAGCACACGTTCGTGAGCCAGTCAGCCACGGGCCTGCCCGCCGTGCGCATGTCGCGCGTGTCGAAGCATTTCGGGCCGGTGCAGGCCAATCGCGCGGCGTCGCTGAGCGTCAACGTCGGCGAGATTCATGCGGTGGTGGGCGAGAACGGCGCTGGCAAGAGCACACTGCTGCGCGTGTTGAGTGGCATGTTCTCGCCGGATGGCGGCACGGTCGAAGTGTTTGGCAACGACGTCACGGGGTGGACCATCGCCGATGCCATCGCGGCGGGCGTGGGCATGGTGCATCAGCATTTCATGCTCGTGCCAACGCTGACGGTGGCCGAGAACGTGGTGCTCGGGCGCGAGCCGATGTCGGGGCTGACCTACGATCGAGCGTTTGCCGAAGACGCGCTGTCGAAGCTCAGCCGGGAAACGGGGCTGGCGTGCCAGCCATCACGATTGGTGTCGGAGCTGAGCGTTGGGGAAGCGCAGCGCGTCGAGATTCTGAAGACGCTGTATCGCGGCGCGAAGCTCCTGATACTCGACGAACCGACGGCGGTGTTGTCGCCACCGGAGGTGACCGAGCTCTGGAAAGTCCTGCGGACGGTGCGTGATGGCGGTGCGACGATCGTGCTGGTGACGCACAAGCTGGACGAGCTGATGGATGTCACGGATCGGATCACGGTGATGCGGCAGGGTGCGACGGTGGCGACGCTCACGACGGCGGAGACGACGCCGCCGGCGATTGCGACGGCGATGGTGGGGCGGGCGGTGCGGTTGGACGAGCACGGCATGCCGGTGGGTGCGGACGCGGAGGCGATGGGGGTGGGTGATTCATCGGCCGGTTCTGATTCCGACGCGGGGGGCCCCCCCGATCAAATGGTCGTCCCATCTGCGCAGGATCGCATCACCCAATCCGCGCCAGCCGCCATCATTTCCGCCCCCGCCCCCACCTACACCGACTCCCCCCGCCTCCGACTCAGCGGCATCACCATCGCCGGCACCCGCACCGCCCGCGCCGTCGACAACATCTCGTTCTCCATCGCTCCGGGTGAAATCCTTGGGCTAGCCGGTGTCGAAGGCAACGGCCAGACAGAGTTGATCGAAGCCATCGCCGGCCTGCGACCCGTGACGAGCGGCACGATCACCGTCGACGGCACCGACGTCACACGCTTTCCTATCGGCAAGCGGCTCGCCCACGGTATCACGCACATCCCCGAGGATCGCCACAGCCGCGGTCTGGTCCTCGACTACTCGATCGCCGACAACCTGATCCTCGGCCGCCAGAAGCAGTTCTCGAGCAGCGGCGCGATCAATCGCGCCCGCACGCTCGCCTTCGCCGAAGACCGTATCAAGGCTTTTGACATCCGCCCCGCCGATCCGTTCGCACCCGCGCGCGCCCTCAGCGGTGGCAATCAGCAGAAGATCGTCGTGGCGCGCGAAATGCCCGCTGACTTTCGCGTGCTGCTGGCCGCACAACCCACGCGCGGTGTCGACGTCGGCGCCATCGAGTTCATTCACGACCAGCTGCGCGCCGCGCGCCGCGCCGGAAAGGCGATTCTGCTGGTGAGCGCGGAACTGCATGAGATTCTGGCACTCAGCGATCGCATCGCGGTGATGTATCGTGGAAAGCTCGTGACCGAAATGCCACGCGCCGCGGCCACCGAGGATGTGCTCGGCCCCTGGATGACTGGCGCGCAGTCATGAGCACCGGGACCAGAACTGCATTCGAGGAAGGGGTGCTGCCGACGCTCACGGCGCTGCTGGTTGCGCTGGTGGCGGGTGACCTGCTCATCCTCTCCTACGGGCAGGCGCCGAGCGATGTGTGGCGCCTGATGCTCAGTGGCACGTGGGGCAATGCGTACGGCATCGGCCAGGTGCTCTACAAGGCGACCACGCTCGTCTTCACCGGGCTGAGTGTTGCCATCGGGCTGCGCGCCGGCTTGTTCAACATCGGCGCCGAGAGTCAGCTGGCGGC
>JANPFJ010000402.1:0-4061 GCA_031423355.1 Gemmatimonadaceae bacterium | reverse complement strand
GCACAAAAACAATGATACTTGCAGTATTTTCAGGCACGGCTGCAGGGCAACCCACCTTACCGTCGTTCCGACCGGCGCCCCACGCGCCGAGTCACCAGCCCCACCGTCCTTTCTGGAGACGATGCCGATGTCACGCAGCTTGAACAAGGTCATGTTGATGGGAAATCTCGGGAACGATCCCGAGGTCCGTTCGACCGCCGGTGGCGGGAAAGTCGCCAGCTTTTCCCTCGCAACGTCGCGGACGTGGAACGATCAGTCCGGGAACAAGCAGGAAAAGACCGAATGGCATAAGTGCATCGCCTGGAACCAGGGGACGCAGAAACTGGCAGACGTTGTCGAGAACTATTGCAAGAAGGGCAAGCCGGTGTACGTGGAGGGAGCGATCGAGTACCGCCAGTGGCAGGACAAGGAAGGGCAGACCCGATACTCGACGGAGATCCGGGTGCGCGAGCTGATCCTGCTTGGTGGGCGCGACGGTGGCGAGTCGGAGGGGTCGTATTCGGGTGCCGCTGCTCGCCCGGCCCGCGCTGCGGCACCCGCTGGCAAGCCGGCGGCATCCGCAGCGAAGGGGGGCGGCGACGAGTTCTCCGACTTCCCCGGCGCACTCGAGGACGAGGAAGACGATCTGCCGTTCTGAGCCGGCCTCAGCAGGGGCTCGCAGGGACCAGCATGTGAGGAGCCTCCCGTCGCCGCCGCGATGCGGAGGCTCCTGACGTTTCCTCTCCGGCCGATACTCGTCTCTGATCGGGGAACCGCGCCTGCGGCGGGCCCCCTCCGTGGTGCGACCGTTCCGCGCGTCGCGCTTGATGTGGACGTTTCCCGCGCTCCCCACCAGTATGCGCCGTCTTCCGATTGCCTCCGTCGTGCGCCACGTGCGCACCGCGCTCGTCTCGCTGCTGCTGGTTGGCGCACCAGCGCTGCTCTCGGCGCAGCAGCGCGACAGCACTGCCGCGCTCAAGCCAGGGACTGTGCTGCACACCGTGCGCACCGGTGACACGCTGTTCGAGATCGCGCGTCGATACCTCGGCAACCCGTTTCGCTGGCCCGAGTTGTTCAAGGCCAACTCCGGCCAGATTGCGAACGCGAACCTGATCTATCCGGGCCAGAAGCTGTATGTCGGCGCGGATGGCAGGCCGACGTTCACGCCGGAGGCGGTTGCCGCCGAAGTCGAGTCACAGGAAGCCGCCCCGACCCGCCCCATGCCGCTCGGCCGACCGGTGTCGGGCCAGACGCAGTCCGTTCTCGAGAATGCCACGATCAACGGCCGGGCGCTGCGTCCCACGGTGCGTCGCGGCGAAGCCGCCGCGGCACCGTTTCTCGTCGCGCAGAATGCACGCACGAACTCGGGGAGTCTCGTCGCTCGATCCGACCCGACCGTCGTGACGGCCGCGATGTCGCGCGACCAGTTCCAGATTTTCGACGAAGTGGACGTCTTGCTGCCGACAGGGATGCGAGGGGTCGTCGGGCAGCAGTTCGGCGTGTATCAGCCCGGCCCGGAAGTCCGCCATGGCAAGTTGCGCCGCCGTTTGATGCAGCCATCCGGCGTGGTCGAACTGCGCGCGATCGGCAGCGGTCGGGCCGCACGCGCACGGGTCACCACGATGTACGCCAACATGAAGCGCGGCGATCTGCTGATGCCGCTCGACACATCGGCGACGCCGTCGACGGTCCGCCCGCAGGATGTGAGCAACGGGCCGGTGTACGAGGTCGCCTACATCGCCGGCGGCGTGGTGCTGCCGACGATTCAGAACTTCATCGTGATCGCACTGCCGAAAGGCGCGACCAGCAAGGTCGGTGACCAGTTCTCGCTCTACGCGGATGGGCAACCGCTGACCGAGGGCCGGAAAGACATCGCGCCATCGAACGTGGTCGCGCAGGTCAGCGTCGTTCGGGTCACGAGTGAGAGCGCGACGGCGATTGTCGTCGGTCACGAGCAGCCGGCGATTCGCGTTGGCATGAAGGCCCGCCTGGTGAGCCGCATGCCCTGACCGTCACCCGGTCCGCGCCACCCGGCGCCCCCCTGCGGGGCAACACAAGCCACAGCAGGCGGGCGCTGTTAGTTTGTTCATCGTCGATGCGGGCCTCCGCCGTGGAGTGCGGCGAACCCGACGAGCTGTGCACTTCTGTCTGTCTCCATCTCTGCCCAAGCACCCATGCCCAATCGCACCGTGTCCCGTTCGAGCGACCAGATCATCGTCTTTGCTGCTGAGTTCGATTCATGACGCGACGCGTGCTCGTCACCGGCGGCGCCGGCTTCATTGGATCACACGTCGCCGATCTCTTCGTCGCGCGGGGCTATGCCGTCACGATCCTCGACGATTTCTCCAGCGGCAAGGAAGCGAATCTCAACCCTGCCGCGACCGTGGTGCGGGAGTCCATCGCATCCCCGGCGGCGGCGATGCTCGTCCGGGAAGGGAAGTTTGACGTGATTTCACACCTTGCCGCGCAGATTGACGTGCGGAAGAGCGTGAACGATCCAGTCTGGGACGCGGCAGTGAACATCGGTGGCTCGCTGAATCTCCTCGAGGCCGCTCGGCATTCAGGCCACCAGACGCGATTCATTTTCTCGTCCAGCGGTGGTGCGCAGTACGGTGATCTTGCCGCGCTGCCGACTCCGGAAGATGCGGCCAAGGATCCGCAGTCACCGTATGGTACCGCGAAACTCGCCGTCGAGTATTACATGAACTATTTCGCACGCGTGCACGGCATGGATACTGTGGCATTGCGCTATGCGAATGTTTATGGCCCTCGGCAGGATCCGCATGGTGAGGCCGGGGTGGTGGCGATCTTCTGCCAGCGTATCCTGGCAGGGACGTCGATCACCGCGTTCGGCGATGGGCGGCAGACGCGAGACTACGTATTCGTCGGTGATGTGGCGCGCGCAAACCTCCTCGCAGCCGAAAGCGTATTGCCGCCGACTGGGCGCCTTGATCAGCGTGGATTCAACATCGGTACTGGCGTCGAGACGAACATCCTCGAATTGGCGGCCGGGTTGCAGCGTGTTGCTGGCACAGCCGTGCAGATTCAGCATGCCGATCCGCGGGCAGGTGAGCAACGGCAGTCGTGTATCGCGGTGTCGAAGGCCGCCGACGTGCTTGGCTGGAGCCCAGCCGTGTCACTCGATTCGGGGCTGAAGGCGACGATCGACTACTTTCGCGCGCAGTCCACGGGCGTCGCAGGGTAATGCCACTGCTTGCGCTGCTTCAGCTCCAGGCGCCACCGTCGGGATCAATCGTCGGACTTCTTGCGCACGGAACACCGGTCTCGTGGCTCGTACTGCTCTTTCTGCTGTGTCTGAGCGCCGTCAGCTGGACGATCATGGCCATGAAGTTTCGGGAGTTTCGCGCCAGCCGTGCCGCCGCGGTACCGCTGCTCGAGTATCTCCCTCAGGCGGATTCATTCGAATCCCTGGCTGTCCGGGCACAGCTCGCACTCGGCTCGCCGCTCTATGCAGTCTTGAAACGCGCGGTGCGATTCATGACCGACACACGACCGGCGATTGGCGGCAACACGGAACGCCAGCCTCGCTTGTCGCAGGCGCAGGTGGAGGCATTGCAAATGCTGCTGGAGCGCGAATCGACGGGTGAGCGTGATCGACTGGAACGGCTGCTGCCGTGGCTCGCGACGATTGGTGCGGTCAGTCCGCTCATCGGTTTGCTCGGCACGGTGCTCGGTGTCATCAATGCGTTTCTGGGTGTGGCCGCCAGTGGCAGCGGCAATATCAGTGCGGTCGCTCCAGGCGTCGCTGAGGCACTCATCGCCACGGCGCTCGCCCTGACCGTCGCGATTCCAGCCGTTTTCGGGTTCAACTATTTCGCGAATCGGCTCAACCGGCTCACCAGCGAGCTAGATGCGTTCAGCGCCGACATCATCGCGTTGCTCGTGCACGACGGCCGGATCTGATGCGACGAAGTCGCGCGCGCGTTCGGACGCCGCTCAACGCCGAGATCAACATCGTCAGCCTGATCGACGTGATGATGCTCCTGATGATCATTTTCATGATCACGGCGCCGCTGCTGACGGGCGGAGTCGACGTCAAGCTGCCGAAGGCGAACGTGCGT
>JANPFJ010000401.1:0-32284 GCA_031423355.1 Gemmatimonadaceae bacterium | reverse complement strand
GACTTGCCGGCGCCGTTGCGACCGATGATGCCCCACCGCTCACCCTCGGCGACGGTGAAGGTGATGTTCTTGAAGAGTTCAGTCGCGCCAAAGGACAGGCCGACGTTCGAGACGGAGAGAAGGGTCACGCGGAGATGGAAGAGAGCCGGCGACGAGTCCGATTGGCGGTCTGTCGCAGTGCGAAGACTATCGGGTTCGGGCGGCGGGAACCATGCGGGGAGCGGCTGGGCTGGGCGCTGCGAGTCTCCCTCGGAGCGTACGCTCTGCGGTCCCATGCCCTCCGCCTCCTTGCTCTTGCACTGCTCCCAGTCGACCGGCGATTCCACTGCGGGGCAGGCCTGGCGTCGATTCACAGGGACCGGAATCGCCAGACGGCGCCGGGCGCTGCAGAGTGCTCGCTCAGCCAGTCCGAGCCTCCAGCGGTTGCAGCTGACAACAGATCCAGCCGGCCAGCGAGATGGGCGAGGTGTCGCGGGCGATGTCGATGCGGCGGCGCGAGACGGCTGAACGCATCGGGGTTCAGGCGGTGCCGCCGACGGACTTCGCGACGAGGAGACCGTTGTGCCGTCGCGGGGGGGCTGATCGTCGTCGGTGGCAGGAGTGACGGCGGCGCGACGAACCTCCCTGATGCTCCCTTTTCAGTATGACAGTCCAGACACTCAGACGAGAGAAAAACGGATCGCGTTCAATTCCGATTTCGCATCTCGCGCTCACGGCGGAACAGCAGTGTACCGACGTGACGGGGTGACGCGGATGCTCATGCAATCCCTGCCCCGTCGCCGTCTCATGTGATGCCGCAATACCCAAGTGTTTTCCGCGCGCTGTACGCTCGTGCGTCCGAAGCACCGCAGGCCATCGCGCTGAGTGCGATGGGGCATTCAGCATTGAGCTACGGGGAGCTGGCAAGCCAGCTCGATACGCTCGCGCACGACATTCAGTTGGCCGGGCATCAACAGGGCCAGGCGATTGCGACGCTGACTCCCAACGGCCCCGACGCGGCGGTCGCGATCCTCGGCTCCATGCTCGTCGGGCCGTGCGCTCCGCTCAGTTCGACGCTCAGCGCCGCCGAAACGCTCGATCTGGTGGAGCGGATGAACGTGGACGTCATCGTCACGGCCGTGGGCTGGACCTCCCCTGCTCTGGAGGCGGTCCGAGCCGCGGGCATCTCAGTCGTCGAAATGCAGAATGCCGACGAGAATCGCGTCCGTGGCTCGCGACCGAGCATGCCAGACGCAGATGCTGTGGCCCTGCTGCTCAGCACCTCGGGCACCACGGCGCGTGCGAAGATCGTCCCGCTGACGCACGCCAACCTCCACACCTCGGCCGCAAACATTTCGAGCTGGCTTGGGCTCGACGCCGCGGACAGGTGCCTCAACGTCCTGCCGCTCTTTCACGTCCACGGGCTCGTCTCGAACGTGCTGGCCACCCTCATCACCGGTGGAGAAGTCGTGTGTGCGCCTGGCTTCGAAGCCGGGACCTTCTTCGAGACGTTGTGGCGCAGTCAGGCAACCTGGTTCAGTGCTGTTCCGACAATTCATCAGGCCATCGTCGAGCGAGCACGTCGTGTTCCTGGCGACGCAGCCGGCGTGCAGCAGTCGCCGCTGCGCTTCATCCGATCCGCGTCTGCCCCGCTCCCCGAGGCTGTCGCCGGGCAGCTCGAATCGCTCTTCGGCGTGCCGCTGATCGAGGTGTACGGCATGACGGAAGCAGCGGGCCAGATCACCAGCAGCCCGATGTCGCCCGGAGCCCGCAGGTCGGGCACGGTCGGCGGGGCTGCCGGCCCGGACGTCGCCGTGGTTGACGCGCTCGGTCACGATGTGCCTCGCGGTACAACAGGCGAGATCGTCGTGCGCGGTGGCAATGTGATTCAGGCATACGCCGACAGTGCCGACAACCTCGACGGCTTCTTTGGCGATTGGCTGCGGACCGGCGATCTGGGCGTGCTGCACGGCGATGGCTTCCTCAGCGTCACCGGACGCCTCAAGGACGCCATCAATCGCGGCGGGGAGACCATCAATCCGCAGGAGATCGACGCAGCACTGCTGCGTCACCCGAGCGTCGGCGCCGCTGTGACGTTCGCCGTACCCGATCGCCGACTCGGCGAGCAGGTGGCGGCTGCGGTCGTGCTGCATGGCGACGTGGAACCAGACGCGCTCCGCCGATTCGTGGCTGAGACGCTCAGTATGGCGAAGGTGCCACGACGTATCGTCGTGCTTGATGCGCTTCCGATGGGCAAGACCGGCAAGGTGAAGCGAAACGGGATGGCGGAGCTGCTCGGGCTGTGCGATCTCGACGACGGGGCCCCCGCTGACGACGTTGGCCACGGAAACTCCCGCACGCAGCAACGCCTCACGGCATTCTGGTGCGAGGTGCTGAATGTTTCGCACGTCCGTCCCAACGACCGGTTCCTCGATCTCGGTGGTGACTCGCTGTCGGCACTGCGGCTGCTCTCGATCGTGAACGATACGTTCGGGGTGCGAGTGCCGTTGCTCGACTTTTTCGACTGCCCGACGCTCGTTGAACAGGCGGCACTGGTGGACGCGGCACTCGGCGCTGCTGCGACCGCCACGCCTCCGCAATCAGCCATCCACACCGAACCAGCCGCCGCACACGAGCGGGTGGAGCGCACGCTGCGCCGGCATCGGTGCGAGCAGCCCGACCGAACGGCGATTGAAGCCAAGGACGCCAAATGGTCATACGAGCAGCTGGACAGCATGGTCGATGCGTTGGCGTCAGCATTCGTGCGGCGCGGAATGGTCGCGGACACGCTGGTCGGCGTCGCCATACCGCAGTCCGCGTGGCTCGTGGCGGCGGTGCTCGCGCTGCACCGGATCGGCGCCGGGTATGTGCATCTCGACGCGTCGCTGCCGACGGCGCGGCGCACCTTCATCATCGACGATGCGCAACTGCGCTTCATCATCTGCCATCGTGGCCTGGCGGTGGTCGACGGCGTTGAGCAGAGCGCCGAACTGATCGACATCGCATCGCTGCACGTCGACGACGGGATGGGTGCGGTGGCCACGGCGCTCACGACCGATCCGGTGCGCGCAGCCGCACGCGCTGCGTATGTCATCTACACATCAGGCTCGACCGGCACGCCCAAAGGGGTCGTGGTTGCCCAATCGGCGTTGTCGGCGTTCGTCCAGGCCGCGGCTCGCCGATTCGCGATCGCAGCCGATGACAGAGTGCTGCAGTTCCACTCGCCGAGCTTCGATGCCTCGGTCGAGGAGATCTTCGTCACGCTGGCGGTCGGAGCGACGCTGGTGATCCGCGATGAGCACACGCTGGGCAGCACGCGGTGGTTCCTCGACGACGTCTCCGCGAAAGGTGTCACCGTTCTCAATCTGCCGACGAGCCTCTGGCACACATTGGTCCGCGACCTCGGGAGTGGACGCGCCATGCTGCCGGCGACGGTGCGCTCCGTGATCTTCGGCGGTGAAGCGGCGAGTGCCACACTCGTGTCGGCGTGGACACGCGCTGTCGGAACCCGCGCCCGCTTGTTCAACGCGTATGGGCCGACCGAGACGACCGTGGACGCCGTGGTGCATGAACTCACCGGCCTCTCCTTCCCCGATGACGCGCCGGTGCCGATCGGTCGGCCACTGGATGGGGTCCATGTATTCGTGCTCGACGCCGACGATCGCCCGCTCGGCCCCGGCGACGTTGGTGAACTCCACATCGGCGGGCCGACGCTGGCCACCGGCTACCTTCGACGCCCTGCACTCACGTCAGAACGGTTCGTGACGCTCCCCAGCGTGTCCCCGCAGCGGCTCTACCGCACCGGTGACCGCGTGTCGATCACGGCCGACGGGCTCCTGGTGTACCATGGCCGCCGTGACGATCAGGTCAAGGTCCGGGGCCACCGCGTCGAGCTGTCGGAGGTTGAGGCATTGCTCGGCGCGATCGATGGAATCGCGGCGGCGGTCGTACTCGCGCACCGGCGCGCGGACACCATGACGCTGATCGCCCACGTGGTGCCCGATGATCCGTCGTGGGGACCGAACGACGTGCTGAATGCTGCCCGGCCGTGCCTGCCCGAGTACTTCGTGCCGTCGTCAGTCGTGATCCATCGCACCCTGCCGCGCACCACCGGTGACAAGGTGGATCGTGGCGCACTCCGGGCCACGCCCGACGTCGCCGATGTCATTGCGCCGTCGCCGTATCAGTTGGCCGTGTGGCTGGACCACCAGATGAATCCGGATGACGCGTCGAGCAATCTGGTGCTGAGCTGGAAGCTCACCGGCCCGCTGGATGTCGATGCGATGGATCGCGCGCTGACGGCCGTGATCACACGGCACGACGCACTCAGGTCACGCATCGAGGTGCGCGGAGGAAGTCCGTCACTGGTGATCGAGGATCCGCGCCCCTGCCGTTTCGACGTGACGGAGCTCCGCGATCCTTCGCACACCGATGCGGATGCTCATGCACGCATGATCGTCGCCGCCTCCGCGTCGGCTCCGTTCGATCTCGCGCACGACCTGCCGTGGCGGGCCATTCGTGTGCGCCTCGATGACCGCAGCAGCTACCTCGTGATGGTGCTCCACCACTCGGTGGCTGACGGCATGTCGCTGACTGTGATCCAGCGCGACCTCGCGCAAGCGTACGCGGCGATCGTGCAGGGCGCGCCCGAAGCGAGCCGGCCGCTGCCATTGGGATATCGCGAGGCACTGAGAGCAATCGAACGTCGCGCCGGATCGCAGCGTCACGCGGACGATTTACGTTGGTGGGTGCAGCAGCTGACGGACGCCCCCAGTCGTTCGACGTTCGTCAGCGCGAATCCCAGCACGAGAGCGGACGAGCGCAACGAACTGATCATCGCGCACGAGGGGACAGCGGCCGACGCCTGGTCCACTCTCGCACGCGCGCTCAACACCACGCCATTCGTCATCGGCCTCAGCCTGGTGATTGCAACGCTGCGTCAACTTGGCGGCGACGACGAGCTCACGCTCTCGACGCCAGTCTCCGATCGCGAGATGCCCGGCAGCGAGCACCTCGTCGGAATGTTCGTGAACCTCACCGTGCTCCGTGCGCGCGCCGTGCGCGGTCAGACGTTCCGGGAACTGATCGCGGATATGCGGCGGCGCGTTGCAGACGCGATGGATCGACGTGGTGTGGCCTTCCCCGACCTGGTCCGCCAGCTCCGACCCGCCCGTTCGGCACGACGCAATCCGCTGGCCGACGTCTCTTTCCAGATGATGCTGCCCTCGCGCCCTCCACTGGCGCTGCCCGGCCTGACTACGGTGCCGATGCACACGGACTACAAGCCATCCCGCGAAGGGCTCGAGGTACAGGCGTCTCTCGAAGGTGGGGTGCTGACCATCGCCTGCAGGCGCAACCCGGAGGTGCTGGACTACGGTGCCATGGAGCAGTTCGCGCGCGCGATGTGGGCCAACGCGCTGCTGCTGCTCAACGCGCCGGACGCGCAACTGCCGACACCGACCGCGGCGGCGCGATCGGCGCGCGCGAGAGGCAGGGCAACGCCGGTGGCCGCACCGCGCATCGAATCCGGGCGGTCCGAATCCGCGTCAGCGCTCGTTGACACCATCGCGGCGATCCTTCGTGACGCTCTGGACCTCGACCATGTCGGACCTGACGACGACTTCTTCGAGCTGGGCGGCCACTCCCTGCTTGCGATCCGCCTGCTATCCGAGCTCGAGACACTCTCTGGGGTACCGCTTCCGCCGGCCACACTGCTCGAGCACCGCACGGCGAGAGCACTGGCGTCATTGCTCGCTGCGCCGAAACGGAGCGAGCCGTCACGCATTCTGATTCCGCTCGGCTCATCGGATTCAAGTCTTCCCGCCCTCTACTGCCTGCATCCGGCCGGCGGTGGGGTGTACATGTACGAGCAGCTGCAGCGTCGATTCGCGCGGCACACCCGCGTGGTGGGAATCGTTGAACGCGGCTTCGATGGCATGGAGCGCACCAGCAGCGACTGCGCAACAATGGCACGAGACTACCTGGCCGAGATTGCCGCGTCAGGCGCCCCGTCGCCGGAGTTTCTGGCCGGCTACTCCACCGGCGGTTTCCTCGCGTATGAAATGGCGTGCCAGTTGGCCGACGCCGGCGCGCCACCGAAACTCGTCGTGCTGTTCGATACGCAGTTCGGTGACCCGGCGCCGCGCAGCCCAGTGCGCAAGTTCCTCGATGAGGTCAGCGCGATCCGTCACGACGGACTCGGCAATACGGTGACGCGTTACCGAAAGCATCAGCGGTGGGCTGCCGATCAGCGCCGGAATGAGCGCCTGTGGAATACAGCGGTTCGCACCGGAATTCCCGCCGATCCCATCGTTGCTGAAACGATGAGCTTCCGGCGGAACATCGCGATGATCGACACCTTTCCCGCGCGTCTGTTCGCGGGGCACGTGCTGTTCGTCCGGTCGAATGGTGAAGGCATGAAGGACCCGGTGCTGCATGCACAGTCGCCCGAACACTGGTCCTGTCTCTGCACCGGTGCGTTTGATCTGCTCGACGTGACGGGGGTGCACAACTCCGGACCGCACTCGATGTTCGTCGAGCCATACGTCGACGAGCTGGTCGCGGCCATCGAACCACTGCTCCTGCAGTATCAGCAGTGCGCCGTCCGGGCGAACGCGCCCCCCCACGCCGAAGCGCCGGTTGCAGTTGCGAAGGGCCGCGTGTCGCTTCAGGCAGCTGCAACGACGTGACACCCCGCACCGACGCGCATTCGCACGGAGTGGCGCGGTACCGTCACGGTCGCGCGGAAGCGGCCCCGCCTCCGCTCACCGCGACTTGCGGATCTCGCGAATCAGGCTGCGCTTCGCATCACGCACCGCCGGCCCATGGGATGGTTTGTACCCAGGTGCCGACACTCGTCGAAACATCGCGAGGTGCACCGCCGGCCGGTCCACCGTTGCCTGATCCAGTCGCGCGTCGCTGAACGTATCGAGGTCAGTGCGTGCCACACCATCGGCGCGATGCCCTCCGTCGAAATACGCGGCGACTGGCGCGTTCGGAGCGAATCCGAGGCCGACGGTCACCACTCCTGCGATCCACGACGCTTGACGACGACAAGCGCGACGCGCGCTGAACGCTGGACCGTACCGTGATAACTTCACTCCTGCATCGGCTTGCGCGAGGCCTGTGGCGGATCCTCGTGCCGTTGAACACTCGCAGCACGAGGCACGACGTGTGTGTCGGACCCCGGCGGGATGATGGGCTCCGCTGGCCGCAGCGCCAGAGGCAGCTGCGCATTCGACGGGCGCGGCACATCTGCCGCGGCGCCCGACGCGCGAGTGGTGGCCGCCTGTCGGGCGAGCCTTCGCGCGAACCAGCCCATGCCCGCTGCGACAGCACCAACCACCGCCGCGCCGAACCAGATTGACCACCGCGCGTCTGATGCCATGGGCGCGAACAGGGGCTGCGAGATGAGCAGCCCCACGGCCGCGATCCCGAAGATTCCGATGGCCCGCACGGCCCAATTCGCGCGCCTGAACACTCCAATCGCCGCCACGACCGCCGACGTTCCAATCACCAGCTGAAGCACGCCGAAGAGCAGCGAGCCGGGCTCCGTATCACGGAATTCACCCGGTACCTGACGAAAGGCATCGCTGCCGAGCACCACCAGCGCAGCCGAGAGGATCCAGGCGCCAACTGATCGAAACACGGCTCGTCTCCATTCGTGATAGTCGCCAGAGTGTCCGTACATGCAATCTGGCGCACTGTTTCGCCGAGTCCAGTGCAAGCTGGGCGCGAGTTGCGGGCGGGCGATACCCCGGGTGAGCTTGATATGCGTGGTCGCATCACCGACCCCACGTCTGGAGCCTGATCTGTCGCGCAGTTGCGCCCCCGGGGGATCCGGAGCTATTCGTGCTGGCAGCGACCGCGATGCCGCGGTGCGCGGGCAACGGTTGATCGCGGCCCGCGGGCCGCCACCGCGGTCTGATGACAACGCGCAGACTTGTTCGGTATCGCAGGTGAACGAAGTGCTGAGCCACAACAGGAGAAGGCACATGTTCGGTTTGATGCAGGAGCATCCGCTGCTCATCTCGGGGTTGATACGCCATGCGGCGTCGCTGCATGGCGGCCGCGAGGTGCTCTCACGGCTCGGTGATGGCAGCATTCACCGCACCAATTACGCCGCCGTTGAACGGCGCGCCCGGGGCCTTGCTGAGACACTCGAATCCATCGGCATCAAACCCGGTGAGCGCGTGGCGACACTGGCGTGGAACACCTACCGACATCTGGAATGCTTCTATGGTGTTTCCGGCATGGGCGCGGTGCTGCACACCGTGAACCCGCGGCTGTTTCGCGAGCAGATTGCCTACATCATCCGTCACGCCGAGGACCGCGTGCTGCTGTTCGACGCGGACCTGCTGCCCGTCGTCGAGGGCGTCGCGGATGAGATTCCGTGTGTCGAGCATTTCGTGGTGCTGTGCGCCCGCGACGAATTACCGTCCTCTTCGCGCCTGACGCTGCAGCCGTACGAGGACTGGACGGCCGGACGTGGCGAACACTATCGATGGCCGGATTTCGACGAACGGTCAGCATCCTCACTGTGCTATACCTCGGGGACCACCGGCAACCCCAAGGGCGTCCTCTACAGTCATCGCTCCACGCTGCTGCACGCGATGGCCTGCGTGCAGACCGATGCCTTCGCGTTGTCCAGCCTCGACGTCGTGCTCCCCATTGCCCCCATGTTCCACGCCAATGCCTGGTCGCTGCCCTATTGCTGCCCGATGGTGGGAGCGAAAATGGTGCTGCCGGGACGTCATATGGACGCGGGCAGTCTGTGCGAATTGATGGTGCAGGAGCAGGTCAGCTTCTCAGTCGGAGTGCCGACCATCTGGACGATGCTGCTCGGCCATTT
The DNA here is from genome assembly GCA_031423355.1 of Gemmatimonadaceae bacterium. GTDB lineage: Bacteria > Gemmatimonadota > Gemmatimonadetes > Gemmatimonadales > Gemmatimonadaceae > JACMLX01. The sequence continues at coordinate 23,454 of JANPFJ010000401.1, read as the reverse complement.
GCAGGAGCAGAACATGTCGCTCCCCGACCTGAAACGCTGTCTCGTCGCGGGCACGGCCTTGCCGCCGGCCATCCACGACGTGCTGAAAGCACGCCATGGCGTGACCGCCATCCATGCCTGGGGGATGACCGAGACGAGCCCCATCGGCACCATTTCCACGCCCTACCCCGAGAGCGAAACGCTGCCGGACGCCGAGCGCAGCGAGTTCCTGCTCAAGCAGGGGCGCACGCCGTTCGGCGTGGAAATCCAGGTGCGCGACGCGCAGGGCGACGTTGCGCCGCAGGACGGCGTGACGTTCGGGCCGCTGATGGTGCGAGGATCGTGGGTCGCATCCGGGTATTTCAAGGGCGAAGGCGGCAGCGTCCTGGACGCGCACGGGTGGTTCCCCACCGGCGACGTGGCCACGTGGGACCGCTTCCGCAACATGAAGATCACGGATCGTACCAAGGACGTGATCAAGTCGGGTGGTGAATGGATCAGCTCCATCGACGTCGAGAACGCGGCGATGTCGCACCCGGGCGTGACATTGGCCGCGACGGTGGCGGCCTATCATCCCAAATGGGACGAGCGGCCGGTGCTGGTGATCGTTGCGGCCGACCGCGGTGCGCCGAGCAAGCCCGAAATCCTCGAGTATCTCTCCACCCGCATGGCCAAATGGTGGCTGCCGGATGATGTGATCTTCGTGGCGGAAATGCCGATGACGGCCACCGGCAAGATCCTCAAGTCCAAACTGCGCGAACAGTTCTGGCATCACCTGCACGCGGTGGTGGCGGAGCCATAGCCGCCCCGCTGACGGATACCCAGCAGCGGGTGCGGCGAGCCCGGAACGGCGGGCCTCAGTACTCCTTTCTCGGCCCGAGATTGAACTGGGAACGGAAGACGTTCTCCGTGAGCGGGTCAGTCGCGTAGATGCCAAGCCCGCTCGCCCACTGCTCCTCGTCGTCGGCCTTCTTGATCCCGTACAGGCAGTGATACGAGTGAATCAACTCGTGCGCGAGTACGACGAACGGGTATGCCGTCTCACCCTTCGACGTGATCATCTGCGCATTCGTGAACTCCATGTCGCAGACGCTGCCCTGCCCGTTCTCCGATGCCGTGGGATCACGCGAGGCGTTGAGGCTCGAGCCCACGATGGTATGACGACACCCCTTCGGCGACACCTGTGCCGGGTTCGCGACGAGCTTCCCGAACATGGGCGAGTAGCCGGACTCCACGTACTTGACCGCCTTCGGCTTGCACATGACGTTCACGCCAATCGGGAAATCGTCTCGTGACTTGGGCTGCGCGTCGGCGATGAGCTTGAAGAGCGTCACCCCTGCAGGCACCGTCTGGATCTTGCGGAGGTTCTCGACCATGATGGCCTTGAAGAACGGATTCGTGCCTGGGTCATATCGCACGGCAAACCCTTTGAAATCGGCGAGAACTTCGGTCGTCTCGGCCATGACTGTCTCCTGTCGTCGTGAGCGTTTGATCGGGAACGGCAGCGTCAAAGTGGGGCGAGGGGCGCAGGCTGTCCATACCCGACACGTCGGCCGGATCCGCGATCAGGGCTCCGCGCCAAGGGCGCGACGCGAGGAGGATGACCGTCCGAAGACCTTGGTTGCCGAGGCTGCGCCTGGCCGAGATCTTCATGGCCGGATGCACTCATCCGCTGGGGGGCGACAGCCGTCACGGCCCCCGTCAGCCAGAAGGCGAATGCGCAGGCTTGCCCTCCTTCCGCACGTGTTCGCCGCCAGCTGCGTCGCCCATTCACCCCCTGCACCAAGCACGCCGCCAGTGGTGGTCGCCAACGACAACCGCACCCCTGCCGGCACGCTGCACGATGGCGTCTTGTCGCTGGACCTCGACGTCTTTGCACCGCGCAAAGTCCTTCACCAGGACAGTGACGAGGACGAGCTCATTCACCCCGGCAATGGCCACAAGCTGCCCGTCCACATGTGGTGCCGGTCGCCCGAGCCCCTCGAGCCGCGCTCGCTCGTGGCCGTGCCAATTCGCCGCGGTCTCGTCATACGCCAGCACGGGAAAGAATGCGACGACTACGTCCTGCAGGTAGGCCTGAAGGGCTGGCCGCCGTTTGCCGCGAGGCAGTCGGTGACATCCATATGTCAGCTCGTGACACACGGGGGCCGCGATGGAGTATCCTCTTGCCATATTCGCACTGTACATGCGAGGGTACAACAGTGAAAGTCCCGCCGCCCAACAGGCGGTTGCAGCTGCCCGCCGATCTATTGTGTGCACGCTGCGCACGCTCCATTTCATTCGGCTGCACCTGAACCAAACGCTGAGGCCACTCCAAGCGCCTGCTCGACAGCCTATAGGGTCTCGCAGCCGCGCATGAGCGATCTCGTGCGAGGTGGCATTGAGTCGTTCAGTCTCGATGCGCTCGTCGAGAATCTCACGCGCGTGGAGATGGTCGTAACCGTCCGCACCAAGGCGGCCGCCAAAGTCGCCTGATACCGTTTTTCACTGATCGCCACGTGATGGTAGCGACGCTGGGCGGAAGGTTCCAAAGCGTGCGTGGTTGAAAGGGGTGTCCGAGTTGGCGCAGCGCTCCATCGGGGTGCCGGTGCCTGCGGACAGCGCTGCACTACCGTTCGAACTGGCGAAATCGTCCTCCGTCTTGATCGGATGCGCTCCCGAGAGCAATCACTGAACGGACGGCATACACGCCCGCTCACTGCTGGGAGACGGGTGCACCAATGCGTCGCGCATTGCCATCTCATCGCGCTGGCGCCGTGCTCGTTCCCAATCGACCATGTAGTCGCGCGTGATCGGCAGCGTGGCGACGTTCCTGGTCAGTTGAATCTGGAAGATCATCAGGTCGCCGTGCCTGAACGTCAGTTCGGCTGAAGCGAGGTAGAAGTCCCACATGCGGCAGAAGCGCTCATCGTACAGCGCCGCAATGCGCTCGCGGTTGGAAAGAAATCGTTCGCGCCAGGCGCTCAGCGTTCTGGCATAGTGCAGGCGAAGAATTTCGATGTCCGTGGACCACAGGCCAGACTTCTCGATCGCTTGCAGCACTTCGCTCATGGAGGGGATATAGCCTCCGGGAAAGATGTACTTGCGCGTCCAGGCGTTTGACAGCGTGGGTGGATTCGAGCGGCCGATCGCATGGATCACCGCGACGCCATCGTCAGTGAGCAGACTGCGCACCTTGTCAAAAAACTCCCGGTAGTGATCGATGCCAACATGCTCGAGCATCCCGACCGAGACGATCCGATCGAATGGGCCTGTCACTTCACGATAGTCCTGCAAGCGAAACGTGACGTGGTCCGCCACACCCTCCGCTACAGCCCGCTGCGAGGACACCGCGTACTGCTCCTCGGACAACGTCACACCGGTGACGTCTGCGCCGCCGACGCGCGCCAGATAGAGTCCCAGCCCACCCCACCCCGATCCGATGTCGAGCACCCGCATGCCAGGTTCCAGCGCAAGCTTCGACGCGAGATGCCGCTTCTTGCTGAGCTGCGCCTCTTCCAGGCTCATGTCGTCATTCTCGAAATAGGCGCATGAGTACTGACGATCCGCATCCAGGAAGAGGTCGTAGAGTTCACCTGACAGGTCGTAGTGATGGGCAACATTGTCCTTGGCCCGACCGATCGGATTGAACTGCTGCACCCGACTCATGACTTTGCGAAATGCGGCCAGGTTCCTGAAGAAGGAAAAAGTGTGCTCGCGCCCCATGTTCTTGGTGAAGAACAGCAGCAGGTCGTGAATGTCACCGCCCTCGAGCAGGATGGTGCCATCCATGTACCCTTCGCCAAGGGCCAGAATCGGATTGAGCAGGAGCTGTCGTTCAACGCGCCTGTTCGTCAGCCGCATTGTGACGCGACGATCGGCTGGCGCGGTCGCATCGCCAAAGGCGTGGCGACGGCCCGTGGAATCAATCAGGGTCAGGTGCCCCGCGCTGACAATGCGTTTCAGAATTCCCGACAGCAGCATATCGGTCCTCGGAGGTGTTCCTGACAGGCACACCCGATGACGGAGGGCCGCAGGCGAGCAATTGCAGTCGGGACGTGCGAGGGGCGGCGCGTTCCGGTGCGGGCGGGGCAATTCGTGGGCGCCTCTGTCTGGCGGCGCACCGCACCGCCTCGATCAGGACGGCGCTCTGCGTTCCGATCGGGCGGGTTACTCGCCGTGGCGCCGATGAGTTCCCGGGACTCGACGTCCGAGTTCCTTCGGCGGAAATGCGCGTGGAAACGGCGTCAGGCGCCGTGGCGCAGGTGAGCCACGGAATCATCGGGCGGACTGTGGTCTCATCATCCGGCATCCGTCACCTCCAGCTCAGTGTCGCGCCGTGCTGTCAGATGGCGGACGCCGGTTGAACTCTCGAGCGACGATCCGCACACCGTAGCGCCGAGCCAGCGCGCGCCCGCGACGCGCCGGCAGAATGGTGAGCGCGGTGGCGAGTGCGTCGGTCACCGCGGCGCGCGGACCAGTGACCGTGACCTGTACTCCGTTGCGCAGCCCGGCGCCCGTCCCCTGCACCATCACATGACTCTCTCCGCGGCCCCCGCGCGCTGAGAGCGTCTGCATCGCCGGTCCCGAGGTACTCACCGCGCCAGCCGTCAGTTGGAGGACGGTATCACCGGTCGCGCGCGCAACGGCAATCCCCCAGTCGCGATCAGCCTCGGGAGCGCCGAAGACCGCCACGTCGCCGCCGGCTTCGAGCAGCGCCGCCGGCACGCCCCACTGGCGAAGCTTCGCGAGCACATCATCGAGGATCCACCCTTTCGCAATCGCTCCCAGGTCGAGCCGCATCCCGGCACGCTGGAGTGTGACGAGAGATGCCAGTGTGTCGACTCGTAGCCAGCGATAGTTCACCCGATCGCGAGCCGCGGCGCGGGCGCTGTCAGCGATCGGCGCACCGGTGCGGGCCGCCTCGCGCCAGAGCTGCGTCAGCGGACCGATCGTGGGGTCGAACGCACCATCGGTATCACGGGCAATCGCGAGCGCCAGGCCGAGCACGTCGGAGAGCTCACGACTCACCGACATCGGCTGACCCGGCAAGGCAGCGCTCAGTCGGGAGAGTTCGCTGTCGCGTCGCCAGTCGGAGAAGACACCATCGAGCGCCGCAATCCGGGCGAACGCGCGACGGGCGAAAATCGGTGCGCTGTCCGAGGGTGCGACCAGCACCAGTCGCACCTCCATTCCCATGTGCACCTCCCGGAACGTCGCTGGTGCCCCCTGTGCGGCACTCGGCACGGGCTGCACATTCAGCAACGCCAGAACCGGTACCAGCATCCGACGACGGATCGCGCGACCATTCATCGGCCAGAACCTACATGCGTGCCTTCCGTCCGTCTCGTGTGATCGGCAGTCCTCTGCTGGCTGTGGCGCTTCTGGCCGCCGCCAGGTTGCCCCTGAACGCGCAGGCTGCGCCTCCGGCGGTGGTGATCGATTCGTTGCCCGGACTTCGGCTCTCGTGGGAGCTGGTCCGCGTCCCTGGTGGCGAAGTCACCGTCCCGGGTGCCGACGGACCGCAGATGGTGACCATCGAGAGTTTTCTGGTCGGTCGTACCGAGGTGCCATGGGAACTCTACGACGTGTTCTATCTGCGGCTCGATGTGCCGCGTGAGTCGCGCGCCGGTGTGGATGCCGCCTCGCGACCGTCGCGGCCATACGGTGCTCCCGATCGAGGCTTCGGTCATCGCGGATACGCCGCAATCTCGCTCACACACGCCGCTGCGGTGGGCTTCGCCACCTGGTTGTCGGCGAAGACTGGCCACCGGTATGCCGTCGCCAGTGATGCCCAGTGGCAGCGTGCCGCCGATCTCGCCTTTGGTGCCGCTGGCGCAACAGCGGTGCCAGCGGCAGCATGGTCGGCCGACAATGCCGCCGCCACGCCGCATCCGATCGCACAGCGCGCACCCGACGCGCTGGGGTTGTACGACCTGTTGGGCAACGTTGGTGAATGGGTCACCGGGATCGACGGATCGGCGTGGCTCCGCGGCGGCTCGTTCCTGACGCCGCTGTCTGCGCTCTCACCAACAACCCGAGAACGGAAGCAACCGTCGTGGAACGTGACCGACCCGCAGGACCCGAAAAGTCGTTGGTGGCTCTCTGATGGTCCCTTTGCCGGCTTCCGCCTTGTGAGGATTCCATGACCCTGTCCCGCCGTGAATTCGTTGAAGCTGCATCAGTGGTCGGCGTTGCATCGCTGGTGCTGCCGACCCGTGTGTTCGGCATCGGCAAGAAGACGGCCGACCCGATTCGCATCGGATTGATCGGATGCGGTGGTCGTGGCACTGGCGCGGTACGCAACGCCGTCACCGCCAGCGACAATGTCTTCATCACCGCACTTGGCGATCTGTTCCCTGATCGCCTCGCCGAGGCTCGCGCCGGATTCCTGAAGACTTCGACCACTGATGCCCGCTTCGCGGCGGCGTACAAAGTCACCGAGGATCGCTGCTTCGCTGGATTCGATGCCTTCCAGAAGGTGATCGCTTCCGACTGTGATCTCATCATTCTCGCCACTCCCCCAGCCTTTCGGGCCGAACACTTTTCGGCGGCGGTTGGCGCTGGCAAGCACGTGTTCATGGAAAAACCGGTGGCCGTCGACGTCGCGACGGCCGTGAAGGCGCTCGCGGCGGCAGATCTCGCCACTCAGAAGGGACTCGGCGTCGTGGCTGGCACGCAGCGCCGACACGACCCGCGCTATGTGCAGACCATCAAGCGCATTCACGACGGACAGATTGGCGATGTGATCTCGGGACAGGTGTACTGGAATCAGGGCGGCCTCTGGAGCAACCCACGCAAGCCGGAATGGAGCGACATGGAGTTCCAGCTGCGCAACTGGCTCTACTACACCTGGGCCTCGGGTGATCACATCGTGGAGCAGCATGTGCACAACATCGACGTTGCCAACTGGGTGATGCGTGAACATCCCATCCGTGCCACCGCGATGGGCGGGCGCCAAACGCGCACGGACCCGCTCTACGGGCACATCTTCGACCACTTTGCGGTGGAGTACGAATACAGCGGCGGGCGTCGCATCCTGTCGTTCTGCCGACAGCAGGACGGCACCGCCAGCAAGGTGGCCGAGATGTTCCAGGGCTCGCGTGGCCGGTCCAATGCGTACGACACGATCGAAGGGCGGAAGCCGTGGAAGCATGCGGAGCTGAAGGACATGAATCCGTATGTGGAGGAGCACCGGAATCTGGTGGCGAGCATCCGTCGCGGTGCGCCGCTGAACGAGGGACGTCAGATCGTGGAGAGCAACCTGACGGCGATTCTCGGTCGCGAGGCGGCGTACACCGGCCAGAGCATCACGTGGGATGAACTCCTCGCCTCGAACCTCTCGATTCTGCCGCCGGCGATGGCGTTCAGCGCCTTGGCCACGCCAGCCGTGCCCACGCCTGGCGAGACAACACTGCGCCGGACGTTCAGCGAGGGATGGTGACGTGACGATGGATCGACGCGGTTTCGTGGCAGCGGCAGGCAGTGCCGCTGCGGCATCACTGTTCGCCGGCAACGGACTGCGCGCAGCTCCCTTCGAGGCGCAGAAGACAGCGACGCCCTTCCGGCTCGACTACGCGCCGCACTTCGGCATGTTCAGCGTCAGCGCCGGCAAGGATGTGGTGTCGCAGCTCGACTTCATGGCGGCGGAGGGGTTCCGGTCGCTCGAAGACAACGGCATGCGCGGGCGGTCTGTGGCCGAGCAGGAGCGGATCGCGCAGGCCATGCGCCGGCTGAACATGCGGATGGGCGTCTTCGTGCTCAACCCCGACACCGCCTGGACGACGACCTTCGCAGCCGGAGAGGCATCGTTCCGCGAGTCATTTCTCCGGGACGTGGACGCATCCATCGAGGTGGCGAAACGGGTTGGCGCGCAGTGGATGACTGTCGTGATGGGGACGATCGCGCCGAAGCTCGAGCCGGAGTACCAGACGGCGAACGCGGTTGAGATTCTGCGCGCTGGTGCCGCGCGGCTGGAGAAACATGGGTTGGTGATGGTGCTGGAGCCGCTCAACCGGCGCGATCATCCGAGCCTCTTCCTCACGCGCATTCCACAGGCCTATCAGATCTGTCGGGCGGTGAACTCTCCGTCGTGCAAGATCCTCTTCGACATCTACCATCAGCAGATCACCGAGGGGAACCTGATTCCGAATTTCGATCAGGCGTGGAACGAAGTGGCATACGTGCAGGTGGGTGACAACCCCGGTCGTAAGGAACCTACCACGGGCGAGATCAACTACGCAGGTGTCTTTCGGCATCTGCGTGCGAAAGGATTTGCAGGGGTGATCGGCATGGAGCACGGGAATTCGAAAGCCGGCGCTGACGGTGAACGGGCGGTGATTGCGGCGTACCGCTCGGTCGATCCGCAGTAGGTCACTCGGCGCGGAGCCGGAGAATCCGACGATGAGCAGCGGCACTCTCACGATCACGACGGGCGAGTATCCAGGCGCTGACCAGCGGAGCTCGCACAGGCTCGGTGAGTGCCGCCCCTCCAGCGCCTAGGGCTTGAGTTCAGCGATCCATCGAACCATGGAGGCGACCGCCGGATGCCCCTCGCCGTAGCCGTACCGCAGCGGCCCGAGCGCCTTCGTGCCCAGTTCCTGTGCACCGCTCGTGTCGCCCTGGGCCCGCAGCGCACGCGCCTCCGCGGCGAGCGCCTCGCCGATGAACGCACTCTGCGTTGATGCCAACGCATCGACACTCGCCGCCGCGCGCGCGTCACGCGCGAACGTCGAAGCGCGCGCATGGTCACCGGTGGCCAATGCGCACGCGCTCGCCCGCAGAAGCAGCGGCGCAAGCCAACCCTCTGCTTTGGTACCGGACTTGTAGCCGGCCAAGGTCAGGAACCGCTGCAGCGAGTCGAGCGCCTGCGCATGCTGTCCGCCGGCCTGCAGCATTGCCGCGTCGAGCAGCGCTGGTCGGACGCGTGCGCGCGGCGGGGCGCCGGCCATTTGCGCCACACTCCTCGCCACGAGCGCGGCCTCGCGTCGCGCCTCGGCGGTGCGACCGGATTGCAGTTCGGCGTCTGCGAGAGCCACACGGGCGTCGAGGAGCCACGACGGCGGTAAACCAAGTGAACTGTCCCGGAGCATGACACCGGCGAGGCGGCTCACGCTGTCTGCCAGGCGAAGTTGCTGGTAGGTCATGATCAGTCTGTACAAGATCATCGGCGGCAGCGGCGTGACGGAGCCCGGCGCGCGCAGTCGCGCGGTCTCTCGTTCGAGTAGCGCACGAGCGGTCGCGAATTCGCCCAATTGCAGGGCGACGCCCGCGCGATTCGAGACGATCACAAGCAAGCCGGTGGAGTTCTCACCGCCCGTCCGCACCAGCATCGTGACCAGGCGCCCGAGCACGTCGGACGCCTCGCGTGGCCGTCCCGCCTGGTTGAGCGATTGCGCGAAGTTGTTGAGCACCACGCTGTAGTCGCTGCCGAGCGTATCGCCGATCGATTCGAGCAGCTGCACCGAGGCACGCGTGCGCCCCACCGCAGAGTCGAACTGCTGTCGCAGCGCGTACTGCGTGGACCGTGCCGTATTACACGCGATTTCGGCCGGCACGCGCTCGTCCTCGCGCGGAGACTTGAGCAGCGCGAGTGCCGTCGCGAGTTGCGCAGTGGCGGTATCCGGCTGGTCGAGTCGGAAGTGGATCCAGGCGGCGAGGCACAGGTCACGCGCTTCGACCATGGCGTCGCCCGCGTCGTGCGCCCTGGCCGCAGCGAGCTGCGTCAAGGCGACCTGCTTCCCCAGTTGGTTGAGCTGACCGTAGCGGTCGGCGAGCGTCATGAAGAGCGAGGACTGCACGATCGGATCGCCGGCGAATTGCTTCTCCATCATCGCCTGCACCTTCTCCAGCCGCTGGTCGGCCGTCATGCTCCCCGAGTCGGACTCCACGAGGGTGAGCAGCGCCGACTGCATTTCGCCGTTCGCCCCTGCGATCCTCGCCGCGAGCTGCGCGCGATCGCGCTCCACCTTCAGCCGCCGGGCCTGCACCACAGTCTGACCGGTGAAGACGACACCGGCCAGCAGCACGATCGAGGCCAGTGTGACTCCCGTGCGATTCCGGCGCACAAAGCGCCCTGCGCGATACGCGAAGCTCGGCGGCCTCGCACTCACCGGCTCGGCGTGCATGTGACGCACGATGTCCTGCGCGATGGCGTGCGCCGTGTCGTAGCGCCGGCTCCGATCGGGATCCATCGCCTTGAGCGTGATCCAGTCCAGGTCGCCCTTCAACTCGCGGGAGAGGCCGCGTGGATCGGTGCCATGCGCACGCGCCACGGCGTTCGTCTCTGGTCCAAGGCTCCTCACCCGCGTGCTCGGCGCCGGTGGCGTCATCTCGCGCATGAGCTGCGCCACCGCCGCACCACCCACGAGCAGCAGGCGTGCCGTGTCATTCGGCACGCGGCCCGCCAGCAGCTCATAGAGGATCACGCCGAGGCTGTAGACGTCGCTGCGGGTGTCGATGTCGAACTGCCCCTGCTCCCACTGCTCCGGGCTCATGTACGCCGGCGTACCCACGGGGTGGCCGATTTCGGTGAAGAAGGTGATGTCAGTCAGCTGCCCCCCAACGGCCTTCGCGATGCCGAAGTCGATCACCTTCGGAACCGGGTGATCGTCCACCATCGTCACGAGAATGTTGGACGGTTTCAGGTCTCGATGTATCACGCCCTTCTGGTGCGCGTGCTGCACGGCCTGGCAGACATCCGCGAATAGTTCGAGGCGGCGTTCGGTCGTGAGCCGGTAGGTGTCGCAGAATTCAGTCAGCGGCATTCCGCGAACGATTTCCATCACGTAGTAGGGGCGTCCGCTCGGGGTCGCGCCGGCGTCAAGCACACGCGCGATGCCGGGATGATCCATCACGGCGAGCGCCTGGCGCTCGATCTCGAATCGCGCGAGGAACGCCTTCGTATCGAGCCCGAGCTTGAGGAACTTGATCGCGACATGCCGGCGGATCGGATGGCGCTGCTCGGCTTCCCAGACCTCGCCCATGCCGCCTTCGCCGAGCGGCTGGAGCAGGGTGAACGCCCCGATCACAGTCCCGGCATCGATCATGGCGCCGCCTGCAGCCGGCGACGGCGATTCAGAATCCGACATCGCGGCATCTCCCGAGCGAGGTCAAGCGAGTCTGAAGTAGCTTCGGGCTGCTGGCGTGTCAAGGCTTCGCCACTGCGTCGTTCGTGCTCGTGTGTGCTCGTGTGTGCTCGTGTGTGGCAGCAGCAACCCGATCCATACGTGAAGGCGCCTGACCGATTTCCGTCAGGAATAATCACCGGCTCGCGGCATGCACCGTCCCATGGTCGCCAGTTGTCCGCGCTCGAGAGAGCATGGAGTCCTCCGCGCGATTGCCGTCAGTAATGACCGATGATGCTGTCCTGCCGGAGGCGGGCGTTGGGGACGTCGGCGACCGCATCAACGGTGCGATGCGGATGCCGACGGTGTGGTCTCGCGCTATCGTCACGGCACGATGACATTGTGTGATGCCTGACAGACCGCCCTCCTCCCTTGGCGACGTGGACGCAACGCGCGCCCACGAATCCGCGACCACGATGATCCGGGCTGCCGGGTTGTTTCTGATCCTGACCGTGATTGGCATGCTGGTGTACCCTGGCGGCAGTCACTACGACCATCAGGTCGATCACTACGTCTTCCTTGCCAATTTTTTCAGCGACCTGGGTGCGACACGCACGCAATCCGGCGAGAGCAATCTGCTGGCGTGCGCGCTGTTCATCAGCGCGCTCGGCTCGCTCGGTGCGGCGCTGATCAACTTCTGGCCGGCAGGGCGATGCATCAGTGGAGGGGCATCCACTCACCGACGCGCTGAAATGACCTCGCAGGTGATGGCGGTGATGGCTGGCCTCTGCTTCATCGGCGTCGCTGCGGTGCCGCACAACATCAACAACGCGCTGCACCTGACGTTCGTGAAGTCCGCGTTCGTGTTCCTGCTCGGCTTCATCGGGCCGCTGACGTACCTGCTCAAGTCGTTCAAGTGGCCGCGACGGGATTTCTCGATCGGTTTGGCGTACGTCATCGGACTGGTTGCCTACGTGATCAATCTCTTTTTCGGTCCCAGTATCCGGACACCGTGGGGCTTCTCATTTCAGGTGGTCGCGCAGAAGGCCTTCGTGTACTACTCGGTGGCGACAGTTGCTTTCCTCGCATTGGCCGTGCGCCGGGAAGCGGCTGCGCGGATCGCGGCGTTGCCGGCAGACGCGGACGATGGCTGAGCATCACGTGAGACCGGCTCTCCGAAACCAGCGCCCAGGTCTCGCGTAGGGGGGCGAGACGCCAGGAAAAGCACGGCGTAGCGCGAAACACCTTCCACGGACGCTATGACTCGCTCGCGCCGCACGCCACCAATTGCTCGCTCGCTCACCGTCGCCGCATTGCTCGCCGTCGCAAGCCTCGTGCGAGGACAGTCCGCGCCGACTTCTCCGGTCGGGCAGGATGCAACCGGCGCCTGGCGCATGCGCGACGGCGGCGTGGTGGCACTCTACCAGACAGCGCCGAACGACTCCGGCTGGCGCTTCGTGGACTTCCGTTCCGGCGCCAGCCATCAACTCTTCGCGCGCGACTCGGTCCGCTTCACCTCGTCTGACGCATGGGCCGGCACGACGCCGGCGAGCAACACGTACACCGTCTCACGTGACGCGCGCGGGCGCGCAACCGGGCTCACGGTGGCTCGCGCAGGCGCCCCGGCGCGGCGCGGCCAGCGCGTTGCGCTGCGTGAAGACACCGCCAGCTTCACCAGCGGGGACGTCACACTCTTCGGCAAACTCGTGCGGCCTGCGACCGGCACCGGGCCATGGCCCGTCGTCGTGTACGTGCACGGCTCCGACAACACGCCGTCCGTCGACCGCGTCTGGGAGCCATACCTGCTTGCGGCACATGGCGTCGCCATGTTCGTGTTCGACAAGCGCGGCACCGGCCGCTCCGGCGGTACGTACACGCAGATGTTCTCGACCCTCGCCAGTGACGTCGTCGCCGCGACGAAGTGGTTACGCCAACAGCCTGCCGTCGACTCGACGCGCATCGGCCTGGCGGGTTTCAGTCAGGGCGGATGGGTTGCGCCACTTGCCGCGTCAAAAGATCCCGGCATCCGCTTTGTGCTGGTCGGCTACGGCATGACCATGTCGGTTGCCGAGGAAGATCGGCTCGAGGCGCCGCTCAAGTTGCGCGAGCGCGGTTTCAACGACGGCGACATCAGCGAGTTCGAGCAACTGAACGCTGCGATTCATCGCGCGGCCGAGCAGCGCTTCGCCGCGGGATGGGGAGAGGTTGAGACGACAGTGGCGAAGTATCGCGACCGATCCTGGCTGACGGCACTCCCATCGATGCAGACGTGGGCCGGGGTGATACTCGGCATGGGGATTGAACAGGCCAAAGTCGCCATGCCAGCGATGCTCGAGACGTTCATCGACCCGTTCTATGACTCCGTCCCCACGCTCGAAGCGCTCGACATCCCGATGCTCTGGTTGATCGCCGGCGACGACATCGAGGCGCCGCCGGGGCCCACGATTGCTGCACTCGCGAGGCTTCGGAGCAACGGCAAGAAATTTCAGACGAAGGTCTTTCCGCACACAGATCACGGCATGACCGAGTTCAGCATGGATGGCACACACCGGTCGCGCACGCGGTATGCACCGGACTATGCTCCGACCATGGTTCGCTGGATCGTCGAACAGGTAGAGCGATAGCGCGGACCGTCGGCGCTGCAACGCCGGCCTGAGGCTGCACTTCGGTCAATTCCAGATTGCTGGTTTCCACTTCACACGGATTTGATGAACCTCTCGTTGACTGAAGCGCACCAATATGAAATGCGCGACGCCTACTATGACGGCGCACCTGGCATCCTCGTTTCCGGCATCGTGTGGAGTGCTACCGCTCTGGTGCACACGCGCCTCGGCATGCAGCAGGCCGTCTGGACGCTGCTGATCGGTGGTGCGCTCATTCACCCGATCGGCACACTCGTCACAAAGGCGCTCGGGCGACCCGCCAGGACCGACAGCGCCAATGCCCTGAACCAGCTCGCGGCAGCGTCGACCGTCTGGCTCATCCTCAACTGCGCGATGGCGTTCGGTCTTTTCCTCCTCAAGCCAACGCTGTTCTTCCCGTCCATGATGGCGACGATCGGCAGTCGGTATCTGATCCTGGCCACGGTGTTCGGCAGGTCGGTGTTCTGGGTATTGGGACTCTGCTTGCTCGTCGCAGCGGTTCTGTCGTTCTACCTGTCGGTCGCTCCTGCCGCGACCGCCGCACTGGGTGGAGTGATCGAGATGGTGTTGGCCGCCGTGGCCTTTTCGAAGGCGTCCACCCGAGGCGGCTCGTGATGCGACTGTCGTATCCAGCATGTCGCGGACGCCACGTGGCGAAGCGCCAGGCAAGACACGCTCCGGCATTCAGGCATGGCTGCAGATGGCGGAGTCTCACAGTGCACCCCGCGGCACGACGCGGGCGACCCTACTTCAGCGACCCCGTAAACGGATTCGCATCCACCGGCCCCTCGAACGCGATGAACAGCGTGCACGGTTTGTTGCCCGCACACTTCGCCTCGTGTGGCATCCCCGCCGGCCCATAGGCGTAGATGCCCGGGGTCAATACCGCTGCTGCCGCGCCCTTGTACGTGACCGTGAGCTGCCCCTCGACCAGCACCATGCGCTCAGCCGACGTGTGCGAATGGGCCGGGATCGTATAGCCACCCGGCACGCGCAGAAACACGTCAGCATTGGGCTTCGACGGATCGCCGTTGAGCACGGCAATCTGACATCCGTTGGGGAAGATCGCAGGGCACGGACCCCATTGCAGGGCCGAGGTGACGCTGCGGGTGATCGGCGCCGCCTGGGCGCTCAGCGGCGCGTCAGGGACAAGCAGTGCGACGCAGGGCAGCGACAGCGCGAATCCGAATGCGGAAATCCGGGCCTTCATCATCAGGTGTTCTCCGTAGTTGCAGTAGCACAGCAGCAGTGTGAGGTGACAAGTACAGACTTACTCCGAGTCAGACCCGGCCGCTTGAAGGCGATCCGGAGAATATCTGGAGACTGTCTGGAGAACGTCTGGAGATTCCCGGTGCGATGGGCTACCGTTTCCGGTGATGATCTACCAGTTCGCCGACTTCGAGCTTGATACGGACCGCAGTGAGCTCCGCGCCGCCGGGATTCGCGTGCCCGCTGAGCCGCAGGTGTTCGCGCTCCTGCGTCTGCTCGTTCAAAATGGTGGGCGAACTGTAACGAAACAGGAGATCCTCGCCTCCATTTGGGACGGGCGGATCGTCTCGGAGTCGGCACTCTCGAGCCGCATCAAGTCCGCACGACAGGCCATCGGCGATGATGGCCACGCACAGGCGCTGATCCGCACGGTGCACGGGGTCGGCTTTTGCTTCGTGGCGGACGTCACGACGCGCGCGGCAATCGCCTTTCCAGAGCACGATCGTTTCCCTGACGCAGCGCCGATCGCGCATTCGCGGCCAAGTATCGCGATCCTGCCATTTCAATGCATGGGCGCGTCGGAGCATGAGTTTCCGATCGCGGAGGCGTTGCCGTCCGATCTCATTGCGGCCTTGTCGCGGCTGCACTGGTTGTTCGTGATTGCCCGGGGCTCGTCGTTCCGCTTCCGGCCGCAGGACACGGGCCTCGACGAGGTGCGCCGGGCGTTGAACGTTCGCTACTGTCTTTCCGGCGTGGTCGAGATCGCAGGCGGCAGGATGGCGATCGCGGTCGAACTCAGCGACACCAGCGACCGCGGCATCGTGTGGAGCGAGCGGTTCCACGGCAAGGTCGAGGCAGTGCACGAGATTCGCGAGCGGATCGTCAGCGCCGTGACCGGTGCCGTCGAAGTCAGGATTCCCATCAACGAGGCGCAGCGGGCGCAGTTCAAGTCCCCCGAAAACCTCGATGCCTGGTCAGCGTATCATCTGGGGTTGCGTCACATGTACCGGTTCAACAAGTCCGACAATGAGATCGCAACCGGTCTGTTTACGCGCGCCATCGCGCAAGAGCCGGAGTTCGCGCGCGCCTACGCCGGACTGTCGTTCACCCACTTTCAGAACGCGTTCCTGCGCTATGTGGACACACCCGACTCGGCACGACTGGCGCAACGTTACGCCGCCGAATGTCTGGAACGGGACCCCCTCGATCCGTTTGGCCACTTCACGATGGGCCGTGCACACTGGCTGCATGACGATTTGGAAGGGAGCCTTCCGTGGCTGGAGAAGGCGAATGCGCTGAATCCGAACTACGCGCAAGCACGATACTCCACCGGATGGGCCGAGGCTCTACTGGGCAGCGCCGACGCCAGCCAGCGTAACATCGCCGACGCACTTGCGCTGAGTCCCTTGGATCCCCTGCTCTACGGCATGCTTGGCGTCAAGGCGCTGTCGCACCTGACGCTGAACAACACGAGCGATGCCGCGCAGTGGGCGGAGCGCGCAGCACGGTCGCCGGGTGCCCATCCGCTGATCGAAATGATCGCCGCGGCGGCGCACGATTTGAACGGTGATCACACCCGGGCACAAGCGTGGGCCGCCTCGATCCGCGCCAAGGCAGGCTACCTGAACCAAACCGATTTCCTGCGTGCGTTTCCATTTCGTGATACGACGACGAAGGAGCGTGTCTCCGGTGCGCTGACGCGACTTGGGTTCTAGTGGGCTGGGTCAACGCCGCACAACTCGAGCAGCAGCCGGCGTGTTTCACCGCACCATGACCATCCCCGTCATGCCAGTATGCAAGGTGCAGTCGTAGGGGAAATCACCCGCGCTGGCAAACGCCCGCACGACGCTCGAGCTGGTCGTGT
The DNA here is from genome assembly GCA_031423355.1 of Gemmatimonadaceae bacterium. Lineage (GTDB taxonomy): Bacteria > Gemmatimonadota > Gemmatimonadetes > Gemmatimonadales > Gemmatimonadaceae > JACMLX01. The sequence continues at coordinate 6,715 of JANPFJ010000401.1, read as the reverse complement.
TCGGAATGCTCGCCGGCGCACCCGCGACCGTCCGGAACGTGACATTGTGGTTCACCGGCGCAAACGCGAAGGTGACGTTGGCGTTCCGGGCAACGACGAGCGTTGGCGGCGTGAAGGTGAGCCCGCCGACGCCGACATTCACCGTTGCCGCGCCCGGCAGTGACCCGGTCACCGTGACGACCGCTGTGCTCGTCGCCGTCACGCCATTCCGGGTGAGCGTGACGGTAACCGTGGCCGTGCCGGCACTGATCGCGAGCACGCCACCATCACCTTGCAACTCCGCCACCGCAGGAGTCGAACTCGAATACGTGTATCCCGTCGCGCCCGCAATCACGCGCCCACCGGCGTCGAGCGCCTCGGCCACCAGCGTCGCCGTTGCTCCCGCCGCCAGCGCCACGGTCGGCGTCGTCACGCGGATGGTGGACAACGTTTGCGTCGTCCCGCCGACTGGCGGCGTCGGCGGCGTCGACCCGCCGCCACATGCCACCACACCGACCGTCGCGACAGTCAGCAGCATCTGACCGAATTTCATGGGGAACCTCTCACAGGCGGGGTGACGGGGCGTGACAGCCTCGTGGCTGCAATCGCGCGTGATGACTTTCGCACAAACCGGAGACGGGACGAGCGACCGAAGTCTTCCCATCCACCCGGAGGTTTACGCCCGACGCGGCTGAATCCGCCACGCGTCGAGTGCCGTCGCAACCCATGTTACGCCGCGACGATCTTCGTACGTCGACCAGACATCGATGGCAGGCACCTGCGTTGCGTCAATCCTGCAACTGTTGCGGTCGGTCGCTGGCCACTCGGATCACGATCGGGCACGCCCGCCGGCTTGGTAGACAATTAGCGCACCGTTCACGGCTTGCGCTCATATCGCTTCAGCGCGCGTGGCCCGACTTCCGCTCCGTAGATCACACCGCGAGCATCCACGGCCACCCCCTCGGCGGCACTGGTGTTTCGGGTATCCGTCACCGGATCGGGAATGAACGCCGTCACTTCACCGGTGCGGGCATTCCCGATGCGTATCCCACGCAGCCACTCCGGCCGAGTCGGTGCAATCGAGCCCGACTCGGAATCAGCGACGTACATCACGTCGTTCCGGTCGATGAAGATCCCGCTGGCACGGGAGAACTGGAACCAGGTATCGAGCAGCGTGCCGGTCTGCGAAAAGATCTGGATGCGATTGTTCCCGCGATCGGCAACGAAGAGGCGGCCACGGGAATCGATCGCCAGCGCGTGCGGCTGATCGAACTCACCGGGTCCTGTGCCCTTCTTCCCCCAGGTGGTGAGCAGGGTCCCCTTCTTGTCGAACTTGAGCACCCGCGCGTTGGCATCGGCACCCGAGGCATGACCCTCGACGACGAAGACATCGCCATTACGCGCCACGTGCACCGCATTCGGCTGGAAGAAGTACCCAGGATCGCGTGCGCCGCCATCGGTGCCAAGGCGCATCAGCAGTTCACCGCGCGGAGAGAACTTGAGCACCTGGTGGCCAAAGACACGCTCGGGCATGGCTGGTGCCGGCGCGTCGGTGACGGCCCCGCGTTGCGGCGCGGGTTTGTTGTCGCGACCGTCAACCACCCAGACGTTCCCTTCAAAGTCGACGTGGATGCCGTGGGGCCAGTTGATCATGCCGTGGCCGAAGGAACGCACCAGATCACCGTCCCGGTTGAACAGCATGATCGGGTCGAGGGTCGAACCGACGCAGCTGTTCTGCCCGCAGCGTTCTGCAACCCAGACACTCACGCCGTCCTTGTCGATGGCGACGGCGCTGGTGGACCCCCACATGCGACCAGTCGGCAGCCTCGCCCAGCCCTCGAAGGTCCGATACGGATTCGGCCGATCGTTCACCGGCGTTGCGGCTTGAGCGCCGATGAACGACGCGCTCGCGAGCATCGCGGCGATGAGCACCCCTGAGCGAACCACTCCGGTCATTCGTCCTCCTCGTTCCGTTGCGGAACAGTGGCTGGCGCTGCGTCGTACGTCTGCATCGGCAGCTTGAAGGCGTCGGCAATCGCCGGATCGCCGGTGTCGCCAACCACGCGCGACGCGATGTACTCGCCCATCACGATCGAGAACTTGAACCCCTCGGACTGCCCCATGCCGGCGATCCACGCATTGTCGGCGCCGGGCACACGATCGACGATGAAGTTGCGATTGACGCTGATTTCGTAGTGGCAGGAACGCGTTTCGAGCAGCGGCGCGTCAGCCATGGTCGGGAAGTACTTCTGCAAGACGCGTCGCGAGCCGTCGATGCGATCCTGACTGGTCCATCGCACGCTGAGGTCCGGGTCCAGTTGCCGGGGATCGACGGCGGCGGCCGGAGGCGGCGGGGCGTCATCCTCCGCGCCCGCCGTACGTGGCGGCGGTGGCGGGGCGATGGCACCGCGCACGCGAAACCCGCGGCTGTCCACCGGGAGCTCCGCCCACCCCGTCACGCCCGGCACATTCCAGGTCGGGATGTTCGGAAACGAGAATCGTGTGTCGCCGATGGGCGTGCCAAAGTAGCAAACGTGGCCGATCGGCAGCCGGGTTCTGTTCCGCATGACGTCCGGGAAGACCTTCTCCATCCATGGGCCGCAGCAGAACACATACGCGTCGGCAGTGAGTCGCGTGCCGTCACCGAGCGTGATGCCATCCATCGCGCCGTTGTGAATCGGTCCGGGCGACACTCGTCCGATCTTCATCTGCACACCGGCGTCGCGTCCCAGTGCGACGGCCGCCTGCACCGAATCACGTGCGCGCGCGACACCGGCATCTGGCTCATACAGCACCACGCCATTGCCATCCGACTTGATCTGCGGCCAGCGCCGCATGGCATCGTCAGCGGTGAGGACTTCGAACTTCACACCCTGCGCCGTCCAGAGCTCCTGCGTCCGGGTGGTGAAGCTCTCCGGTTTCTCTCGCAGGATCAGGTCACCGGTGGTGAAGAAGTAGCGGGTGCCGAACCGCTTGGCGTGTTCCGCATCAAACTCTCGCCACTTTTGAATGCTTTGCCGTGCCCACGCTGTCCAGAGCTCGGGCGTCAGCGCGCGATCGCCATAGGAGGATCGAATGCCGCGGGTTTCGTCGCCGCTGGTCGAGCGCGAGTTGCCGGCGCCGTACTGATCGATGAGCGTGACGCGATTCCCTGCCTTGCGCAGGTGCCAGGCGGTGAAGGCGCCCCACGCGCCAGCACCGACGACGACGACATGGCTCGACGCGCGGGCGCGGCCGGGCGTCGGTTGCGGCGCCGCCGTGTCCGCCGGCACCAGCGCACCCGCGGCGGTGGGCACCGCCCCCACCAGGAGTGCGCCCGTGCCCAGCCCTGCAAGCCGGAGGAAATCGCGCCGATCGACAGCCGGCGTAAGGGATTCGTGCTCATCCGACATTGGCAGGGAGGGCAAAGGCGGGGGGCGAGGCGGACTGTGCGATGCAAAGTCGCCCCTACGCACGGGCTTGGCAATCAGTCGGCAATACCGCGACAATCGTCGTGCGGCGCGGGGGAGGATGGCACCCTCCGACTTGCCCGCCCTGTTCACCCACGTCAGCTTCCGCCGTCATGTCGCGTGCCCGAATTCGCCCCCTGCTGGCTGCTCTGCTCGTCGCGGGGTATGCGGCGCGTCCGTTGTCGGCGCAGCAGCCCGTGCCGCCCAGTGACTCGCTCGCCGCTGCGGCCGCGCGCCAGCTTGACATCGGCGAGCAGTGGTTCCGTTCGGCGTGCCTCGAGTGCCATGCGGTCCGTGGGCTGGACAACGCCGACTTCCGCCTCAAGTGGAGCGGACGCAGCGCCTACGACCTGTTCGAGCGGATCCGGTCGACCATGCCGGAGTCGAAGCCCGGATCGCTGACGCAGGGCACGTACGCTGCCATCGTCTCCTATCTGATGAAGCTGAACGGCATGCCCGTTGGCACCCGTCGGGTGTCGTCGGACAGTATTGCACTGACTACGATTCGCCTAACGTTTCCCACGACCGCCGCCGTCATCCCTCGCTGACCGGGAACTCCCAATGCGTGTGCCGTATCTCGTTTCGCTGATGCGTGCCACAGCACTCATCGCCTGCTGCACCGTGCCGGCCATCGCCCAGGTGCGCGAGCCGCTCGGCCAATCGTCGCCGACCCTCACGCCGGCGATTCGGGTGGGCAACATGGTCTATGCGTCGGGCCAGCTGCCCGCGCGCGGTGCGAACGCCGACACCACGATTCAGGGGCAGACGAAAAGCACGCTCGAGAACGTGAAGCGGGTCTTCGAGATGGCTGGCACCACGATGGAAAATGCCGTCAAGTGCACGGTCTTCCTCATCGAAGGCACCGATTTTCAGGGGATGAATGACGTGTATCGCACCTTCTGGCCGGTGGCCCCGCCGGCACGGTCGACGGTGATCGTGAAGGCGCTGGTGGTGCCCGGGGCGAAGCTCGAAATCGAGTGTACGGCGGTGATGCCGGCGAAGTAGCAGGATTCGCTGACGGCGCCAGCCACTGCAGCAGTGAACATCTGGTGCTGCGGTGTCGATACCCGGGAGCGATTGGCCCCGGTCTGGTTCCGGCGCACGTCGCCTCGGCCTTTGCCGCCTCAGTCGCTACCTGCCCCGCCACCGTCGCATGCCAAACCTGCGCGAGCTCTTCTCCCGCCCGCGGAGCACCACACCGAGTCAAGATGTTGCCCCGACAGTGGCGGGCGCGCCGACTCCCACACCGTCGGTCATACTCGCGCCCGCAACGGCGCACGCGCCAGTTGCCACCGCGGGTGTAAGTGATGAGACCCCGGTCCTCGACTGCCTCGGCGCGCTCCTGCAATGCTGGTCACGCCATCCGATTCAGCTCCCGGATGAAGACCGGTCCGATGCCGAGCGCGTGATCCTCGAGTGGCAGCGCCATGCGACGATCGGCACCCCGATCCCCGGCGTGCACCCGCCCGACGCAGTCTCGGGCCCAGTCCACGCGCGCGACTGGAAATCCCTGACCTCGCTCACCAGTGAACGCCGTCGCGCCGAGGCGGCCAACGCCGGCCAGCAGCTCGGCGATCTGCAGCGCGTCGTCTGGGATACGGTGACGTCGCTGGTGAAAGTCGCCGGCGATGATGCACTCGCCGACGCGGCCGTCGAACAGCAACTGGCGCTCATGCGCGCCTGCGCGCAACGCGGTGATCCTGCGGCGGTGATGCGGGAGCTGCCTGAGGCGTTGCGCCTCATCACCGAGGCGATCACGACGCGGCAGAATCGCGCCGCGCAGGAGCGCCTCATGATGGCCGAGCGAGTCGAGTCGCTCGGACGCGCACTCTCGAACGCAGAAGACAGCGCCCGTACCGACCCGCTCACTGGTGCCGGCAACCGCCTCCGCTTCACCGAGGCGACCGAGCGGGCCATCGCACTGATGACACTCTCGGGCAGCCTCGCGTCGCTCATCACACTGGATCTGGATGGGCTCAAGCTGATCAATGATTCGCTCGGACACCCGGCAGGTGATCTGGCGATCAAGGCGGTGGCAAAGGCGTGCTGGATCGTCTGTACCCGGGCCACGGACGTCGTGTGCCGGATCGGCGGTGACGAGTTCGCGATCGTCCTCCTGAACACCGATGCGAGAGCTGCCGCCGCACTGGCCGACCGGCTCGAGCGCCGCCTCGACGAGACAGCGGTACCGCTGGCCGACGGCATCGTACGCGTCGTGACCGCTGCGATGGGCGTGTCCACCGCAGAGCGTGGTGAGACAGTCGATGAGTGGATCGCGCGTGCGGATCGCCATCTGTACGAGGCAAAGCGGAGCCGGGCGACATAGTTTCTGCCGGGTGATCAGTGATGCGCAGGCCCACGACCATCGGTGAGCGAGACTGCAGATGTGGACCTGGACCGGACGAGCGCGCCCACCCTTTGCGCAGGTGCCATCGGTGACGCAGGAATCGGTGTGGGACTATCCACGGCCGCCGGTCATCCGCGCTGATTCGCGGGAAGTCGTGGTGCGAGTAGGCGGCGTCGAGATCGTTCGGACGCGACGGGCACTGCGCCTTCTCGAGACCGCGAGTCCGCCAGGATTCTATCTCCCGTTTGCCGACTGTCTGCGCGACTCCTTCACGCCGGCGGCCGGATCGTCACACTGCGAGTGGAAAGGCGCGGCGCAGTACTGGACGATCACGGCAGGCGGCATTCGCTTGCCGCGCGCCGCATGGTCCTACGAAGATCCGGCGGACCCATTTGGCCTGCTGCGCGGCCATGTGGCGGTGTACGCGACGCAGGCCGAGTGCTTCGTGAGCGGTGAACGCGTGCGCCCGCAGGATGGCGGGTTCTATGGTGGCTGGGTGACCGACGAGATCGCGGGGCCGTGGAAGGGTGCGGCGGGAACGGGGGGCTGGTAGCTCGTCGCGCGCCGTGGTTGCCCATGCGGACAGGTGACACAGGCGCCGTCGCCAAGCACCGGCACGCGCACAGTGAGCGGACGGTGATGTGCGATGAGCGCGCGATGGAACCCCCGCATCATCACCCACGTAAGACGGACGGCCATCAAGACGCCCGCGTTCCCATCTTGCAATACTCATGATCCACCTCGCCGCCATCGTACTCGTGAGCCTGATGTCGTGCGCGGCAGCATCGCTGTCGGCGCAGTCACCCACCGACGCCCGAAGCGGCACACGCCCTGACAGTGCCTGGGTACAGACCGCGGCAGATCTGCTGGCCCGCGCCCGCGCGACACGCCTCCGCGTCGACGCGGCCCTGCAGTCGTACGACGCGCTCGCACGCGAACG
>JANPFJ010000400.1:0-2515 GCA_031423355.1 Gemmatimonadaceae bacterium | reverse complement strand
ACGCACGTTCGCCTTCGGCAGCTTGACGTCGACTCCGCCCGTCAGCAGCGGCGCCGTGATCATGAAAATGATCATCAGGAGCATCATCACGTCGATCAGGCTGACGATGTTGATCTCGGCGTTGAGCGGCGTCCGAACGCGTGCGCGACTTCGTCGCATCAGATCCGGCCGTCGCGCACGAGCAACGCAATGATGTCGGTGCTGAACGCATCAAGCTCGCTGGTCAGTCGGTTGAGCCGATTCGCGAAATAGTTGTACCCGAAAACGGCAGGAATCGCGACGGTCAGGGCGAGCGCCGTGGCGATGAGTGCCTCTGCGACACCTGGAGCGACCGCACTGATGTTCCCGCTGCCACTGGCGGCCACACCCAGAAACGCATTGATCACACCGAGCACCGTGCCGAGCAAACCGATGAGCGGACTGACCGCACCAATCGTCGCGAGCCACGGCAGCAACCGTTCCAGTCGATCACGCTCACCCGTCGATTCGCGCTCCAGCAGCATTTGCAACGCCTCCACCTGCGCCTGCGACAAGCGAGGCTGGCGTTCCGTGTTGCCGCCAATCGCCGGTCGTGTGTCGGTCATGAATCGCACCGCTCGTTTCAAGACCGCATAGAGCGGTGAGCCGAGTGCGAGCTGTGCCCGGACAGCCAGGGATTCGAATGATTCCGCCTGAGGGAGATACTCGAGCAGCGGTACCGCAGCGGCACGGCTGGCGCGAAACTCCCGAAACTTCATGGCCATGATCGTCCAGCTGACGGCGCTGAGACACAGCAGAAAGAGCAGGACGAGCCACGAGACCGGTGTGCCGTGCGCAAGAAGTCCGACGATCGATCCCGACGGTGGCGCCTGAAGCTGAAGCAGCGCAAGCAGTGGCATTACGCTGCGACGCCCGTGGACTGCGCGCGAAAGTAGTCGATCGTCGCCTTCAGTCCCGAATCGAGTGACACGGCTGGGCTCCAGCCAAGCACTTCGGCGGCCTTCGAGACGGCGATGCACGACTGCCGTTGCTCACCAGCTCGAGGATCAGCGTGCTGAATCTGCACGGTTGCAGCAGCGACACGCTGCAACCCGGCCGCCAGTTCGAGAATGTTCGTCTCGACACCAGTGCCGATGTTGAAGCCACGCTGATCAAGGCGGCCAGCCGGCGGCAACACGCTTTCGGCTGCGAGAACGTTTGCGCGAGCCACATCACCGACGAATACGTAGTCTCGCGTCTGCAGCCCATCGCCGAACGCGGTGATCGACGTCCCGGCCAGGATACGCTGGCAGAAGATCGCCACCACCCCGGCCTCACCATGCGGATCCTGCCGAGGGCCATAGACGTTCGCATAGCGCAATGCCACGGTATCCATGCCGTGCACGCGTGCGTAATAGTTCATGTAATACTCGACGGCGAGTTTCGCGGTGCCATACGGTGACTGCGGATCCTTGGCCGCATCTTCCGGTGTCGGCAGCGCGACAAGATCACCATACTGCGCACCACCGCTGGACGAGAAGATGAATCGCGTCTGGTGGCCTGAATGCCGAACGGCCTCGAGCAGATTCAGCGAGCCACCGATGTTCACTGCCGCGTCCCAGACTGGATCGTTCACGCTCTTCCGCACGTCAATCTGCGCGGCAAGGTGTGAAATCACGTCGAACTTCCCTTCCCGGACGAGCGTCGCCGCCGCCGGGGATGCGATGGACTCCCGCACCACGGTCGCGGCCGGGTTGAGATTCGCTTCCTTGCCACTGGAGAAATCGTCGAGGATCGTGACGGCATAGCCCCGCGCGACGAAGAGATCGGTGACGTGTGATCCAATGAAGCCGGCCCCACCGGTGACGAGCACGCGTCGCGTCACGAATCGAACTCAGCGGCAAGGACGATGATCTGGTCGCTCGAGCGGGACACTGCGCGATTGGGCATGGGTGCTGGGGCAGAGATGGAGACAGACAGAAGCGCACAGCTCGTCGGGTTCGCCGCGCTCGACGGCGGAGGCCCTGCATCGACGATGAACAAACTAACAGCGCCCGCCTGCTGAGGCATGAGTTGCCCCGCAGGCGGGCGCCGGGTGGCGCGGACCGGGTGACGGTCAGGGCATGCGGCTCACCAGGCGGGCCTTCATGCCAACGCGAATCGCCGGCTGTTCGTGACCGACGACAATCGCCGTCGCGCTCTCACTCGTGACCCGCACGACGCTGACCTGCGCGACCACGTTCGATGGCGCGATGTCTTTCCGGCCCTCGGTCAGCGGTTGCCCATCCGCGTAGAGCGAGAACTGGTCACCGACCTTGCTGGTCGCGCCTTTCGGCAGTGCGATTACGATGAAGTTCTGAATCGTCGGCAGCACCACGCCGCCGGCGATGTAGGCGACCTCGTACACCGGCCCATTGCTCACGTCCTGCGGGCGGACCGTCGACGGCGTCGCCGATGTGTCGAGCGGCATCAGCAGATCGCCGCGCTTCATGTTGGCGTACATCGTGGTGACCCGTGCGCGTGCGGCCCGACCGCTGCCGATCGCGCGCAGTTCGAC
>JANPFJ010000399.1:0-18431 GCA_031423355.1 Gemmatimonadaceae bacterium | reverse complement strand
GTCACCCACCGACGCCCGAAGCGGCACACGCCCTGACAGTGCCTGGGTACAGACCGCGGCAGATCTGCTGGCCCGCGCCCGCGCGACACGCCTCCGCGTCGACGCGGCCCTGCAGTCGTACGACGCGCTCGCACGCGAACGATTCACACTTTCACTCTCGATTCGCGGCGCCGCGCGTGAACGCGTGCTGCAGCGCGACGAAAGCGCGGGGCGCGTGCAGTGGACCCGTGCGCGCGGCGTCCGGGTCGAAGTGCTGGGACGGCGCCGCGTCAGTAACAGCCCGTTCGGCGGTGGGCGGAGCGGAGCGGCAGACGCCAGCGTTCCGGTGCCGTACTTCCCCGGCAAAGAGCCGCTCTGGGGCATCGGGAGTTCGTTCGTCAGTACCCCGACCGACGACCGGCGCACCGTCCATCCGCTCGCCGCCGGCGCCGAAAACGTCTATCGCTACGCCCTCGGCGATTCAGTGAGCATCCGACTTCCCGATGCCTCGCGGATCGTCTTGTACGAACTGCGAGCCACGCCGCGGACGGCGAGTTGGCGCGTACTCTCGGCATCCCTCTGGTTCGAGTCGGGCACCGGGCAGTTGGTACGCGCTGCCTATCGGTACTCCATGCCGGTCGACATTCTTCTCGAGGCAAAGAAGAATCCCGATCCGGCGAATCGTCCGCCGCGCTGGCTGTCACTGGTGGCCTCGCCGTTGCGCGCCACCCTCGAAGCCGTCACGGTGGAGAGCGGGCTCTTCGAGGGTCGCTTCTGGCTGCCACGGCAACAGGTCGCGGACTTCCGCATCGAATCACCGGGCGAGAGCATCGTTCGCGGACGGCAGGAACAGCGCTTTGTATACGAATCCGTCAATGGAACCGTGGAGCTGCCGACTGCCCTGCCGCCGGCGACGATCGCGCTCCGCTCGCAATCGGATTCGCTCTGGGTGGTCGACAGCGTGCGCGCCGCTCTCCGGGACACGTTGCTGCGTTCGGCGCGGAACAAGCGCGATACGGCAAAGGTGTTCGCCGAGTATCGCAAGTGGACCGACACCTCGTTTTCGCCAATTCGCGCGCAGCTCGATTCACTGCGCAACACGCAGTGTGCGCAGACCGGCACGTACGCACGGTACCGATCACGTTATGGCCGGCGCGTTCCGGCAGAAGTCTTCGTGCCGTGTGACACGGCAGCGCTGTCGCGCGCATCCATCTTCGAGGGCGATCTCCTCAGCACCAACGAGAGCATCTGGGGAACGGGTGATCGCGACGCGCTGATCGCGTCACTCGCATCCGTCGCGCCGATGTCGTGGAGTCCGCAGCCAATGCGGCCAGTCACCGGTATCGAGTTCGTACGCTACAACCGCATCGAAGGCGCTTCGTTCGGCGGCGCGCTGCGACAGGATCTGGGGCCCGGCCTGCGATGGGAAGCGAATCTTCGCGCGAGTGCGGCAGACCGACAGCTGAACGGCGAGGTGTTTGTCGATCGCGCCGTGGCCGGCGCCAATTGGCGGGTCGGCGCGTACCGTCGCCTCACGCAAGCAGACGATTACGGCGTTGCATTCGTTCTCGGCGCCTCCTTCCAGAATCTGATCTCGGGGCTTGATGAGCGGTTCTACTTCCGGGCCGCTGGCGTCGACGCGCAGGGCACCAGGAATCGCTCCCTCGCCGGCGGTGCGCTGACATGGCGCGTGTTCGCTGAGCAGCAGTCGGCTGCGGTGGCGCAGGCCGAATGGGTGGTCGCCCGACTATGGGACTCCAAGGCCGGCTTCGCACCGAACATCATCGACACCTTGGGCGGCGGTACGCGCGGCGTCTTTGCCGGCGTATCCGTGCGCTGGCGAGGCTCCCAAGGCGATGACGCGTCGGCTTGGCGACTCTCCACCGACTCGCGCACGGAAGCGGCGAGCGGTAAAGGGACGTACGGTCGCAGCGCCCTCGATCTCGCCGTCGAACGGCGCCTGCCGCTCAAAACACGTGTGGTGCTCTCCGGCGGCCTGGGTGCGTCGCTGGGTGCGATGCCGGTGCAACGGTACTGGAACCTTGGCGGGTGGCAGACCGTGCGAGGGTACATCGCCGGAACCCAGCGCGGCGACGCGTTCTGGATCGGCCGCGGCGAGTTGCTCTACGAAGGGCTGCGACGCTTCCAGCCGTCGCTCTTCGTCGACGAGGGCTGGGCGGGTGGACGTGGCGACCTGTTCACCACAGCGCCGCAACTCCGCTCGGCCGGTGCGGGCGTCGCGTTCTTCGGCGGGTTGTTCCGCCTCGACGCCGCGCGACCGATCGAGGCCGGTGGCACGTGGCGCGTGAACTCATACGCCGTCACGCGATTCTGATCACGTGACGGCGCTCAGGCGCGCATACCGCCCGAGTCAGGCGCCGCCGAATCACTGTTCACCGTCAACCAGAGCACCGCCGCCACGAACGCCACACCCGCCCAGAAGCTGATGGTGCCATTCCAGCCCCATGCGGCCGTCATGCGGGGTACGAGCCAGATCGAGAGCACGCCACCGAGGTTCCCCATCAGGTTCAGCAGTCCCGCCGAAGCACCAGGGTTGGCGGCACCAATCACCGTCGCCGTAGCGAAGAACGGCGACTCGGCACCATTCAGGCAGGCTGACGAAAGACTCAGCGCGGCGATTGCGAGCAGCGCTCCCGGCACCGCCGCACCCGCCAACGCGAAGCCCGTCGCACCGAGCAGACAGGACATCGCAACACGACGGCGCGCCAGGTTGCCACCAATCTTTCGCCCGAGGCGATCGGCGAGCATCCCGATGATCGGCGCACACACGAAACCCGCGACGTTTGGCAGACTCGCCCAGACGCCGCTCGCGAGCACGTTGAATCCCCTGCCCTCGGTCAGGTACCGGAAGAACCAGAACACGAAAACGAAGTAGACCGCTGAATGCAGCAGATATGCGACTGTGAGTCGCTGCATGTTCGGATTGCGCGCCAGCAGCCGGGTACCGCGCAGCAGGCCACTGAGCGACAACGCTGACGTGGATGCCACGGAGGAGACAGCCGGCCGACGTGGCATCTGCGTGAACCAGACGACCGAGGCAATCGCGGCGATCGACCCACTCAGCAGAAACACCGCGCGCCATCCGAACTGCTCCATCACCGGCGCCATCAGCAACGGCGCGATCGCCGCCCCGAGCGATGATGACGAGATGTAGAGCGCAGTGGCGCGCATTCGGTTTTCGTCAGGTACGAACTGCGAGACAGCCATCGCCGCGACAGGAAAGACCGCCGCCTGAGAGACTCCGAGCAGAATGCGCGTGCCGACCAGCGTGCCGGTGGCGGCCGCACCGCCCTCAGGCGCAAATCCCGTCACCAGGGAGGCGACGCTGCAACCGAGCAGTGCCAGCGCCAGCGCGGTTCGGGCGCCGAATCGTTCACCGAACATGCCGGCGGGCACCTGAAGAAGGGCATAACTGAGTTGGAATCCCCACGCGGTGATCAGGCCCATGTCGGCCATGGTCAGGCCGAGCGCGGGAGCCATCTGCTCCTGTGCAACCGCGACGTCGGTACGCACCAGATACGCGACGCAGCCAACAAGGCAGAGCAGCGCAACCACCCGCCAGTTGTTCTTCATGCGGCGTGGGACTCCGGGACGGCGGATGAGGTCAGCACGGAGACTGAATGTGTGCTACGGAGTCTGCAACAGCCAGCAACGCAGCGGCTCCGCACCCCTCGCGACGAGCAGAGTGCTGCTTGCGCATTCAATCAACGGGCGTGTGCTTCTCGTAGCCGAGGACCGTTTCGCCCCGCCGCGACCGGAAGATCGGATACAGGAACTGCGTGTACCACTTCTCGGGACCGTGGCGGATATCGTCCTTCAGTCCGTACGCCGGCGGATACTTCCGCGTGATACGCGCGGTGCCGAACAGCACGTCCCACAGGAACAGCATGTTGCCGTAGTTACCGATGTAGTGCCCGATGCCATCGTCCTGCGTCAGCGCGTGATGTGCGAAGTGCGTGGCTGGCGTCGAGATCGTGCGCTCGACCACCCACGCCACCGGTCGCAGCAGGCGATACTGATAGAGGAACCGATCCCACTGCACGGCCGAGTGGGCGCCGATGATCACGGTCAACTTCGCCACGCTGTACCAGACGAACACCCAGCCAAATCCCAGGTAGAGCAACGCCCCGCTCAACCAGAGGCCAGGCATGAGGGCGTAGTAGAAGGCGTTGTTGCGATAGACGACCCGCACACTCATGTACGCCGCGGAGTGATGCGCACGATGCAGCGGCCACATCACCGAGGTGTGCGACAATCGATGCCAGAAGTACTGTGTCAGATCGTCCGCCACCAGCAGGACCAGCACCATCTGCCACCACGCCGAGTGGGCCCATGCATCCCGGGCGTCTGGCATCAGCCAGGTACAGAGCGCGCGGGCGCTGGCGAACACCAGGCCGGAGATCACGGGAAACATCAGTCCGACCGCCAGATCGAGCCGATTGTCCTCGCGCGTCGCTTCCGGCGCGAAGAACTTGTCGATCAGCAGTTCACCAACCGCGAAGGCCGTGAAGATTGCGACGACCGAGAGCAGCTGCACGGTCTGGAGGTCCATCGTGATGCGTGCCCCTGTCGTCGCCCTGTGAGACTGCTGGACATCCGAAATCCGCAGGCGAAGCATAGTCGACGCCCCGTCGCCCGACAGGAAGGCCTGTCGGGCCGTTGACACCTGCGGCGGCCCGATTGCGCGGCCGGCCCGCGTCGAGGGAAGTCGGCGCTGGGCCTACCTCGTCCAGATCCCGATTGTGCCGCACGGGTTGGCCGGCCCCATCGTGAGCTCGGCCGGGACACCGGCAATCCCGGTGTAGACCTCGAGACCCGCGATGTCGAGCGTGCTCACCATGTCGTTGATCGACGCACCACTCAGCTGTGGAGCGGGAAAGCCGTTGATGAAGACGGCCAGCCGGCAATTCCCGCGACCGGTCACCAGCATGGACCCGCGAAAATCCTTCGCCACCCGCAGGCCCGCCATGCTCTGGAAAAGGTCGGTCACCTCGGTCGGGTGCCGCGCCATGATTTCCTCTCCGGTGAGCATCGTCCCCCACCCTGACCGTCGCTCGGCACGTCGGAGGAAACCCCTCATGCGACCCGACGGCTTTGCCGCCCGCACCACCACCAGGCCCAGATTCTGGCCCGCGAACTGCCGAAGCACGACTCGCGCGCGCGTCGACGAACTGTCGGTGAGATCTGCCGCGAGAAAGGTCGGCGAGAACCCCACGCGACGGACCCGGACGATATGTCGCCGCGCCGGCAGATTTCGCAGCGCAAAGCGACCAAGTGAGTCCGTACGTGCTTCGAGCAGCACCGTCATCACCTCGATCGTCACGTCGCGCATCGGCCGGCCGGCGGAATCCACCACCGTACCCAGCAGCGACCGGGGCTCGCCGAGGCTCCCGAGTGTCTCCACCAACACGTCGGACGTCGTGTCCGACGTCACGTTGGCCTGCACCTCGCCGAGCAGCACCCCATCGCGCTCGAAGCGCACCGTGATGCGTCCAGCGGGCACCGGAGCGAGGCGAAAGTTCCCGACCGAATCGGAGAGCGTCCGCGTCTCCTTGTACGACACTTCGACCCGCGCGATCGGACGCCCGGTCGAATCGCGCACCGTGCCGCGAAGCGACGGTCCGTCCTGCCCACGCAGCGGGCCCACGAAGCCAATGAGCAGCGCAAGAGCGGCGATCGCATGTCGCATGGTGTATCTCAGGAGTGAGTGAGGTGCATCTGAGCATACCAACGCGCCCCAGGAATGTTGCAGCGCGTGCATAGTTTACCTGCCACGACCGTCACTCGGGGACAGCCCTCGCCGCCATCACTCTGCACGCATTCCATCATGCCCACTGACCCGCTGGAGTTCGCCGATCGCGTCGGCACCGAGCTGTCGAATCTGCTCGTCACGCGGGCGCGGGCCGAGCTGCGGGACTCCCCACCGGATGAACAGTTCAGCGCGACCCTCGGCGCGAGTCTGCTGTGCATTGCGGAGGTGCTCAGGAATCCCGTCGAACGAGGCGTTCCCGCCGCGCGTGTCGCCCAGATCGCGGCGAGCCAGATCGAGGCGCTGCTGAACCAGGTTCCGCCGCGCGGCGGCCGCGCCGAGGACGCTGGCGAGTCGCCGGTGGTACCGCCAGCCTCATGATGCGCGTCTGCGTCCCGCGAGTGCGCCCAGGCCGACTCAGAGCACGGTCCGCAACCGCCAGATCTCCGGGAAGAGCACCACGTCGAGCATCTTGCGCAGGTAACTCACGCCACCGGTGCCACCGGTGCCTCGCTTGAACCCGATCACGCGTTCCACGGTCGTCACATGCCGGAACCGCCAGAGCCGGAACGCATCCTCGAGATCCGTCAGCTCTTCACCGAGCTGATAGAGATCCCAGTGTTCACGCGGGTTGCGATAGACCTGCAGCCACGCCGCTTCCACGGCGTCGTCAGCCACGTACGGCTTGGTCCAGTCACGCGTCGTATGGCTCTCCGGCACCGCCAGCCCGCGACGCGCCAGCAGGCGCAGCGATTCATCGTACAGCGATGGCGCCTCGTAGGCGGCCATCACACCGGCCAGGCGATCGGGGCGATGCTTGTGCGGCCTGAGCATCACGCCATTCTTGTTGCCCATTGCGAACTCGATGCAGCGATACTGAAAACTCTGGAAGCCGCTGGAATTGGCGAGGTATGACCGGATGGCGCTGTACTCGGGCGGCGTCATGGTCGCCAGCACATCCCAGGCGTGCACCAGCTGCTCCATGATCTTCGACACGCGGGCCAGCATCTTGAACGCCGTCTGCAGGTCATCGGCCGCGACGTGCTTCACCGCCGCGTGCAGTTCATGCAGCATCAGCTTCATCCAGAGTTCGCTCGTCTGGTGCTGAACGATGAACAGCATTTCGTCATGCGCTGGCGAGAGCGGCTTCTGCGCGCCAAGCACGGCGTCGAGCTGCAGGTAGTCGCTGTAGCTCATCGCCTCGCTGAAGTCGAGCAGCGCGTCCTCTTCGCCGACGATGCTTTCGGCGTCGCCGGCGTTTTTTTTAGGCTCGGGCGTCGAGCCGAGATTGGCGTAGATGCACATGACGTAAACGGTGTGTGACTGCGTTGGGCGACAGGTCTCGGGTGAAAGCTAGCCGACGGCCGGTGGCACGAACGAGAATCCTGAACCACTGAGGAGCTTCACAGCCCTCCGGCAGACGCTCCCCGTCTACCGGCGTGTTCCGGTCCGCGTGGCACGCGACGCGCGGGCCGGCGTGATCGACAGCAGTCCCCGCTCCACCAGCACCGGCGGCTTCCGCCAGCTGCCGACCCGTTCCCAGGCGCTGGCGACGGCCAGCAGATCGGCATCCGCCCACGGACGCGCCGAGAATTCCAGCCCGAACGGCAGGCCGCTCGCATAGACGCCCGCCGGCACGACCACCGCGGGCACGCCGATCATGTTCACCCAGCTGGTATTCGAGTGCGGCCCTTCGCTGAGGCGGCCATCCTGCGCCATGCTTTCGTCCGGCGGCGGCATCTGCGTCGCCGGATAGACGAAACCATCCAGCCTGAGGGTATCGAGGGTCGCCCGGTAGGCGGCCAACAGGGCACGCCGCGGTGCGTGATACAGGCGTTCGGCATCCCGATCAGCATCGAGGACGCGCTGATCGAGGCGCACCGCGCCCATGTTGCGGAAGTTGTTCTCGGTGCCGATCGACGACGTGTAGAGCGGCGCACCCACCGCCGTCTGATACTCGGCGGCGGTGTGATACTCCGTGGGGCCAAACCGTGCCAGGAACTGCTCGGTGCCATCGCGCATGTAGGCATACGTCGACACGCGACTGGCCAGGCGCGCGAAGCTGGTGGGCAGCACGCTGTCCGTCATCACGACCTCCGCGCCAGCCGCACGCAACGCGGCCACAGCCTGCAGGAACATCGCCCGCGTTTCCGGTCGGAGCGGCTGGTTTGCGCCGGTGCGGATGCGTTCGGCCTCGGCATCGCGCACGGTGACGGGGATACCGTGAAACGGAACACCATCACCAGCGAGAATGAAGGCTGGCACACCGAAGCGCTTCCCCTTGAGCGTACCCGTCGCGAGCACCGAGTCGTACGACGCACGCCGCGCACTGACGGGTGCGTGCAGCGTGACCGGATCGAGCGAATCCGCGCCAGCCATCACTGCCAGTGCAATCGCCGCGTCGGTCGCGGTGCGCGCGATCGGTCCGGTGTTGTCCAGCAGCCAGTCGAGCGGCGCAATGCCCGCGATCGACACGAGCCCACGTGTCGGATACACGCCGACCAGCGCACTCGTCGCGGCCGGCATGCGAATCGAGTTGCCGGTATCGGTGCCGTTGCCAAGCAGCGCCATGTTCGCGGCCACGGCAGTCACGACGCCGCCGGATGATCCCCCGGGCGAGAAGCGTACGTCGTACGCATTGCCCGTGCGCCCGAACGAGGAGCCACGGTTGGTGTCGCTGTTGGCCAGGTCAGGCATGTTCGCCAGGCCGACGATGATGGCGCCGGCAGCCTCGAGCCGCGCAACGACCGTGGCATCGTGCGGCGCGATGAGCTCGTGCCCGGGTCGCGTGAAGCCCTCCCAGCCGGCGGTCGTCACCTCGCCTTCGACGCTGGTATTCGCCTTGATCACGATCGGCACGCCCCACAGCGGCCCGTGCGCACCGTTGCCTGCCGCATCCTGACGGGCTGCCTCGGCCAGTGCCTGCTCGCGCCGCACCGTCTCGATGGCGCCGTAGACGCCATTGTAGCGATCGATGCGGGCCAGATGCCACTGGACGACCTCGGTGACGGTGTAGCGCTTCTCTGCGTAGAAGCGCTGGAGTGCTGGCACCGTGACGTCGAGCAGGTCGGTGTCGATCGGGGAGGGCTCCTGGCTGCCCTCGGACGCTGGCCGGCAGCCAGCGGTGATTCCGATGATCGCGATCAGCGCGGCATGGACGAGTCGATGAGTCATCACCGGTAAGCTAGCGGCCTCGAAACGAAGTTCGCGAAGCGGTCGCAGGTCGGAGCATCCCGGCTGGCCGAGTCGAGAATCCTTGCATCAGCGCGGCGCCCGTTCCCCGCCCCGCGCCGGCACACGCATCCGCGACAGCGACGTGAGAGCAGTGGCTGACACCACCGTTACTCAGTCATGGAGCAGATCGTCGTGCCTTTGACTGAACCTCGGGCTATTCTGCTTGGGTACTCCCGACGACGGGGTACACAGAACACGCGCCTGAACGATCTTCACATGAGCAAGCCGACGTGACCGCGACCGAACAGGCCCCTTCACGCCGCGATACGAAACCACGCGTTCTCTTCGTCAATACGCGCAGCACCCTCGGTGCCGATGTGGCGGTCCATCTCACCATCATCGAGCACCTGAATCCGGACGCTGTTGGCGTGTACATCGCCACCAATCGGCACTCGGCTGATCTCGACAAGACGGTCCGCTGGATCGCGATGGCGCCACGGACGCAACTGCTGGTCTGTGATCTCGGTCGTGAACTGACCGGCCGCCACGCCGTCACGAGGGCGTTGAGTGCCCTGCGAAACCTCCCGGCAATCGTGACCTTGCTGCGGCTGGTCTGGCTGGTCAGACGCGAGCACATCACGACGCTTCACACAACCGATCGACCGCGCGACGCGGCCTTCACGACGCTGCTCGGCAAGCTGACCGGCGCCGCAGTCGTGCTGCATCTGCACCTGAAGTGGACGACCGACATCGGTCGCGCCGCGCACTGGGCCGCAGGCCATGCTCGCGCATTCATCGGCATTTCGAAGTTCACCTGCCAATCGATGGTTGACGGCGGGCTTCCCCCCGAGCGCATCGCAATGGTCTACAACTCCACCGACACGACCCGATTCGACCCGGCGTCGGTGAAAGGGGGCTCGCTGCGATCGCGACTCGGCGTCGACGAGGGCGTCCCTCTGATCGGACTCGTCGGTCGATTCACGGTCTGGAAGGGGCATCTGGATCTGATCACCGCCTTCGCTCGGGTCCGTGCGGCCATTCCGGATGCCCGACTGGTGCTGGTGGGTCGCGCCACCGGCATCGACACCGAGGGCGACCTGAGCTACTTGGCGGAGATCAGGAAGCGAATTAGCGAGCTCAACCTTACGGACGGGATCGACTGGGTGGACTGGGTCGCGGATACGCCTGGGCTCATGAAGGACTTGGATGTGCTCGCGTTGCCGAGCTGGGAAGAGCCCTTCGGCCTCGTCGTGACGGAGGCGATGGCCATGGAACGACCCGTGGTCGGGTACGCCTCCGGGGCGGTGCCCGAGATCATTACCGATGGCGTCGACGGGCTGCTGGTACCGCCGCGGGATACCGAGGCTCTGGCTCAGGCCCTCGTGAGCCTGCTCCGCGACCCAGACCGGCGGGCGGCGATGGGGAAACGGGGGCGCCAGAGGGTTGTGACCGACTTCGGGCCGCAGCGTCAAGCCGACGAAGTCACGTCCGTGTACCGGGCGGTGGCACGCGGCAGCCCGATTCGTCACGCCACGGGCTTCTCGGCTCATTCACCAGAGAATTAGGTTAAAACCATGTGCGACATCAACACCCAATTCCGCTCGTTGCGGACGGAGATGATATGACAGAACTCAGCGTAACGGAAAGCCCTGCCGGGGCGTCGGTCCGGCGTTTTTCCGCAGCCGAGCTGGAGCAGATGCGCACCTCGTTAGAGCGCGACGGCTATTTCGTGCTCCGCGAGCTGATTCCGAAGCCACTGCTGGCAGCGTTGCACCAGGACCTCACCGTGGCCTTTACGGCGATGGAGAAGGAAGGTGAACTGTTCTCCGGCGGCGGGCGGCTGAGCGGTCACCTGAACTGCTTCCCCGGCAAGGACTCACGATTCATTTTCGAGATTCTGACGGCCGCAGGCATCATTGATCTGATGAAGCAGATCGAGCCGAAGATGGTGCGGCTGCCGAACGTGGGCTGCAACTACAACCTGCCGGGGAGCACGACGCAGCACTATCACACGGACTACGACTTCTCACGCGGGTTCATGATTGCCAACGTGGCCGTCGTCGATACGGTGATTGCCAATGGTGCAATGGAGGCGGCTCCGGGTACGCACAAGAAGTACTATCCGTACTGGCGCTTTGTGACTGAACATGCAGGGCGCAACAGTCTGCGCGTCGAGATGAAGCAGGGTGATGTGATGGTGCGCACCTCGAGCATGTGGCATCGTGGCATGCCGAACATGACGCAGGTTGCGCGGCCGATGCTCGCGCTGACCTGGGAAGACGGCGGCAGCCAGCTGCCCGACCCGTGGATGAAGGATGGCGGCGCGATCAAGTTCTTCCCGAACTGGTTCCGCCCAACGACCGTCGGGCGTCTGCGCGAGCGCGCGACCGTCGCCGCGCCGATCATCTACTCGTCGTATCGGTTCGTGAGCTCACTGCTCGGGAACAAGGGGAAGTGAGTGCCCCCATTGGTCACGTCCGGCGGTAGCCCGATGTGCCGAGACGAGAGGACGATGTTCCTTATGCTCCGGGCGCATGATCGGCGTCGGAGCGAGACGGGGCCGACGCGGTCCGGAGATCCCGTTCCGGCGGACGGGTCCTGATGACTGAGCGCCGTGTCGTTGTGATCGGCAGTGGACCGGCTGGTGCCATGATGGCGCACCAGTTGGTTTCGCGCGGCATTCCGGTGACGATGATGGAATCCGGCCAGACCCTGCCACAGGGCCTGCTTGTGCGCATCGCAGACCGGAATCTCGTACGCCGGATACCGGATGTCGAGCGTGTTGCGAGCGGTGTCTCCGACGATGGACCGGCGCCAGTGTGGATTCGCCACATGTCGCACGGCGGGGCATCGAATCAGTGGACCGGAGCAGTCCCTCGCTTTGCTCCAGAGGATTTCGTCGACGGGGCTCGGCTGCATGAACGCTATGAGTGGCCGATCCGGTATGACGACCTCAAGACCTACTACGAGATCGCCGAGCGCCTGATCGGCGTGAGTGGCCAGTCGGGCGACTTCCCCATTCTGCCGGGTGGACGGATCGCCCATGAGCGACGGCTGCCGGGCGACTGGCTCCCGGTTGCCCGAGAGGCCGCCAAACAGGGCCAGACCCTGGCGCCGATCCCGATCGCGGATGGATCGCCGACCATGCTCGTCCGCCGCGGCACGGCGTTCAACAGCTATTCCGTCATCGTCGCACCACTGCTCTCCTCGCCACACTTCCGGTTGCTCTCGGGAGCCCACGCGCTGGAACTGGAGTGGTCAGCGCGCGACTCGGGAGTCCGCGGCGTGCTCTACCACGACCGCAGTGATGGCCAGGAAAAACGCATCGAAGCCGCCGCGGTGGTCGTCGCGTGCGGCCCCCTGCATTCGACGAAGCTCCTGCTCAACTCGACGTCGGCGGACTTCCCGGATGGGCTGGGGAATTCCGAAGGGCTGCTCGGGCGGCATCTCCACGACCACGTTCGCGACTGGTGGTCGTGCGACGTGGAGCGACCGATCGCGCTGCTGAATTCTGCGGCATACCTGACGCGACGCCCCTTTGCCAGCAGCGCTCCGTTGGTCGCCACATCGTGGACGATCGGAGTCGCAAGCACCAAGGACCGCATCAAGAGCCGCGCGGGGCTGAAGAGCACCACGGTTGGTGTTCAGGTGTTCGGAACGACGATTCCCGATGAACGCAACTTCGTCCGCGTATCGAGCGATCAACGGGACGCGTTTGGTCGCCCGGAACTCTCGATCCGGATGCAGTTCGACACCGGCGACGTCAAGAATGTGGTCGATGCGCGGCAGACGATGCTCGACCTCTTGAGCGCGTCGGGCTACAAGGCGACGCTGAAAGAAGCACCGACCGTGCTCACACCGGGCGAATCCGTACACTTCGGTGGCACCATCCGGATGCACGCATCACGTCAGTACGGCGTGGCCGACGCCTGGAACCGATTGTACGACGCGCCAAACGTCCTCGTCTGCGATGCCAGCTGCTTCACCACCGGTCCGGAGAAAAATCCGACCCTGACGGCGATGGCAATCGCGGCTCGTGCGGCTGATCGGCTGGCGCACGATCTGAAGCAGCAGTCACTGCCGTCGGCGGGCGCGACACGATGAAGTACCGTCCATTCGGGGCCACCGGACTCTCGGTCTCCGAGATCGGTTTCGGTGGCTCGCGGATTGGAGGATTGATGGCCCGCGGGAACAGCGATACAAGTACCGCCACGCTGCACGCCGCGTTTGAAGCCGGGATCAATTTCTACGATACGGCCGACATGTATTCACAGGGCGAAAGCGAATCGCTCATCGGCCAGGCGTTCCGCGATCGGCGTGACCGCGTGATCATCGCCAGTAAGGGTGGCTACCTGCTGCCCACGCGTCGCCATATCCTGGCGCGCGTGAAGCCGCTGATTCGCCCCCTCGTCCGCTGTCTGGGGATCAAGCGCGAGAACCTGCCAGCCGGAGTCTCCGGCAAGCTGGCGCAGGACTTTTCTCCGGCCTATCTGACGCGCGCGCTCGAGGCGAGCCTGCGACGCCTCCACACCGACTACATCGACATCTACCAGCTGCACAGCCCGTCGCAGGCGGACATCGCATCGGAGTCGTTTCTCGAGACCCTGCATGTGCTGCAGGGATTCCAGCAAGCCGGGAAGATCAGGCACTATGGCGTGGCGGGAGACTGGCTCGACGACGGTGACAGCGCGGCACGGCGCGGCACACTCGACTCACTGGAAGTGCCCTACGGCCTGCTCGATCCGGATCCAAACGGCCTCCTGCCAGTCTGGCGGGATCAGGGGATCGGCGTGATCGCACGCGGCTCCTTTGGCGGCGGACTGCTCAAGGAATCGCTGACCGAGAGTCAGTTGCGGCAGCAGACACCCAAGTGCGACTGGATTCTTGCGCTTCGCCGTCTGGCGGCGCAATGGAGTCGCCCGATGATGGAACTCGCGCTGCAGTACTGCCTGCGCACCCCCGGCATTGCCGTCACGTTGCTCGGCATGCGAACCGTGGAGCACGTGCGCGACAACATTCGCTCCTACAACGCGCCGCCGATGACCGACGAAGAATTCGTCGCGTGCGCCGAGATGCCGCGAAACTACCCGCAGGCATCACTGCACTGACCGCAGTGGATGCGCGGGGCGCGCCGATTCGTGTCAGGCACGCTACAGCACCGACTTCGGCACCACCCGCTTCCACCAGACCGTGAAGCGTTTCCCGATCCGCACGCCTGCATCCGGGTTGAAGTCACGCGTGGTGTGCCAGGCGTTCTCGGGCCGCATGTCCACGACCATGGCCCGCGCCAGATCGCCGGCGACCCGCGCGTCACGGATCACCGCGATGCACTCGGTATTCAGGTTGGCGCTACGCGGGTCGAGGTTGAATGTCCCGATGACCGCGATCGCGTCATCCACCACCATCGACTTGGCATGCAGCCCGAAGATGGGCGCGTAGTCGAGGGTGGATTGCAGCGCGCCGGTCATCACCTGTCGCCGCACGGCCGCATCGGGTTTGAACTCGTAGATCTCGATACCGATCCGCAGCAGCTCGTCGCGCTCACGCTGGTAGCCGCTGAAGGCGTCGAGATTGTCGGTCGACGCGAGGCTGTTGGTGAGGATCCGGACGCGAACGCCGCGGGCAACGGCCTCGCGGAAGAGCTCCTGACTGAGCGCTGTGGTGACAAGGTAGGGAGACTGGATCGTCACCGATTTCCGGGCACCCTTGATGAGCCGGATTAATGCCTCCGTGCTGGCGCCACCGCCGCCCAGTCCGTCCGTTCCGGCGTTCTTGCCCGGTGCGTCGGTGACGAAGGTGACACTGTCCGACCACACCAACGCGCCTGATTCGCGGATGCGATCGAACGCCACCGGCACCTGCGTGATCCGTTCGCGAACCTGTGGCCAGAAGTTGTGCGGATCACATGCGTACTCGTGCAGGTAGCGATACATCGCGGCCGTATCCGCCGCAACGACAGAGGGAAGCAGGAGTGACGCGACGGGCACGCTGAGCGCGTTCGTCCAGAACAGTTCGAACGAGCGCTGCACATCCGCCGATACACCACCCAGCAGGAAGACGTCCCGATCACGGAAGTTGTATTCGTGGTCGTAGTCGAAGTACTCGTCGGCGATGTTGCGGCCGCCGGTGATCACGACCTGTCCGTCCACGATGAATGTCTTGTTGTGCATCCGCTGGTTGAAGCCGCGGAAATCAGTGGCGAGGTTCGCGAGTTTGGCGGGGAGCTTCTTGCCGATGTTGGTGGTCGGGTTGTAGAGCCGGATCTCGAGATTCGGGTGCGCATCGAGCGCCAGCAACGCCTTGCCATCCGCTTCGAGCATGAAATCGTCCACCAGCAGTCGCACACGCACGCCGCGGTCCGCGGCGCGCAGGAGGTAGTCGACGGCAATCAGCCCGACGTTGTCGGCCGTGAAGATGAAGTACTGTACGTCGATCGACCGTTCAGCGGCTTCGGTCAGCCAGGCGCGCGCGATCATCGACACATCGCCTTCTTCGAGCGCGTGCACGCCAGTGCTGCTGCGCATCAGCGCGGCGACGGGCGCAAGGTGTTCGGAGAGTCGCACGCCCGCGGGCTGGATCTTCGCGCAGAACGCCGGGTCTGCGGTGACGCGGCGCGGTGCGGGCGCGGGTTCGCCGGCGCAAGCGGCGAGAAGTGTCGCGGCGAGGAGTGTCGCGGCGAGAAGTGTCGCGGCGAGAAGTGTCGCGGTGGCGATGGCGGGACGCTGGCGGTCGATGCGATCGCGGTCGACCAGCCAGGCACTGAGCCGATTGGAAGTATCGATAGCACCAATACGAATGGGGAATGGGAGCCCGCGCGGCTCCCGAAGATTAGCAGCGGGAGACACGGCTGACCAGAGTGATCCACTGCGGCCAATTGCGCGCCGTCGCGTCACGGGGTGGTGGAGCGCAGCGAGCGACGCAGGCCGCCGCCGCTTGGATTGTGGCGAGCCGCCCGACAGGTTTGTCGGCACTTCCAACTGCCCCTCCCCAGACCTCGACCTCCATGCGCTCCCTTCCGCTCGCGCTCCTGCTCACCGTCTCCAGCGCGCTGACCGCCCAACCGCGTCCCGCTGGCGTCACGACACCACCGGCGACTCCGGAAGCAGCTGGCGCCACGGGTGCCGCCGCACGGCGTGGTCCTCGGCCATATGCACAGGTGATCACCGCCAAGGCAACGACCGACGCGGGCATGATGACGGTGCACAAGGTTGACGACAAATGGTTCGTCGAGGTTGCCGACACGATCCTCGGCCGCGATCAGCTGCTGGTCAGTCGCATCGCTGGCGTCCCAGCCGGCGTCGACGGATTCATCTCCGCCGGCACCAGTCTCAATGAGCGCCTGGTCCGCTTCGAACGGCTCGGCGAACGCGTCGTCCTGCGAGCCATCAGTACCAACGCCTACGCCGACGACTCGCTCGCGATCGCAATCTCGGTGCGCGTGAACAACGTCGGCGCGGTCCTGGCCGCGTTCCCGATCCAGGCATTCGGCAAGGACAGCGCCTCGTACGTCCTCGATGTGACTGAATTCTTCTCGAGCGATATTCCGGCGCTTTCGGGCTTGTCAGCGGCCGAGCGCCGGACGTACCAGGTCCGACGTTTCGATCCGCTTCGCACGTCGCTCGATGGCATCAAGAGCTTCCCAATGAACGTCGAAGTGTCGCACACCCAGACCTTTGACGCCGGTGCCGCGCCCACGGACGCCGATGCGGCGACGATCACGCTCACCATGAGACAGTCGCTGGTGCTGCTGCCCAAGGTCCCGATGCGTCCGCGCATTGCGGACAGCCGAGTGGGGTTCTTCTCGGTGGACCGCATCAACTACGGTCTCGATGAGCAGAAGGCGGCGACCGAGACCTTCATCCGTCGCTGGCGCCTCGAGCCGAAGGATCCAGCCGCGTATGCGCGCGGTGAACTCGTCGAGCCGGTGACACCAATCGTCTACTATCTCGACCCGGCCACGCCGGCCAAGTGGCGCCCCTACGTTCGGGCTGGCGTGAACGCATGGGCGAAGGTCTTCGAACGGGCCGGATTCCGGAACGCCGTGCAGGCCAAGGACGCACCGACCAAGGCACAGGATCCTGATTGGGACGCGGAGGACATCCGGTATTCAGTCGTCCGCTGGACCGCATCCACCGTACGCAACGCCGTGGGCCCGAGCACCTCCGACCCACGCACCGGTGAGATCATCGAGAGTGATATCACCTGGTACCACAATCACATGCGCTCGTATCGCAACCGGCTGCTGATCGAGACCGGCGCCGCGAATCCTGCAGCGCGCACACTCGACATCCCGGAAGAGGTGATGGGTGAGACGATGACGCAGGTGATCACCCACGAGGTCGGGCACGCGCTCGGACTGCCCCACAACATGATCGCATCGGCGTCATTTCCCACCGACTCTCTCAGGTCGCGCAGCTTCACCTCGCGCTACGGCGTTTCGGGCACGATCATGGACTACGCGCGACAGAACTACGTGGCGCAGCCCGGCGACGGACTGGCCCCGAAGGACTTCATCCGTCGCCTCGGACCATTCGATGATTTCGTCATCGAGTGGGGCTACCGCGTACTGCCCAATGCCGCCACGCCAGAGGCGGAGCGGCCGGCGCTGGAGCGGATGCTGCGGAACTCGACCGGCATGTTCGCGTACCGCTACCTGCCGCAGGGGCTGGTGGGGATCGATCCACGCGCGCAGACCGAGGATCTCGGTGATGATCCGGTGAACGCAACGACGTACGCGCTCGCCAATCTCCGCCGGGTCGTGCCCGAGCTGGTCACCTGGACCACTCGCGCCGGCGAAGACTACTCCGACCTCGCCGAGATTCACGGCGAAGTACTCGGCATGTGGAGCACGTACATGGGGCACGTGACCAACGTGGTCGGCGGCATGCGCATCGATCCCAAGGTCGCTGATCAGGCTGGGCCTGTCTGGCAGGTACTGCCAGTGGCACGTCAGCGCGCGGCGCTGCGCTTCCTCGCATCTCAGGCATTCGACACGCCCGCGTGGCTCGCGCCGGCAGAGGTGATCAGTCGAATCGGCCCCACCGCCACCGGATTGGGCGCGCTGGCCACACGGCAGGCGAACATCCTCGTGGCGCTCAGTCAGCCGGCGCGACTCGATCGCATGGCGCAGGGCGCGGCACTGCAACCAGGGGTTGGATACGACATCGCCGGGTACCTCGGTGAACTCACCGCGGCGGTACTCGGCACGTCACCTCCCGACGCCAACCGGCGCCTGCTGCATCGCGTCTATCTCGAGCGCATGCAGGCGTTGATCGATCCGCCGGCTCCGCCCGCGGCGGCCCCCGGTACGCCGGGCTTCGGATTCGGGGCACCGGTGGTCAACGTGCGGCGCAGTGACATTTCGGCGTCCGCGCGGGCACAGGTGCGGGCCGTTCTGGTGGCGGCCCGCCGCAATGCCGCAGGTACCACGCAGAGCGTGCATCGTGCGCACTGGCTCGATCTCGCAGATCGGGCGCAGGCTATCCTCGAGCCTCGCCGGTAGTCGGGA